>CAXRGI010000233.1:0-66819 GCA_964229935.1 Opitutales bacterium
CCGCGCGACGTTCGGCGGCGCGGTGCCGCCGTCCAGGACCGGGACATCGGAGCCGTGGGAGGCGAAATGTAGCTCCGCGGGTACGCTCCAAGAGTCCGGATCCCCCTGAATCCTCGTGCGCCAGTTGTGGAAGATCTTCCCGATGTTGCGCGTGAAATACCCGTGCTGCTTGAAATGCTGCGGCAGGGTGACGACGTCGGGCCGCGTCTCGCGAAAATGCGTGGGGAGGTTCCAGACCCGCAGGGTGTCCGGCCGCCGTCCGGTCAACAATGAGGCCCGCGACGGGTTGCACAGAGCTTGCTGGCAGTAGGCGCGTTCGAACAGAACCCCGCGTCCGGCTAGAGCGTCAAGGTGAGGCGTCCGCGCCACCGGATCACCCAAGCATCCCAGGTTGTCCCGCAGGTCGTCGGAGGCGAGGAAAAGGACGTTCGGCGGACGCACCGTCGAGGCGGCAGTGGCGCACAACACGGACGAAATTAAACCTGCAGCGAGGACAAGTATGGGGCGGAAACCTCGTCTCCCGCTTCGGATGATCCGGAGCGGATGGGCTCGCGCTCGGCCCGACGCCCTACGCTGAAACGCGTTCACGAGTGAAGGGATGCAGGCCCGCCGATCCCTTATTTTCGCCGCCGCTCCGCAGCGGATTTCAACGGATAATCCGGCGAAGGCTCGAAGGCGCGTTGCATGAGGCCCTCCATCCGCGCGACGACCTCGGGCCGCTGCGGCGCGAGGTCGCGGCTCTCACCCGGGTCAACCGCCAGATCGTAAAGTTCGGTCGGCTGGTTGAGCGCCGGCCGCACCGCTTTCCAATCGCCGGCGCGCACCGCCTGCAGGAAAGCGTCCCGGGCGTGACCGTAATCCCAGTAGAGGAACTCGTGCTCCCGCGGACGCGCGCTTCCCCGAAACACCGGCGCGAGGGATAACCCGTCGATGTCCTTCGGCACGGGAGCTCCCGCCAACTCCGCGAGCGTGGGGAGAACGTCCCAATGACCGGCCACAACGCCGCTCACCCCACCCGGGGCGATCACGCCGGGCCATCGCGCCAACAAGGGCACCCGAATGCCCCCCTCGTGGAGGTGACGCTTGCTCCCACGGAACGGCCCGGCGCTGCGGAAAAAATCCGGCCGATGGATGGTTTCACCCGAGGGACCGTTGTCGCTCGTGAAAAGCACGAGCGTGTCGCGCTCGAGTCCCAGTTCCCCGAGCATGGCGAGCAGGCGTCCGATGTCGCGATCCAGCCGGGTGACCATCGCGGCGTAATTGCGCTCCACCTGCGGCCATGGACGCTCCGAATACGGTGCGTCATCCGGCACCGGATGCGAATCCGGCGAGTCCTTTGGAAACTCCGACCAATGCGGCAGGATGGTTGGAAAATAGAGAAAGAAAGGCCGCCGGTCGTCGCGCGCCGCCTCGAGGAACCGCAGAGCCCGGGCAAGGAGCAGATCGGGGGCGTACTCGCGGCGCGCGGCGGGGACGCCCGGTCGGTTGCCCGGGAGCAGCACCACGCGGTTGGTGTCCCAGAGAAAATGCGGGTAGTAGAAATGCGCGTGATCCTGATTGGGGTAGCCGTAGAATTCCGCGAAACCCTTCCGCCACGGCGCCCCCGCCTCGCCGTGATCGCCGAGGCTCCACTTGCCGAAGCCGCCGGTGCGGTAGCCCACGCCGCGGAGAATCTCCGGAATGATGAGATCACCCGCCAGCAGGTGGATGCCGTGGGGCACGTTGTCGCGCACGCGACCGCGGCCGTTGTGCCGACCAGACATCAGGCATGAACGCGAGGGCGCGCAAACGGATGAACCGGCGTAGAACTGCGTGAAGCGCATTCCCTCCGCCGCAAGCCGGTCCAAATTCGGCGTGCGGATCTCCTTTTGCCCGTAGCAGCCGAGATCACCCCACCCAAGGTCATCGGCGAGAATAAGCACGACATTCGGCGCTGCGTCGGCCGCCGGGGCACCCGCCAGCGCGACCATCAAGCCGGCGGCCCGGAATCGGCGGTACAAAGCGAGGAAAACTGGCCGGGATGACATGCGACTAAGGCGAAGAAGCCGCACCTTGGAACGCGCGGGCGGATTGATCCACGTCTTTTTCCCACCGTGAGAGCGCCGCGCGCAGGTCGGCCACCCGCACCGGCTCTCGCGCGGCCAGATCACGCGACTCTCCCACGTCTTCAGCCAGCTGGAAGAGCTGGGGTGCTTCGTCGCCTTGCAGCACGAGCTTCCACGGCCCGCGCCGCACTGCCCGGCGGGGCCCGGCCCGCCAGAACAGCGTCCGGTCCGCGAGTGGCCGCCCGCCGAAAAGCAGGGGCGCGAGATCGGCGCCGTCATTCGGTGGTCGCGGCGCGCCCGCGAGGTTCAGCAGCGTGGGGAAAAGGTCGAAGCTGAGCGCGGTTGCCGCGGTTGTTCCGGATACGATGCGACCCGGCCACCAGGCGATCGCGGGCACCCGGTGCCCGCCCTCGTAGAGCTCGGTTTTCTGTCCACGCAGCGGGCCGTTGCTCGAGATGTTCCGGAATTTGGGGCCGTAGTTGATGTACCCGCCATTGTCGGATGTGAAAAAGACGAAGGTCCGGCCATCCAGCTTCAGGCGGCGCAAGGCGGCCATCACGGCGCCCACGCTGGCGTCCAGAGACTCCACCATGGCCTGGACATGCGGCGCGACGTTGGCGGGATCCGGGATGACGCCCCACTTTTCCGTCTCGTAGTCCCGCGCCTCTGTGCGGTGGGGCGGATCCTGCGGGCCCTGCCACGGGAAATGGATGGCGAGGTGCGAGAGATAGAGCAGGAACGGCCGCGACTGGTTGCGCTCGAGGAAGGCAATGCTGTGCCGCGTGAGGAGTTCCGCCGTGTAACCGCTTTCCGTCACCGGGTCCTCATTGTGCCACCAATCGGGGCGGCCCCCGCGGTCGCGATGGGTGTGATGGTCCCCGTCACCGGAAAGCAAACCGCGGAACTCGTCGAAACCCTGGCGGGTGGGAACGAAAGGCGCCTCATAGCCGAGATGCCATTTGCCGAACGCGCCGGTGGCGTAGCCGCGCTCCCGCAGTCCCTCCGCGATCGTGACCGCCGCGAGCGGAAGGCCGGCGTTCCGATCATCCCGGTTGCTGAGCGCCGTCTCCATGTTCCGGCCGAAGCGGCTCGGGTAAAGACCGGTCATGAGCGCCGCGCGGGTCGGCGAGCACATCGGTCCATTGCTGTGGAAATCCGTGAAACGCAGGCCTTCGGCGGCGAGCCGATCCAGGTGCGGCGTGCGGTGCCGGGGATGGCCGTAGCAGCCAAGATCCCCGTAGCCGAGATCGTCGGCGAGGATGACCACAAAGTTGGGCGGCGCCTCCTCGGCGGCGATGAGCCGGCCGGCGCCGAGCAAGGCGACCGCCAAAGTGGCCCGCCATCGCGGCCGTGGAACGACGCGGGCCTTCGCCGCGCCGCGATCGGGGGGAGCGGATTCCGGAATGGGCGGCCGGCGGTCTTTCAAAGGTCGAAACCGAAGGTTAGGACGAAGAGGCGGGCGTCGACGGTAGCGAGACGCGAGACCGCTCCCGTGGTGAGCGCGCCGACGGGGATCGGATCGTGCTCGTTGAGGAAATTGCGCACATTCAGCTGCGCGCGGTACGCGAAGCCACCGAACGATTTGATCCTCCCGCGATAGCCCGCGATGAAATCCACGTAAGACTCGCTCTTCCCACGGAAGGCCTTCCCGAGATCCAGCACGGTGCTTCCAGTCGAGGTGGTCTTGACGCCGTAACCGATCGTCGGTGCGGCGCGCCAGCGCACGGCACCTCCGACGTTGAAGCCCTTCAGGCGCCCCTCGCGAAATCGGTAATTGGCGATCGCATTCATCCGGGCCCCGCGGGCGGTGTCGGTGGCGCGTCCGTCGGCGGCGGACATGAAGGCCAGCGCCTGACCCACGAGGGCGCTGTTGTAGTACTGCTCCAGCGTCTGCCCGGTGGGCGCCGAGGTGCTGAAGGGGGCTGTCTTCCACGTGACCGGACGACCGGCGGAGTCGACCTCGCCATTCTTAGCCACCACGCCGGTCCAGACCGGCAGTCGTGCGTCGCGCCAGGCGAACCAAGGGTTTCCGATGTTTGATTCGACAGCCTCCGACATCGCCCCGTTGAGCCGGATGTTCCAATTCCTCGTCGGGCTGATGCTCAACTCGGCCTCGTACCCCGTGGATCGGGCGTCGGACATGATGAAGTAGGCCGGACGGCCGGCGGTGCGGTAACCCCGGCGGTTGCCGTCGTTGACGTTGATGGTCGGGGCCGACGGATCGAGCGCGAGCACGCGCTGCTCGAGGTTGAAGAAAGTATCCCGGAACTGGTTGATCTGATTCGAAGCGCGCTGGGGACCGACGGAATTTTCATACTTGTTGAGCCGGAGCGCGACCCGGTCGGACCACAGGTCCAGCTGGATGCCGTAGTCGCGGCCCTTGCCCCCGGCGCCTGGGATGTCGTTCCCAAACGGATCGTAGCGCCCGATGTTGAGATCAAAGGTTGTCGAGTGGTTGTAGAATCCGGTGAGCCACCTCAGGGGCCGCGCCACAACGCCGATGCTCCGATTGATGCCCTGCTGGCCGGCACCGAAGGTGTCCCAACCGGCGTCCCAAAGCACGGGAAACAGGCCCGAGAAATCCTGCGCGACCGAGGCGGCATCCAGCGTGGCCGAGCGGGCCGCGTCCCTGCGGTAACCATAAGTCAGCACCAGGCGTTCCAAGCCGCCGCGGTCGCGCAGGAAGGCGCCTTGCCAGGCGAAAACGAGCGCGTTCGTGCGGTTGCGGGCACCGGTGGCAGCCGCCTGCGCCGCGAGACGCTTGCCGCTGGCGGCGGACCGCAGGGGCGTGTCGTAGGCGTAGAGGGTGAACGGCTGGCCGTTGGAGTCGGTCATCTTCCAGTCGCCCAGCATGGAACCGGCGGCGAGCGTCGGTTCATAGGGATCGTTGAAGTAGTGCCGGAAGACCGGCAGGCGGGTCGCGTGCTGCGCCCAGTTTTGCTGGTTCTTCGCGCGCAGCGCCACACCCGCGATGACCGGGTCGTCGAGGATGCGGCGGTTGAAGTTCTGCTGCCCGACGGTCTCCTGCCGGGACTCCGTGTAAAGCCCGCTGAAGCGATGCCGGCCGAGCCAACGAGCCCAAGCGCCGCGCCGCGCGAACTCCCGCGCGAGGTCGACCTCGTAGCTCAAAGTGGCGCGCCAGTCGCTGCGGGAGTCGAAGGTGAGGTCGCTGCCGGTGTCCCCCTGGAAGTAGAACTTGCCCGCATTCGGGTTGGGCGTGGTGGTGCCCGGGACGAACTGGTTGGCGTCAACGGACAAGGGCGAGTCGTAGCTGTTGGCCAGTCCACCGACGCTCAGTGCATGGTTGAATGAGTCCTCCCGGTTGTAGGCCACTTCAAGGAAGAGCCCGCTCGTGATCCGTTGTTCAAGGATCACGGTCTTCGTGTAGGCCCCGATCAAGTTGGTGCGGGACGAGCCGGGAAGGTTCACGTCGAACGGGAAGATCGATGGATCGAGGATAGTGTAGCTCGCGCCGGCATCGAACACCGGATCCACCCCGGGCAGCGCGCCGGGTCCCCGGACAATGACCGCGTTGTTCCAGCTGCGGATCGGAACCGAACCGCCCTGGATCACCACCGGGTTCAGGCCGTCCTGCGTGAAGATCACGTTGTTGGTAAGAGCTGCGAGAGACGTGTTGTTGAAGATCGGCTTGGCGCTCGTGTATCCGCTGCCGGGAATCTGGTTGGCGCGCAGCCAGGGTGTGACGCGGTCGGTGGGCGCGGTGCGCCCCGCCCGGTTCCAGGTCCGCTTGTCGCGTTCGCCCTGAAGGATCAACGTCGTGTTCTTGAACGGCGTGAAGGTGAGCGCGCCATAAATCCGGTCGTCACGGTCGAGGTTCGGTTTCCTCTCGGTGTACTGCCGCTTGCTCAGTCCCATGAGGCGAACGGCGAGCTTCCCGGGCGCGACGACGGTGTTGGCGTCGAACGTGGCTCGCTTCGAGCTCTCCGAGTCGTACTGGAGCTCGAGCCCGTACTGGTTGCGCATCTGCGCGCGGGCGGGTGTGGAGTCGAGGATGCCCGCCGGGCTGCCAAGACCGAACAGGATGGCGTTGGGTCCGCTGGCGATCGTGGCCCGGTCGAGGTTGAAGTTGTCGGTCGGGTTCAGAACGGGGAAATAATTCCGCGTCAGCGTGCCGGTTCCGATGCCGCGCACACGGCCGCCCCGGGTCGGGGTGGCAACGACGTTGGTGGCCGTGGCCGGAACATAGTCGGAGGTGTTCTCGACGTTGGCGGAGTAGATCAGCGCCTCGTTGAGGCTCGTGAGGCCGAGATCACGCATAAAGTCGGCCGTGAGCGTCTCGATCTGGTTCGGCAGGTCCTTCAGGTTCGTCCGCAGCCGCGTGCCGGCGAGGGTTTCGGTGGCGATCCAGCCGGCGTCGGCCCGTTCCTGCACGACGAACGGCGAAAGCTCCACGGCGACCGCACCGGACGAACCGGAGGATGAAGCGGGGGCTGTCTGGCCGAGAAGCGGCAGGGACAGACCGAGGAGGGCTGCGGTTAGAATCGTACCCTCGTGTCGGAAACGTAGGCGCTCACCTGATCGCGTGGCGAAGACAGACGCACGTTGAAGAGCTCCGTCTGCGGGATTTATGGGGTTCATCGTAAGGGTAAAAACGAACGGCGGCCAAGGTACGGGCCGGACCCGCGATGCGTGGCTGGTAGAATACGAGGTTTTTTGGAACGCGCATCGCGGTTCGGACTCAACGGGAAACCGCCGCGGGCGTTTCACCCGCTGGGCCGCGCGCCCGCGGGGCCAGCGTGACGCTTCGCCTCGAACCGGCGACGCATCTCCGCCGCGCGCCACTCCAGAAACCCCTTTTCCTCCTTGTCGCGGGCGGCCGGATCCGCCGCGCGCGGCGGCGGGATCTCGATCTCACCGAAGGTGACCGCCTCCTTTTCGCGTCGCACCGCGGCGATCTCGCCTCCGTTGACCAGCAGGCTCACGCCCACGTTGGCCTGGACCACGGGCAGCCCGGTCTCCCGCCCGCGCGCGCGCACCTCGCGATCCTGCGACGACGCGGTGGACCCGTAGGCGGGGATGACGAGGAATTGCGCGCCATCGAGCGCCGGAATGCGCGCAAGCGCGGGATTCCAACGATCGTTGCAGATAAGGATGCCGCAGCGCCCGAAAGGCGTGTCGAAGGCGCGGCTGGTTTCCCCGAGCCGATTCCACCACCAGTCGGGATGATAACCCTCGGCGAACTGCATCTTGTGATAACGGCCCCGAATCGCACCGGTCTGGTCGATGAAAATCGCCGTATTGAAGACGTCCGCGCCGACGCTCTCCGCGAACCCGAAGACCAGGCACAGGTCCAGTTCGCGCGCCAAGGCACGAAAACGGTCGATCATCGGATGATCCAGCGGAAGAGCGACGTCCCGCATGCGCTCGACCGGAATGATCCCCGCCAGCACGTCGTTCACGATGTACCCCTCCAGCACTCCCTCCGGCGCCACGGCCAGCTTCGCTCCCCCGGCCGCCGCCGCGCGGAACGCGTGTTCCAGCTGCGTGGCGTTTCCCGCGACATCCAGTTTCACCGGCTCCAGCGAGATGGCGGCGACCTTCAGCCGGAGCGGGCCCGCCACATCAGCTGCCGCCAGCGCAAAAACCCCGGCGCCAAGAAAAAGGAGCGGGAACAGCGCGCGCATCGTTCCCCCCGACCTCTCCGGTCCTGTGCGCGAAGGCAAGTCCGCCGGACAGACCCGACGTGAGTGAAGGCCGCCTGTCAGCCGCGGCAGAGAACCCGGTTCGCTCAGGCGGGCAACCAGCGTAACCGGGAACAACGCATCGGCGGGTTTACCGCGACTTCGAGGCTACGGCGATCCAACCGGCGCTTGCGTGCCTACGCACGATTAGGGAGCTTATCCAACCGCGCTCCCGTAAACCCCATGCCAAGGATCTCGCCTTCCCGTCAATCGCCGGGTGTCGCAAGCCTGCTACTTGCGCTGCTCTCCTGCTGCTACACTCTACCGGCCGCCGAGACGCGCACCGGCACGTTGACCGGGCGTGTTTCCTTCGCCGCCAGCGGCGAATATCTCGAGCTGGCCCGCGTCACGCTCGAAAGCACCGGCCGCGAAACCTTCACCGACTCCGCCGGTGGCTACCTTTTCGCCGATGTGCCGGCGGGCGAGACCAGGATCCGGGTCTTCTACACCGGTCTGCCCGGCGAGACGGCCGCGGTGGTGGTTGCGGCCGGGCAGGTCACCCGGCGTGACTTCGCGCTCGCCGGGGACGCCGTCCCGGCCGCGGCGGCGGCCGCCACGGTGAAACTCGACCGCTTTGTCGTCGCGACGTCGCGCGAAATGGACGGCGCGGCGATCGCGGTGAACGACCAGCGCTTCGCCGCCGACATGCGCAAGGTGCTCGCGGCGGATGAATTCGGCACGACCGCCGACGGCTCGGTGGGGGAGCTGCTGAAGTCCGTCCCGGGCGTGCAGGTGGCGTGGGTGGGCGGCGAGGCGATGAACATCCAACTGAACGGCGTTCCCGCCGACTACACACCTGTCACGGTCAACGGCTTCGAGCAGGCAAGCGCGCAGGCCAACACCGCCCGCAATATCCAGATGACGAACGTCGCGACCAACAACCTGTCGCGCATCGAGGTGCGGTTCTCCCCCACCCCCGATTCCCCGGGCAGCGCTCTGGCCGGCACCATCAACATGGTCGTGCGTTCCGCCTTCGATCGCGCGCGCCCGGCGCTCAATGTGAGCACGTACCTGCTCCTGCGCGACGGCGACCGCAGCCTCGCCCGCACACCGGGACCGGGCCGGGGAACCATGCCGAAGGTGCAGCCGGGCTTCGAGTTTTCCTACGTGAAGCCGGTCAACGAGCGCTTCGGGTTCACCCTCTCGGGCGGCGGGTCGACCCAATACCAGCCTTCGACGTTCATTCAGACGACCTGGCGCGGCGCCGCGGCCGCGACCAACGGCGGCACCCTCCCCAACACCACGCCCGACCAGCCGTACCTCACCGACTTTCTGGTGCGCGACTTCCCCCGCCTCACCAAACGCAAGTCCGCGGGCGCCACCCTCGACTGGAAGCTCGGGCGTCACGACCGGGTCTCGCTCTCGGTCCAAACGACCGCGTTCAACGGCGACTACAGCAGCCGCGACCTGACATACTCCATCACACGGGTTCTGCCGGGAAGCTTCGGACCGGTCTTCACCCGCGGGGCCGCCGGAGCCGGCACCCTCACCCAGGCCAACGCCGACCGTGATCAGGACTCCCGCAACCTCAGCGTGGGCTTCATCCACCGGCATGCCGGTCCGGTATGGAAGACCGAGCTCGGACTCGGCGACTCCCGCGCCCGGAGCGTGTCCAGCAACTACTCGCGCGGCTACTTCGGGGGCATGACCGTGCAGCGCACGGGCGTCACGATCGCGTTCGAGGACATCGGGTTCGAGCAACCCGGCCGGATTCTCGTCACCGATGCGGCCGGAGCGGCGGTGGACCCCCACACTCTCGCCAACTACTCGATCGTCAGCGGTTCGGGCAACGCGATCCACGGCCGCGGTTTCGACGACATCACCCGGGACGGGAAACGCAGCGCGTACGCTTTCGCCGCCCGTGATTTCGCGTGGCCCGCGCCTGTGACGCTGAAGGCGGGGCTCGACCTGCGGCAGAACTGGCGCGACCGCATCGGCGGGAGCATGGTCCAGAACTTCGTCGGCGCCGACGGACGCGCGGGTACCGCCGACGACAACGCGGCGCCAATCCTGGACGAGGTGTTTTCCCGCCGCCCGGGGGTCTTCGGCTTCCCGGCGACGCAGCGTCCCTCCAACGCCAAGCTACTCGAACTGCTCGCGACACGTCCCGCGTGGTTCACCTCCAACGAGAACAACCACTACCGGTCCACGCTCGGCCTTTCGAAATTCGCGCGGGAGACGACTTCGTCCGCCTACCTACGCGCCGACGCCACACTCTTCCGCAACCGGCTGAAGCTCGTCGGCGGTCTGCGGGCCGAGCAGACCAACATCGAGGCCGAAGGACCGCTGGAGGACCTCACGCGCAACTACCAGCGCGACGCCTCCGGCCGCGTGCTCCGCGGCGCCAACGGCCAGCCGCTCCAGCTGCCCGGCACCGCGCTGGAAATCTCGCGGCGCACCTATCTCGAGCGCGGATCCCGGGTGGAAAAGGAGTACCTCCGGTGGTTCCCCAGCCTCAACGCGACCTGGAATCTGCGGGCAAACACGCTCCTGCGCGCGGCCTACTACCACAGCGTGGGCCGGCCGAACTATAACCAGTACGCGGGCGGGATCACTCTCCCCGACCTCGACGCGGCGCCCTCGCCTTCCAACCGCATCGTGGTGAGCAACACCGCGATCAAGGTCTGGAGCGCCCGCACCGGCAAAGTCGCGCTCGAACACTACTTCGAGGGTGTCGGCCTCGTGTCGGTGGGCGCGTTCCGCCGGCAATTCGAGAATTTCTTCGGCAGCACGGTGTTTCCCGCCACGCCCGAGTTCCTCGCCGTCCACGGCATCACCGCCGCGGAGTACGGCCGGTTCGACGTCGCCACGCAGTACAACGTGCCCGGGGCGGTCCATATCCAGGGCCTCGACTTCCAGTACCGGCAGGCGCTCACGTTCCTTCCCGCCTGGGCGCGCGGGGTGCAGGTGATCGCGAGCGGCGCCACCCAGCGCATATCCGGCGCCGAGGCCGACAATTTCTCCGGCCTCATCCCGCGCACCGCCAGCGTTGGACTGGTGCTGAGCCGCCCGCGTTTCAACCTTCGCGCCAACTGGACGATGCAGAGCGAACGCAAGCTAGCCCAGATCAACGGGCTCAGCGTGGGGCCCGGCACGTTCACGTACGCCACGCCCCGCCGGCTCCTCGATGTGAACGCCGAGTTCAACGTCACGCGCCGCGTCAGCGTCTTCGGCAACATCCGCAACCTCACGGATGAACCCGAGGACTTCGAGCGCCGCGGTCCGCAGACGCCGGACCGCGCGCGGTTCCGCCAAAGCGATCGCTACGGCGCGTTGTGGATCTTCGGCCTCCGGGGGACCTTCTGACCATGCAACCATTCCGGCACGCCGGCGCCTTCATCCTCGCCCTCGCGGCCCAGCTTTCCGCCGCTCCGGCGATCCCGCCGCTGGAGGAGGCGATCACCTCCACCCGCGATCTCTGGGGCGAGGCCGCCCTCGCCCAACCGAACGGCCCCAGCTACGAGTTTCTCGCCCCGCTGCTGCCCCCCCCGCGTTACGTCAACGCGGACTTCCGTCACTACCCGATCATCCTCTGCCCTCCGGGCGAGATTCCGTCCGGCCCGGTCGAGTTTCGCCGGGGCGGGGATCCCGGCGCGCGGCCCAAGGCGCGACTGATTTCGGACGGAAGCGGACTGAACTTGCGCGGCGGAAGCAGAAGCTGGAACGAGGTCGGCGTGCCCGTGCGCTTTCGCGTCGGTCCCGATGAGTTCGCCTTCGGCGGTTTGCGCGACCGCGTCACGGAACCGGTGTTGGCCGAGGGCTGGCTGCCGATCGCGGAGATCCGCTACGCGCACCGCTCCCCGGTCCAGGCCGAGGGAATGGTGCCGCTGGCGCCTACCACCCGGCGACCCGCCCCGGAGATCTACCGGCTCGAGGCGTTCGCCGCCACCACGCCGGGACTCGCGGAACATTGCGTGGTTTTTGTTCGTTTCGATCTGGCCCAGGGAACCAACGGATTCCTGAGCGTAGATCTCGACGCTCCCGGCGCCCGTTTTGAAAACGGGCGCATCCTGGATGACGCCGGGCGCGTCGTCGCGTTGTTCGACGCCTCATGGAAGCGGGAGCGCGGACGGATGGTGGCGCGCATCCGCGAAGGCACCGCGGCTACACTCGCGGTCCCCACGACGCCGCTCGCGGCCACCGCCGAGCTGGCCGTCGGCCCCGCCGCCTACGCCGCCCAACGCGCGGCGTGTGTCGCGACCTGGAAGGCGCTGGTCGACCGCGCCGCGCGGGTCGAGGTGCCGGAGCCGCGCGTCAACCACGCCTGGCGCAACGCCATCGTGCAGAACTTCCAGCTGATCAACCACGGCCAGCTGCGCTACAGCACCGGCAACCAATACGACCAGATCTATTCGGCCGAGGGCAGCGACGCCGTGATGGCGCTGCTCTCGTGGGGTTATGCGGCGGAGGCACGCCGTCTCCTCGAGCCGCTGTTTGACTTCACCCGCCGCAACCTCGAGTTGCAACAGGCCTCCTTCAAGCTCGGCAACCTGGCTCGCTACGTCTGGCAAACCCGCGACACGGCGGCCCTCGCGGAACTTCGCCCGCGCTGGGAAAAGGAGATCGCGCGCTTTCTGGACGGCCGCACGGGCCCGGGCGGCCTGTTTCCCAAGGAGCAGTATTGCGGCGACATCCACACCCCGGTGCAGAGCTTGAACGTCAACGCGCGGGCGTGGCGCGCGATGCACGATTTCGGCGCGCTGCAGAGCGTCTTCGGCGACTCCGAACTCGGAAGACGCTACTCCGCGGAGGCCGCGGCCTTCCGCTCCGTCGTCCTGCAAGCCGTGGAGCGGGCGGTATCCCGCACCACGGAACCACCCTTCGTGCCGATCGCCCTCGACGGGGGCGAACCGGTCCACAGCCCGATCCTGCATTCGCGAATCGGGTCCTACTGGAACATCATCATCGGCTACACGATCGGCAGCGGCATCTTTCCGACAGGTGGCGACGCCGAAAATTGGATACCCCATTACCAGGAACGCCACGGAGGCATCTTTCTCGGCATGGTGCGATCCGGCGGTGACACCTTCAATTTCTGGACGGGCCCCGAGCGGGTGAACCCGCTTTACGGAACGCGCTACACGCTCGACGCGCTGCGCCGCGACGAGCCCGAACGGGCGCTGCTGAGCCTGTACGGCACGCTCGCGCAGGGGCTCACCCGCAACACCTTCGTCGGCGGCGAAGGCTGCACGTTGCGCCCCGTGGACGCCGAAGGCCGCTTCTTCTACTGCCCGCCCAACAGCGCCGCCAGCGCCCACGTGCTCTCCATGGTGCGCCAGCTGCTCGTGCAGGAGTGGGACCTCGACGACGATGGCCGGCCCGAAACACTCCGCCTGATGTTCGGCACGTCGCGGCGTTGGCTGGAGGACGGCAAAACGATCCGCGTGGAACGCACGCCCACCGCCTGGGGCGAAGTGGGTGCGACCTTGGAATCGCGCCTCTCCGCCGGTGAGGTCATCGCGACCGTCGATCTGCCTTCCCGCCAGACGCCCGCCCGCACCCTGTTGCGCGCCCGTGTGCCGGAAGGCTGGACCGTCACCGGAGCCACCGCGGCCGGCCGCAAGCTCACCGCCGATCCGCGCGGAACCGCTGATCTCACCGGCCTCTCCGGCCGCCAGACCGTCCGCTTCGCCGTCGCCCGACGCTGAGCCGGGGGACCGCACTCCGTTCCTCAGTGACTTGGTCCCTGAGCCCCTTGGTCTTTCACGCCCTCAGCACCTCGCCCGGCCGCTCCGCGGGATAAAACTGGTGGACCAGATCGGGATCAAACCGACGACCTCATCGTTGCGAACGATGCGCTCTATCAACTGAGCTACTGGCCCGTGAAAAAAGGAGCGGGAGGTTGGGGAAAAGAGACGCGCCAAGTAAACACCAATTTTGAGCGACGCCTTCGCCGCATCCGCTCTTGCCGGTGCCGCTCCCCTTTGGTCCCTTCACGCACCTTTACTCCATGAGCTCCGCTCCCGACCACACCCGCAGACACTCCTCCGTCGTCGTCGACGGTCCCAGCCGCGCCGGCGCGCGCTCGATGCTACGCCCTGTCGGCTTCACCGACGCGGACTTCAAGAAGCCGGTGGTCGGCATCGCCTCGCTCTGGAGCATGGTCACGCCGTGCAACATGCACATCGACAAACTGGCGGTGGAGGCCGAGGCCGGCACCAACGCCGCCGGCGGTAAGGGCGTGATCTTCGGCACCATCACCGTCTCCGACGGCATCAGCATGGGCACGCCGGGCATGCGCTACTCGCTCGTCTCCCGCGAGATCATCGCCGACTCGATCGAAGCGGTCGCGGGCGCCGAGGGTTTCGACGGCCTCGTCACGATCGGCGGCTGCGACAAGAACATGCCGGGCTGCATCATGGCGATGGCCCGGCTCAACCGCCCGGGCGTGTTCGTCTACGGCGGGACCATCCTGCCCGGAATCCATCCGGACACGAAGAAGGAATGTGACATCGTTTCCGTCTACGAGGCGATCGGCCAGCACGCCGCAGGCAAGGTCGACGACGCCGGCCTCCGCAAGATCGAGTCCTGCTCCATCCCGGGCCCCGGTTCCTGCGGTGGCATGTACACCGCCAACACGATGGCCTCCGCCATCGAGGCGCTGGGCATGAGTCTGCCCAACAGTTCCAACCAGATCGCGATCGGCGCCGAGAAACGCGAGGACTGCCGCCGCGCCGGCGAAGCCACCCTCGCGCTGCTCAAGGCCGACCTGAAACCGCGCGACATCATGACGCGGAAGGCGTTCGAGAACGCCATCACCGTGACCATCGCGCTCGGCGGCTCCACCAACGCCGTCCTCCATTTGCTCGCGATCGCCCACTGCTGCGGGGTGAGGCTGTCGATCGACGATTTCACGCGCATCGGCAAGCGGGTGCCGGTGCTCGGCGACCTCAAGCCTTCCGGCAAGTACGGCATGGTCCACCTCACGCGCATCGGCGGACTTCCCCCGATGATGAAGATGCTGCTCGACGCCGGTCTGCTCCACGGCGACTGCCTGACCGTGACCGGCCGCACCGTCGCGGAGAACCTGCGGGACGTCCGCCCCTACCCCGCCGACCAGGACGTCGTCCGCCCCATCTCCAATCCCGTCAAACCCGACAGCCACCTGCGCGTGCTTTACGGCAACCTGGCCCCGGACGGCGCGGTGGCGAAGATCAGCGGCAAGGAAGGACTATCATTCACCGGCAAGGCGCTCGTGTTCGAAAGCGAGGAGAAGGCGCTCGACGCGATTCTCGCCGGACGCGTTAAGTCCGGCCACGTGATCGTCATCCGCAACGAGGGTCCGGTCGGCGGTCCCGGTATGCGCGAGATGCTCAGCCCCACCAGTGCCATCATGGGGCGTGGCCTCGGCAAGGAGGTCGCCCTCATCACCGACGGTCGCTTCTCAGGTGGCAGCCACGGTTTCGTCGTCGGCCACATCACCCCCGAGGCCGCCATAGGCGGTCCGATCGGCGTCATCCGCAATGGTGACCCCATCACGATCGACGCGGTGCGCAACGAGCTCACGCTTGGAATCCCCGCCCGCGAGTTGAAAGCGCGCCTCAAGGCTTGGAAGCCCCGCGCGCCCCGCGAGACCCGCGGCGTGCTTGCCAAGTACGCCCGCACCGTGACCAGCGCCTCCGAGGGTGCCGTCACCGACAAGAACCTGTTTTGACCCGCCTGCCGGCCCGGCAGCCGGCGCTAGCTTTAGGTTCCGCGAGCGCCTGTAACGCAGGCGTCCCCCGATAGTCCGTTTGCACTGACCGACCCACCCTCCTCCAACTCAGCGCTCACCCGCCAGCCACGATGACCTGGTCCCGCTTCCAACAGCATTTTCATCACTATCCGGAGGTCGGTGTCTCCCTCGACCTTTCGCGGCTGCCGTTCGACGATGACTTCCTCCCCGGCATGGAGCCGAGGATGCAGGCGGCGTTCGCGGCCATGCGGTCACTCGAGGGTGGATCGATCGCGAATCCCGACGAAGGGCGGATGGTCGGCCACTACTGGCTCCGCGCGCCGCAACTCGCACCCAGCCCGGCCATCACCGGGGAGATAACCACGACCCTCGCCTCCCTGAAGGCGTTCACCGCCCGCGTCCATACCGGCGAGATCGCCGGCCGGAAGGGGCGCTTTCGTGATCTGCTTGTCATCGGCATCGGCGGCTCCGCGCTCGGTCCGCAGCTCGTCGCCCAGGCGCTCGGCCGCGCCCGAAGGGACAAACTCGCAATCTGGTTCCTCGACAATACCGACCCCGACGGGTTCGACGCCGTTTTCGCCGCGCTTCGCGGACGTCTTGCCCGCACGCTCGTGCTGGTCATTTCCAAGTCCGGCGGCACCGCCGAGACCCGCAACGGCATGCTGGAAACGATCGCCGCGTTCCGCGCCGCGGGTCTCGATCCCGCGAGGCACTTCGTGGCCGTCACCGGCGCCGGCTCGAAGCTTGACCAGACGGCGGAGCGCGAAGGCTGGCTCGCGCGCTTCGCGATGTGGGACTGGGTCGGAGGGCGCACCAGTGAGTTGAGCGCCGTCGGCCTGCTCCCCGCGGCCCTGCAGGGCATCGACATCGATGCAATGCTCGAGGGCGCCGCGGCGATGGACGAACTCACGCGGATTCCCGAGACCGCCCGCAACCCGGCCGCGCTCATGGCGCTCGCGTGGTACGCAGCCACCGAGGGCAGAGGAGCACGAGATATGGTCGTACTGCCCTACAAGGACCGCCTGCTGCTCTTCTCCCGCTATCTGCAGCAGCTCGTGATGGAATCGTTGGGCAAGGAGTTTGATCTTGAGGGCCGTGTGGTGAACCAGGGCATCTCCGTCTACGGCAACAAAGGCTCCACCGACCAGCACGCGTACGTTCAGCAGCTCCGCGAGGGCGTGAACAATTTCTTCGTTACGTTCATCGAGGTGCTCAAAGACCGCGACGCCAAGACCTCGCTCGAGGTCGAGCCGGGCGTCACCTCGGGGGATTACCTGCAAGGCTTCCTGCTGGGGACGCGCGATGCGCTCAGCGAGAAGGGCCGGGCCTCCATCACGCTCACGCTGCCCGACGTCTCGCCGCGTTCCCTCGGCATGTTGATCGCCCTCTACGAGCGCGTCACCGGGTTCTACGCCTCCCTCATCGGCATCAACGCCTACCACCAACCGGGTGTCGAGGCCGGCAAGAAGGCGGCCGGGGCGGTCATCGCCCTCAAGCTGAGGCTCATGGATGCGCTGCGCGCCGCCGGTGGCGCGCCGTTGACCGCCGAGGAACTCGCCGCACGCGCGGGAGCGCCGGATCGCGCCGAAGCCGCCTTCAAGATCCTGGAGCGACTCGCCGCCAACCGCGGCTCCGGCGTGCGCAAGCGCGCCCGCGCCCGCGTCCTCGCGTCCACGTTTCGGCTGGCGTAACCCCCGGGGCGGGCGAAGCGTCGGTCCCCACGGACCATGCACCGGCTGCCCTTGATCCTTTGCCTCGTCGCCCTCGCCGGCACGGTCCTTTCCGGCGCGCTTTACCTCCGGATCGGTGATTCCAAACGGGTGCTGGAAGCCAGGCTGGCCGAGTCGGAGCGCCGCGGCGCGCAACTGGGCTCCGACCTCGCGACGGCGAAACGCGAGGGAGAGGAAACCCGCGCCCGCGCCGATTCCGCCGTCGCCCGCGCCGCTGCGTCCGAGATCGAACTCGCGCGCACGCGCGAACGGCTTTCCGCCGCCGAGAACCGCGGCGCCGATCTCGAGCGCAACCTGGCCGACACGCGGACCGTGCTCGCCGTCTACGAGTCGACCGCCAAGTCGCTCGGCGAAGAGATCACCGCGCTCCGCCGCGACCTCGACGAGAGCCGCCGCGCCAACGCCTCGCCCGAGGCCGTGCAGGCGTACCGGAACACCATCGCCGAGCTCGAGCGCCAGCTGGCCTCCGCGCGGAACGGCGCCGCCCTGCCCACCGCCGCCGGCGCATCCACCGCCGTGTTCACCAACCGCGCCGGCCGCTCCACCGTGCTCAGCGTCGGCCCGCAAAGCTCCTTCGTGGTCGTGAACTTCGGTTCCGCCCGTGGCGCCCAATTGGGCCACCGGCTGAATATCAGCCAGGGCAACATTGTGGTTGCCACCGCCGTCATCAGCGACGTCCGCACCCAATTTTCCGTCGCCCAGGTGCAACCCGAGTCCCTTCGCGGTGTCTTGCAGAAGGGCGATTCCGCCGTCCTTATACGTTGAAACGACCATGAGCTCCCTCCGCCGCATCCTCCTCGCCGCCGTCGCCACCGCGCTCGGCCTGCTCGCCACGGGCTGCAGCACCAACAGTCCCAAGCAGACTTCGATTCCCTGGAGCCGGCCCGCCGGCTGGGAAGGCCAGATCCCCGGCATGGGCCAGCCCAGCGGGCGCTGATCCCACCGCCGGAACCGCCGGCCTCCGGCCTGCCTTGGAGAACTCCTCCCTCACCCCGCAGCCCGGCCACCTGTACGTGGTCGCCACCCCGATCGGCAACCTCGCCGATCTCACGGACCGGTCCCGCGCGATCCTCGGCGCCGTTGATCTTATCGCGTGCGAGGACACCCGAACGACCGGCGCCCTGCTCTCCCGGCTGGGCCTCAGCCGGGACCTTTTCGCGTACCACGAGCACAACGAGACCGAGGCGGCCGAAAGGCTCGCCGACCTGCTCACCGCGGGAAAGTCGGTTGCCGTCGTGAGCGACGCTGGCACTCCCGCGATCAGCGACCCGGGATTCCGCGTGGTGCGCGCCTGCCGGCGCCGCGGTCTGCCCGTCGTACCCGTGCCCGGCGCCAGCGCCGTCGTCGCCGCCCTCAGCGCCAGCGGCCTGCCGACCAACGGATTCCTCTACGCCGGCTTCCTGCCCCCCAAAAGCGCCGCACGGGTCGCCTTTTTCGAACGGCACCGCGACTTTCCCTACACGATCGCCCTGTTCGAGAGCTGCCATCGCATCGACAAGGCGGTCGACGAGATCGTCGTGGGCCTAGGGCCCGGACGTGTCATCTGCGTGGCCAAGGAAATCACCAAGCTCCACGAGACGTTCCTGACCGGCCCCGCCGCCGACGTGCAGGCGCGCCTCGCCAAGACCAGCCTGCGCGGGGAGTTCGTGCTGCTGATCGCACCCGCCGACTTCACCCTCTGACATGGCGCTCGAGCCATCCGCCCCTGTCGCCGTCATCGACGTCGGCAGCAACTCGATCAAGGTGCTCGTCGCCCGACGCGGGGCGAACGGTAGCCTCGAGACCCTGCGCGCGCGAACACTCGACGCGCGGATCGGTGCGGGGATCAGCCGCGAAAACCCGCGCCTGTCGGAGTCGGGCATCGAGGCAGCCCTCGCGGCCATCCAGCAACTGGTGGCGGAGTCGGGTGCCTTGGGTGTCGCGAACCCCGTCATCGTCGCGACCAGCGCGGTGCGCGACGCCGCCAACCGCGAAGATTTCCGGCAGCGCGTGCGCACCGCGACCGGTGTCACTCTGCGCATCCTGAGCGGCGACGAGGAAGCCGCCCTGATCGGCCGCGGCCTGCTCTGCGATCCCGGCCTGAGCGGACTGCGCGATTTCATCCTGTGCGACCTCGGCGGCGGCAGTCTGGAGTGCGTCGCGTTCGCCGGCCGGTCGATCCGCCACAAGGTGAGCCTGCCGCTCGGCTGCGTGCGTCTCACCGAACGTTTCGTGCCCGATCCCGCCGTGCCGGTCCCGCCCTCGGCGCTGGCAGCCATCGAGGCCCACACCCGGGCAAGCCTCGCGGCCTCCGGCTTTGATTTCACCTCGGCGCGGACGGGCGCCTTCATCGGCACCGGTGGCACGATCTCGACCGCACGCGCCATCCTCGCTCACCGCGAAGGACACGACTTCGATTCCAGCAGCCCGGTGATAACGCTGGGGCGCCTCCGGGAGCTCCGGGCGGAAACCGCCGGCCTGACGATCGCGGGGCGCCGCGCGCTGCCGGGCCTGCCCGCCGCCCGCGCGGACGTCTTTCCCGCCGCGCTCGCGACGGTCGTGGCGCTGCTCGAGCACGCCGGAGCCGGCGCGGTGCGCCACTCGCTCTGCAATCTCCGGCACGGGCTCGCCGCCGAGGCGCTGGGCCTCGACTGAGCGCCACCCCGGGCGGCGTCAGGCGACGAAGGAGTAGTCGTACGGCGCGCGGAGTTCCCGCGCGACGAACGCATTGCCCTCGGCGGCGAACGCGCCGGTGAACTGTTCGGCCTGCGCGTCCCACGTCAGGGTGCGCCCCGTGCGCATCGAGATGGCACCGAGATGGCACATCGTCGCGCTGCGGTGGCCGGTCTCCACGTCGCAAACCGGCGCCTGCCTCGAGCGCACGCAGTCGAAGAAGTTCTCCGTGTGGTTCTTGCTCTCGTACAAGCGCACGGCCCCGTCGGGCAGCGGAGTTTTCAGGATCTCCGGGTCACTGGCCTTGATCTGGTCGCGATTCACCCAGATCCAGCCGTTCTCACCCTCGAAGCGGATACCGTTGCGCTGGCCGTCGGCGTTGACCTTGGCGCCGTAGATCGAGTCGTCGCGCGTGGTGCGGATGTTGAGCCGCACGCCGTTGTCGTACGTGTAGTTCACCTCGTACTCACTGAACGTGGTGTAGCCGCCGATGACCGGCTCCGCCAGGACCCGCGAGCTCACGGTGCGCGGCGCGAGCAGGCCGATCGCCCAGTAGGCGATGTCGTTGTGGTGCGCGCCCCAGTCGGTCATCGTCCCGCCCGAGTACTCATACCAGAATCGGAAAGTGCGGTGGCAGCGCTCCGGGACGTACTCGTGAGCGGAGGCGGGACCCTGCCAGAAGTCCCAATTTAGCTCCTCTGGCACCGCGGCGGTTTTGAAAGGCCCCTCGCGCAGCCCCGCGGGTAGCCATACGTTGGCCTCGCGCAATTTCCCGATGCGTTGGTTCCGCACCAGTTCGCAGGCGAGCCGGAAGCGCTGCGAGCTGCGCTGCTGGGTGCCCGTCTGCAGCACGATGCCCGACTTCCGTACCGCGGCCACCAGCCGCCGCCCCTCGTCGATTGTGAGCGTGAGCGGCTTCTCGGCGTAGACATCCTTTCCGGCCCGCGCGCAGCCGAGATTGACCAGCGTGTGCCAGTGATCAGGCGTGCCATTGATCACCACGTCGATGTCGTCCCGCGCGAGCACGCGGCGGAAGTCGGCGCAATCCTCGGGCTTACGCCCCTCCACGGTGAGCTTATCGATGGCGGTCGCAGCGCGCTTGCGGTCGACGTCGCACACGACGCGCACGTCGCCCCAGTTGGCGGCGTTGCGCGCATCGTTGGTGCCCTGCCCGCCCGCTCCCACCAGCGCGATGCCGGGCCGGTCGTTCGGCGAGAGCCGGCGGCGGCGCCCGGACTCCGCGGCGACCAGCTGGCGCTCGGCGAACCAGACCGGCACACCGGAGACTGCGGCGAAAGCGGCGCAGCGCTGCATGAAACGACGGCGGGAGACGTTGAATTCCTTCATGGGAGGGGTAGCTCGCGCCGAAACTAGGCCGCCCCAAGCCTCCGGCAAGCTCGCCGAACGGATCAACCGAGCGACAGCTTGTACTCGACCGACTCCCGCAGGGCTTCCCAGCTGGCGTCGATGATGTTGTCACTCACCCCGACCGTGCCCCAGATGCGGGAGCCGTCGCCACTCTCGATGAGCACGCGGGTGCGAGCGCCGGCGCCGTCGCTACCCTCGAGGATGCGAACCTTGTAGTCCCGCAGGCCGACCTCACGCAGCGACGGATAAGTCTTTTCCAGCGCCAGCCGCAGCGCCTTGTCGAGCGCGCCGACCGGGCCGATGTCCTCGGCCACCGTGTGCACGGTCTCACCGTTGACGCGGAGTTTCACCGTCGCCTCGGCCCAGAGCTCTCCCCCGTGCCGCTCGATGATCACCCGGTAGCTCTCGACCTCGAAGAAGGAACGGCGCTGGCGAAGGTGCCGCGCGACCAGCAGCCGGAAGGAGGCGTCGGCCGCCTCGTACTCGTAGCCGCGGAATTCGCGCTCCTTCAGTTCCTCGATCAGCGCCTTCATCTCGGGGCGCTTCTCGTCGAGCTCGATGCCGAGCTCGCGCGCCTTGAGGGCGAGGCTGCTGCGGCCGGCCATGTCGGACACCAGCACGCGGGTGCGGTTGCCGACGAGGGCGGGATCGATGTGCTCGTAGCTCCGCGCCACCTTCTGGGCGGCGTTGGCGTGCAGGCCGCCCTTGTGGGCGAAGGCCGACTGACCGACAAACGGCGCCTTCGGGTCGGGCCGGAGGTTCGCGAGCTCGTCGAAGAAAAGGGAAAGGTCGCGCAACTGGGCGAGGTTGCCCGCGCACCGGGCGGTGCGGCCCATCTTCAGCACGATATTCGGCAGGATGGTCGTCATGTTGGCATTGCCGACCCGTTCACCGTAGCCGTTGACGGTGCCCTGCACGAGCGTCGCACCCGCGGCCACCCCCGCGAGCGAGAGCGCGACACCGAGACCGCTGTCGTTGTGGCAATGCACGCCGACCTTGTCGGCGCCGAATTCCTTCACCACGCGGGCGACGATCTCCTTGAACTCATCCACCAGCGTGCCGCCGTTGGTGTCGCACAGCGTGAGATTCGACGCGCCGCCGCGCACCGCCGCCGCGAGCGTGCGCAGCGCGTAATCCGGATCGGTCTTGAAGCCGTCGAAGAAGTGCTCGGCGTCGTGGATCACCTCGCGCCCCTCGGCGACGAGAAAGCGGGCCGAGTCCTCGATCATCGCGAGGTTCTCCTCGAGCGTGGTCCGCAGGATCTCGGTCACGTGGAGGTTCCACGTTTTCCCGACGATCGTCATCACGGGCATCCCGCTGTCGAGGAGCGTGCGCAGCTGCGGGTCCTCCGAAGCCTTCACGCCCGCACGGCGCGTGGAACCGAAGGCGGCCAGGCGCGCGTGGCGCAGCTTCAGCTTCCGCGCCTCTTGGAAGAAAGTGATGTCACGCGGATTCGAGCCGGGAAAGCCACCCTCGATGTAATCGACCCCGAACTGGTCGAGCCGCTCCGCAATGAGCAACTTGTCGGTCACGGAGAAGCTGATGCCCTCACCTTGCGTGCCATCGCGCAGGGTGGTGTCATAGATCTTGACGACGTTGCTCATGGGAAGCGGAGACCGTTGGCCCGTGATAAACGGGAGGCAAGGGGGCATTTGAAAACGGCCCACCCGCGATGCCCCGAGGCGTCAGCGTTGCCCGCGCTCGATCAGCCAGCCGAGCGCGCCCTGCGCCGCTCCGTGCGAAAGCGGATGCGCGGCGCCATCGCAGACGCCCGCCGCGACGAGCACGCGCCGGAGCGACGGCGGCAGATCACCGGGAAACCAATGCCGCCACCGCTTTTCCATCGCCTCCGCGGCCAACCCGTCAGCGGCGGCGAGGGGCAGGAGCCCGTCGCAGATCAGGGTATCGAGCCGCGTGCCGGGGATCGCGCCGCCGCAAACCGACTCCGCCACCTTCTCGCGCCAACCGCCGAAATTCTCCGCCCGCCGCACCGCGGCCGCGCCCCCACCCTCCTTGGGACACGGCCGCGGCAAGGACCGGGCGATTATTCTCCACACGTCCGGCCACGCCGGCACGCGCGCGACCCACGAAGCATATTGGCGTAACCGCACGAGCGGACGGTTGGCGGGACGCACACCTTGCAGGCTCCAGGCCTCGGACTCGCTTGCCGCCCGCGCCGCGAGGTCGGGCGGCTGCTCGCGCCACCCGGGCAACGGATGAAGAGCGGCGAGACGCAGCATCGGCGCGCGGTTGAAGCGGTAACCAAGGATCTCGAGCGCGGTCTGATGGCAGGCCGCCTCCCACCCGAGGCGTCGCAGGCGCACTCCCGCGAAATGGACTTTCTGCCGCCAGCGCCGCGCCGCGTGTTCCTCCAAAAGGCACCGGCGCGCGTCCACCGGCACGCGGGTAAGTTCGTCCGGCAGACGCGCGAGTACCCGATCCGCAAGCTGCTCGACGGCCTCGTCGGCGGCGAACTCCTCCAACCCTCGGTGCAGCAGCGGCAACAACGCGAGCACCGGGATGCGGTTTCCACCGGCCCCAACGGTTACAGACCCTGGCGGCGGCGGAAAAAGCACCACATGCAGCACGACATTGTCGTAGGCCCTGTCACGCGCGTGGCCATGGGAGTCCCAGTCGGAGGCGTGCAGGTGAAGCTCCACATCCCCGGTCACTACCGGTGCGTCCGCCCCGGCCCCGAACCGCAGGCGCGCCTGCCGGAAATCGGGACCTCCCAGCAGATTCCACCGGCCCGGGTTAAGAATACGCAGCCCCCGTCCGTCGGCGAGCCGCGCCGCGGCGCGATCAAAATCACCGCGCAGCCAGATCTTCTGGAGCAGACGCTCCGGGAAAGCGAAGGCGCCGTGGATGCCTTGAAGCTCCGCGACGCAGGGATCGGTCCCCGCGATCACGGCGGCTCACTTTCCGCCCACCGCGAAGAGCCGGCGTTGGCCCGTGAGGTAGAGTATTCCGTTGGCGATCACCGGCGTACCATGCGCGCAATCCGGCAGGGGTTCGTGCCGGGCGATCTGTTTCTTCTCTCTTCCCGTGGCAAAAATCACGACGTCGCCGTCCGCCGTCTGCACCAGCACGCGGTTGCCGGAGACGAGCGGAGATCCCCAGACCGAGGCCTTCAGGTCGTGCACCCAGACGCGAGCTCCCGTCGCGAAATCGACGCAGTTGAGAAACCCGGCGGTATCGGTCGCGTAGACGAGGCCGTCGGCCACCGCGACCGTCGAGATGCTGTCGTTGAACGCCTCGCCGCCCAGACGCCAGCGCTCGGCCGTGGCGGTAACGTCCCCGCGGCCCGTGGCGTCGATACGCCGCAACGCGCCGGGTCCCCCCCCAGCTTCGGGCTCCCCGATCGCCACCACCACGGAATCGCCGACGATCACGGGAGCTGAGACGAGATTATAGGTCGTCTCCGGATCGCCTTCGGGGTGCGTCTTCTCGTGGGCCTTGCAATTGAAGCGCCAGAGCAGCTTTCCCGTCGCGGGCTCGAAGGAATAGATCCAGCCGTCGCCGCCAGGGAACACGACTTGCGGTTCCCCTTTGACCAAACCATGGGCCGGCGATCCCCACTGGCCCGTGAGGATGCGAGCGCCCGGCGAGCTGTCCTTCCAGACGACCCGCCCCGAACGCCGGTCCACGGCCACGAAGCTAGGCACCGCAGGGTTGGCGACTTTCCCGGTGCGTGGGCTCGCGCCATGGCCGGTGAGCACGAAGATCAGGTCGCCCGCGACCAAGGGCGAGGAGGCGGAAGCCTGGTTGGGGGCCACCCCGAGCGTCTCACGAAAGTCGATTTTCCAGCGCTCGGTCCCGTCGGCCACCGCACGTGCCACCAGTTCTCCGCGGTTGCTGACGTAGTAGACCGTGTCGCCTTCGACACACGGGGTGGAGCAGACTCCGATGCTGACGTCGTCCTCGGTGGCGTCGCCCAGTTTCTCGTGGACCGCCTCCCAAAGCAGACGACCGTCCTTCTCCGAAAAGCACTTCAGCACGCCACCCTTGCGCCGATCCTCCTCCGGCAGATTGGTGCCGATGAAAACCCGCCCGGCGCTGATCACCGGCGCGCCGTACGTCACGTGCCCCAAGGGGGCCGTCCAACGGATGTTTTTCCCGGCGCCGCCCTCTTCCCAACTCCAGCCGTCGGGAAGAGTGGCCGCCTCCGCCACCATGTTCCGATCCGGGCGTCCGCCCAGCATCGGCCAGTCGGCCGCTGACACCGTGGACACCGCGGTGACGATAAACGCTAGCGGGGGAACAAGTTTCCGGATCATGGTTTCGGCGCGATGCAGACGAGGTGGTTGACAGTGCGCACGTAGAGCCGCCCGCCGTCGACGCAGGGCGTCGTGTGACTTCCCTCCCCGATCGGATTGCGCGCGATTTCCTCGAACTTGTCCCCCGTCGCCAGCACGATCATCTCGCCCTTCACCGTCGGCGCGTAGATGCGCCGATCGATCATCACCGGCGAACCAAAGAACTCGGCGCGCAGCCGCTCCGACCATAGCTCGCGGCCCGTCTCGGCCTCGAGTGCGGTGGCCACCCCGCCGTCACTCACCCAATAGAGGATGCCGTCGCGATAGAGCGGCGTGGTCACGTAGGGCGTGGCCTTCCGAATCACATAAGCCACGTGCGTCGCACCCACATCACCCTGGCCGCCGAGGCGCACGGCGGTGAGCTGGTTGCCCGCGCCCCCGGCCTGACCGCAGCTGCCGATCACGACGCCGCCGGCGACGACCGGCGAGGCTGCCATGCGCAGCTTGTAAACCGGGGCCTCCCAGTTGAGGCGGCCGGTCAGCGGGTCGAGGCTCGATATGCCGTGCGACTTGCTCGTGAGCAGGAGTTCGTCGGTGCCGTCGGCGCGCGTGTTCACGCAAGGCGTGCTGTAGGCGGTGCCGTTGTCGGAGGCGCGGCGCTTCGTCTCCCAGACCGTCTTGCCCGTCGCGAGGTCAAGCGCGACGACCGAGCTGGTGGCGTCCTGATCGTTCGTCACGATCACCGTCTGCTGGTAGATCATCGGCGAGGCGCCGTGACCGTGCTGGGAGGTGAAGGTGCCGAGGTCGCGCTCCCAGAGCAGCCGGCCGTCGTGGGCGAAGGCCCGCACCCAGAAGTACTCCGTCGAGACGAAGGTCGCGATGACCCGCTCGGCGTCGACAACCGCGGAGCCGTTGGCGTAACTCGTATTGCGGTTCGTGAGACGCGGCATCGGCAGCTCGTAGGACTTGGTCCAGACCTGCCGCCCGTCACGCTTGTCGAGGCAGAGGAGGAGCCGCTCGCGGCCGTTGTCACGGGCCGTCGTGAGAAAAATTCGATCGCCCCAGATGACGGGCTGGGAGTGTCCGGTGCCGGGCAGCGCTACCCGCCACGCGAAGTCGTCCGCCGTCCACTTCACCGGAATCCCGCGGACGTCGACGATCCCGGTGCCATTGGGTCCGCGGAACCGCGTCCACTCCTGGGCGAACAAACCCGCCCAAGAAAGGGGGAGAAGGATCGCTAGAGGCAGGACCGAGCAGAGCCGAAACCTGCAGAAAGCGGATGGAATTGGTGAACTCATGGAGTGAAGAGCATGGGGGACAGAGACATTATTGCCGGGAGACCCGCTTGATGCCGAGTTTGGCATTCCGAAAGTTTAGCAGCAGCGCCGTCCGCAAGCCGGTGATATTCAGATAACCCAACATCTGCGCGAGGTGGCTTTCGTGGAAGTCTGACACCACCTTGGCGTCCGCGATGACCCGCCCCTGAACGACGAGATCTGGAACCAACGTACCGATATGGAGGCCGTCGTAGAACACCGGAAACTGGCTCTGTGACTCCACACGTAGGCCTTGTTTAGCCAGCTCGATGACAAGCGCCCGCTCGTAGAGTTTTTCGTCGAGACCGGGCCGGAGAGTGTTGAGCACAGTGTAGGCGGCACCGATGACTTTTCCGGTGATCTCAACGTCTTCCGCCACGGGTTCCTCGATCATGGATCAGCGCGTCTAACCGCGAAGGACGCCGTCGGGGGCTTGCTGTCCGCAGCGCAGTGATATGTGCCCATCTGCGTAATCTGTGAATCACCAGCCTGGAACCTCAGATCACTCAGATGGCGCAGATGGGGAAACCGAGGTTCTCCCGAAAGATAGTTCCTGGTCTCAGCCACGTCGCCCAAGACTCCCGCGTACTCGACTCGGCTGGCTTCGGCGCCTCCTGCGAGGACGGTTCGAGCCAAGCGCCTGGAGTCGGGACTGTTCTCGGCCGACCTAAACTGCTCCGCTTTATCCCTATTCCTGAAATATCGAGCGCCAAGCACGGTCCTCCTAGTTTCTGTCCGGACCTTGGTCCCGATATCTGCGCTCATCTGCGAAATCTGCGGTTCAAACCCGTTGGACCTCAGATCACTCAGATGGCGCAGATGAGAGAATATCGCCTCTTTGAGCTGATTGAGGAAGTGTCTGGGAGGGCACCAGAGGAACATGAAAGGTGTCGCTTTGCGTTAGCTCTGCGGGGTCGGGCGGGAAAGCGCCCGCAGCCTGAAACCGGTGCCGACTCGGTCAACGAGATTACCACCCCGAATTCGGGTAGAACACCGCGGCGGAGGAAAACTCCCGCGCCGCTAACATTAAACAGGCTGGCCCCCCTTGTCTCCGTGTCTCCGTGGCGAAACCCATCGGCGCGTGCCGCGCGGGGTTGACGGGGACGGTGACGACGTAAACTTTTCCTTCGCCCGCCGCCCCCCCTCCGCATGCTGCCCCTTCGCTCCGCTGCTCTCCTGCTGCTCGCCACGTCGCTCCCGCACTCCCATGCCGCGGACGAAAAGCTTTCGTTCAACGAGCACGTGCGACCCATCCTGTCCCAAAATTGCTTCGCGTGTCACGGGACCGACGCCGCGCACCGCAAGGCCGGGCTGCGCCTCGACGAACCGGAGTCGGCCTATGCCGAACGCAAGGGCGTGCGCGCGATCGTGCCGGGAAACCCCGAGGCCTCCGAGATCTGGCAGCGTATCATCAGCCCGCACGAGGACGAGGTCATGCCGCCGCCCGACGCGCACAAACCGCCGCTCACGTTCGCCCAACGCGACGTGATCAAGCGCTGGATCGAGCAGGGTGCGACCTACCAGCGGCATTGGTCGTTCGAGCCAATCGCGCGTCCCGCGCTCCCGGCGGAGAAGCCGGGCCTCGAGCACCCCATCGACCGTTTCATCGCCGAGCGTCTGGCACCCCGGAACCTCGCGCTCTCCCCGGATGCTCCCCGCGAGGCGCTCGTGCGCCGCGCGACCCTCGACCTCACGGGCCTCCCTCCCACCCCCGCCGAAGTCGACGCCTTTGTTAATGACCGCTCACCCGATGCCTACGCCCGGCTCGTCGACCGGTTGCTGGCCTCTCCCCGCTTCGGCGAGAACCTGTCGCGTCACTGGCTGGACGCGGTGCGCTACGCCGACACGCATGGCCTGCATCTCGACAACGTCCGGACCATCTGGCCGTACCGCGACTGGGTGGTGAACGCTTTTAACCGCAACCTACCCTTCGACCAGTTCACCATCGAGCAGCTCGCCGGCGACCTCCTGCCCAACCCGCGCGTGGATCAACTCGTGGCGACCGGCTACAACCGGAACATCCTTTCCACCTCCGAAGGCGGGTCGATCGAGGAGGAGGCCGAGGCCCGCAACACGGCCGACCGCGTCGACACCACCGCGGCGGTCTGGCTCGGATTGACCGCCAGTTGCGCGTCGTGCCACGACCATAAATTCGACCCCTTTACCACCAAGGACTACTACTCGCTTGGCGCATTCTTCAAGGGCCTCGCCGACCGGTGCTGGGACGGTAACGTCCGCATCGCCGCCCCGATCGCCATCATCGCGCCCGACGAGGCGAAGCAGCGCCACATCGACCACCTGATCGCGGAGTCGGCGCGGCTCGAAGCGGGGCTGCGGTCCCGCTCGAAGGAACTGGAGGCCGCCGGCCGCAAACTGGTGAAGGCCGGCAAGGAGCCCCTCACCTACGAGGTGATCTTCGCCGAGGATTCGGACCTGCCGACGCCCGACACCGTGCTCGCGCCGCCGCCGCCGGGCGAGTGGCGGGAGGGAACCAGTGTACCGCTGGCCGGCGGTCGCCGCGCGTTGCGCCTCGAGGGCGACACCGGAAGACCGTTCGTCTTCACCGCGGGCGACGTCACGTTGACCGTGCGCAACGAGGCCACGGCCTTCGTGCATTACCACGGGGATCCCGCGCGGCCGCCGCGGGCCGTGAGCCTTGAGTTCATCAGCGAGGAAAAGACCCGCCGAATGATCTGGGGGGACGTGGCCGCGTTCGAGGCCGATGAAGTGAAGGACGCCCTTCACGCGGGACCGTTGCCGGCGCCCGGCACCTACGCGCGACTCGAGTTGTCCGCCTGCGACGCCGGCGTGAAGGAAGGTAAAACCTACACCGGGCTGCGGATCGCCCAGCGGGGCGGCGCGGCGTGGTGGGATCGCGCGGGCGCGGTGCACATGACCTCGGATGCATCGGCGGACCCGCTGCTCTCGAAGGACGCGTGGATCCGCGGCTTGCAGGGAGGAGCGCGAACCGCCTCCAAGCTCATCCTGCGGCACGACATCAACTTCCTGGTCGGTCTTTCCGGCACACAGCAGGTCAACGAAGAGAAACGGAAACTGGAGGAGTTTTTCCGGGACTACATCTACGGTCCGCTCCGCGCCGATCTGGAACCGGAGGCGCACGCCGCGCGGCGCCTGATGGCGGAGCAGATTCACTACGAGCAAACCCTGCCGGTGTCGCCGATCTCGCGGGAACTCGCGGAGCCGCTGCCGGCGCACGTGCTGATCCGCGGCCAGTACGACAAGCCCGGAGAGAAGGTGTCGCCCGCGACCCCGTCTTTCCTGCCGCCACTTAACCCGCGGGGGAACCGGCCCGACCGGCTCGATCTGGCCCGCTGGATGGTCGACCCCGCCCATCCCCTCACCGCACGGGTGGCCGCCAATCGCCTCTGGCAGCAATTCTTCGGCGCCGGGCTCGTGCGCACTCCGGGGGACTTCGGGGCACAGGGTGAGCCGCCGACCCATCCGGAACTGCTCGACTGGCTTGCCTCGGAATACATGCGCCTCGGCTGGGACACAAAGGCCTTCATCCGCTTGCTCATGACATCCCGCACCTACCGGCAGGATTCCCGGGTGACGCCGGAGATGCTCGAGCGCGATCCGGAGAACCGACTGCTGGCGCGCGCCTCGCGTCTGCGGCTGGACGCGGAGGTGCTGCGGGACCAAGCGCTGGCGGTCGGCGGACTGCTCGTGCCCGAAATCGGCGGCGCCCCGGTCAAGCCGTACCAGCCGGTCAACATCTGGGAACCGGTCGCCTTCGGCGGCAGCAACACGAAGAATTACGTGCAGGACAAGGGCGCCGCGCTCTACCGCCGCAGTCTTTACACCTTCTGGAAACGCACGGCGCCGGCCCCGTCGATGAGCACCTTCGACGCGCCGGCCCGGGAGAATTTCTGCATGGTTCGCCCGCGTTCCAACACTCCCTTGCCGGCCCTCGCCCTGATGAACGACGTCCAGCACTTCGAGGCCGCCCGCGCCTTCGCCGAGCGTCTGCTGCTTCCGACGCGGACCGACGCCGAGCGCCTCGCGCTGGCGTTCCGCAGCGCGACCGCGCGCAATCCCGACGCCGGCGAGCTGCAGCTTCTTGCCACGGCGCTGGAGGCCCACCGCGGACAGTTTTCGCGCGATCCCGAGGCCGCGCGACGCGTGATCACCAACGGTGAGTCCAAGCCCTCCGATCGCATCCCCGCGCCCGAGTTCGCGGCGTGGACGATGGTCGCCAACCTGGTGCTCAACCTCGACGAGACGGTGAACCGCAACTGACCCGGCCATGAATCCCGCCCTCGACTACCTGCGCCATCTCACCCGACGCCAGTTTTTCAGCGGCTCCGGGCTCGCCCTCGGCAGCGTCGCGCTCAGTTGCCTGGCCGGCCGCGCCTCCGCCGCGCGCCCGAACAACCCGCTGGACGCCCGTGTGCATCCTCCGCTGGCCGGCTTCCCGCATTTCGCCCCGCGGGCGAAGCGGATCATCTACCTGCACATGAACGGGGGGCCGTCGCAGCTCGACACCTTCGACTACAAACCCGGCCTGCAGGCCTATTACGACCAGGAGCTGCCGGACTCCATCCGCCAGGGCCAGCGGATCACCACCATGACGAGCGGCCAAAGCCGGTTTCCGGTGGCGCCCTCGATGTTCAAGTTCGAGCAGCACGGCAAAAGCGGTGCTTGGGTGAGCGAACTGCTGCCTTGGACGGCGAAGGTCGTCGATGACATCGCGATCGTGCGCAGCGTGCACACCAACGCGATCAACCACGATCCCGCCTGCACCTTTCTCATGACCGGCAGTGAGATCCCCGGACGTCCGAGCCTCGGCTCCTGGCTCTCGTACGGCCTCGGCAGCGACAACAATGACCTGCCCTCCTTCGTGGTTCTCACGCCGCGTTTCTCACCCAAGGTGGCCGCCCAGGCGTTGTTCACCCGCATGTGGAGCAGCGGGTTCCTGCCGACGCGCCACACGGGCGTCGCGCTGCGCGCGCAGGGCGATCCGGTGCTTTTCCTCGACAACCCGGCCGGCGTGGACACCACCGCCCGCCGCGCGATGCTCGACGCCCTCGCAAAGCTCAACCAGCGCAATCACGAGCGCCACGGCGACCCCGAGACCCTCACCCGCATCGCGCAGTACGAGATGGCCTTCCGCATGCAAGCCAGCGTGCCGGAACTCACCGACATCAGCGGAGAGTCCGAATCCACGCTTGATATGTACGGCCCGGGCGTGAAGGAGCCCGGCACCTTCGCCGCCAGCTGCTTGCTCGCTCGGCGCCTCGTCGAGCGAAACGTGCGGGTCGTGCAGATCAATCACCGTGGCTGGGACCAGCACGGCACCTTGCCGGAGCATCTGCGCATCCAGTGTCAGGACACCGACCACGCCTGCTACGGCCTAGTCGCCGACTTGAAGCAGCGGGGCCTGCTCGAGGACACGCTGGTGATCTGGGCCGGAGAATTCGGCCGCACGGTCTACAGCCAGGGCACCCTCACGCGCACCAACTACGGCCGCGACCACCACCCGCGCTGCTTCACCGTCTGGCTCGCGGGCGGCGGCATCAAGGGCGGCGTCGTTTACGGGGAGACCGACGAGTTCTCGTACAACATCACGCGCGACCCCGTGCACCTGCACGATCTCAACGCGACCCTGCTGCACTGCCTCGGCATCGACCACCTCAAGTTCAGCTACCGCTCGCAGGGGCTAGACGTGCGCCTCACTGGCGTGGAGCCGGCCAAGGTCGTCGACGGCATCCTGGCCTGAAGCGGGTGCGTCACGCGTGTACCGCGCGGCGCATGGCCGGTCTTGCCCTCCGTTTCGCCGCCACCATCTTCGCCCGAGTCGCGTCGACCGACGCCCCACCCTCAACCTCAACTCCCAGACCGTCCCATGCGCTTCGGCATCAACTCGTTTCTCTTCACCTCGCCCTTCACCACGAAGAGCGTTTCGCTCTTCAAGACCTTCAAGAAGTGGGGATTCGACACCGTTGAGATTCCGATCGAGGACCCGTCGCACATCGACCCCGCGAAGGTCAAGGCCGCGGCCGACCGGGCCGGCATCGCCATCGGCAGCGTGTGCGCGTGCATGGGACCGGGACGCGATTTCCGCGGCAGCAAGGCCGACCAGGCCGCCGCGATGGCCTACTGCAAGGCCCTCATCGACCAGGCCGTCATCCTCGGTTGCCCGTCTCTCATCGGCCCCGTCTACTCCGTCGTGGGCAAGGCTGACGCCGTCGAACCCGCCCAGCAGAAGGTCGAGTGGGCGCTCGTCGTGAAGAACCTCAAGGTACTCTCCGCCTACGCCGCCAAGAAGGGCGTCACCATCTGCGTCGAGCCCCTCAACCGCTTCGAGACCGACTTCCTCAACACCTGCGACCAAGGCCTGCGCCTGATCAAGGCGGTCGGCTCCCCCGCCCTGAAGCTCCACCTCGACACGTTCCACATGAACATCGAGGAGAAGGACCAGGCCGCCGCCATCCGCAAGGCCGGCAAGCTCCTCGGCCACTTTCACGCCTGCGGCAGCGACCGCGGGACCCCCGGTGGCGACCACATCGCGTGGCCGTCGATCGTGAAGGCGCTGCGGTCCGTCGGCTACAAGGGCGATGTCGTCATCGAGTCTTTCACCACCGACGTGAAGGTCATCGCCCGCGCCGCCGCCATCTGGCGCAAGATCGAACCCCGCCGCAACGACATCGCGGTGAAGGGCCTGAAGTTCCTGCACCGTTCGTTCCGCTGAGTTCACACGGCTCCGTCCGGTTCGGACGGAGCCCGCGGCCGGGGATCGGCGCGGCAAGCCGGTGTAGGCGGAACAAGGCGGCGGGAGCCCGCCATCGGCCCGCGACGGCCGTTTCCGTCGCGCGATCAGGGATACACGAGCTCCGCGCGCCATCGGTCGCTCGACCGATGGGGAGCAGCGGCACCACCGTTGACCTGACGCCGGCGGGCTTCGACAAAAGGATGCCGATGCGTCCCTTGTCGTTCTCCCCCAGCGCCCCATCGATTGCAGCGGCCCGCGGCCCCGGTCGGCGGGGCACGGATAAAACCGCTTCCCGGATTCCGCGCGGAGGACATCCCTTCAACATCCTCGCGGTGGACGACGAACCCGACTACGTGGATGTCCTGCGCGAGGCGCTCAAGCCCGACGGCGCCACCGTGACGGACACGGAGGACGGCGACGAGGCGCTGCGCCGAGTCGCCGACGGCGAAGTCGAGATGGTCCTCCTCGACGACCCGATGCAGAAGGTGGACGGATTCGAGACCTGCCGCCGACTGCGGACGCTGCCCGCGGGCCGCACCCTCCCCATCTTCATGCTGACAGCCGACGAGGACGAGGCGAGGCGCCGGCGCGCCTTCGCCTGCGGCGCGAGCGACTGCATGCACAAGATCGCCGCGCTGCCCGAACTTCTCGCGAAGATCCGCGTGTACCGGGAAATCACCATCCTCCAGCGCCAGTTGGCCGAGGAGAACCGCCGGCTGAAACAGGAGATCGAGGTCCGCGGCGACCTTGAGCGCGTGCTCGTTAATTCACTCGACCGCGCCCTGGTGCTGGTGAACGCGAAGGGCCAGATTCTCTTTCAGACCCAGTTGGCCACGACGCTGCTCTTCAAGCATCTGCCGTCCCATGATCGCGGGATGCTCCCCAGCGAGGAGGCCCTGAAGCTCACACCCTTGCGGCTACGCCGCTTCCAGGACCGGGAGGGAACCCCCGACATCAGCGTCCTCTTCATCGAGGAGCAACGGCCCGAGCCCGGTCCGAAGGATCTGATAGCCCTTGGACTCACCCCGCGGGAGGCCGAGGTGCTTTTTTGGATCAGCCAGGGCAAGACCAACCCCGAAATCGCGCTGATCATCGGCGCGGCCCGGAGGACCGTCGCGACACACGTCGAGCATCTGCTGGCCAAGCTCGAGGTGGAAAACCGCGCCTGCGCCGCCTTGATCGCGGTCGACCGGCTCCGGGCGGCGATCGGGATCTGAGAGAAGGCTTCGCCTGCCCCACGGCAACGGCCGGAGGCTGAACCGGCGACGCCGCGCACCCGGCCTGAGACCGGGGTTGCCGGACGGCGGAGGGCCATGCTCTCTGGTCGGAACCCTCCCGCCTTCTACCCATGCCCTTCCCGCACGCCTTCTCACGAATTCACGCGCTGCTGCTGCCGCTGGTGTTGCTCGCCACGGGGCGAGCCTCCGCCGAACCCGCGACCGGCTACTACCGATTCCCCTCCATCCACGGGGACAACGTCGTGTTCACCGCGGAGGGTGATCTTTGGCGCGTTTCCGCGCAGGGTGGAGTTGCCCAAAGGCTCACCACGCACCCCGGACAGGAAACGAACGCCTCCCTCTCCCCAGACGGCAAATGGATCGCTTTCTCGGCGCAGTATGAGGGCCCCGTCGAGGCTTACGTCATGCCGTTCACCGGCGGCCTGCCGAAACGAATCACGTTTGACGGCGAGAGCGCCGCGGTGCGCGGCTGGACCCCGGACGGCCGCGTGCTCGTCAGCACGTTCGCCGAGTCCACGCTGCCCAACCGCCAGCTCGTCGCGATCACACCGGCTAACCTGGCTCGTTCGGTCGTTCCTCTCGCCCAGGCCGACGAGGGCTCCTACGACGAAGCCGGCAACCTGTACTTCACCCGCCTCTCCGCCCAGAGCAGCCATGCCAAGCGCTACGTCGGAGGCACCGCCCAAAACCTGTGGCGCTTCCCGGCCGGCGGCACCGAGGCTGTTCCGTTGACCGCCGATCACGCCGGCACCAGCAAGTCGCCGATCTGGTGGAGCGGCCGGCTCTATTTCGCCACCGATCTCGACGGCCACATGAACATCTGGTCGATGCTTCCCGACGGATCCGACCGGCGCCAGCTTACGCGTCACACCGATTTCGGCGTGCGTTTTCCCGCCGGCCAGGGCGGTCGGATCGTGTACCAGAACGGCGCCGACTTGTGGCTCCTCGACCCGGCCTCCGGCCGCAACGCGGTGATACCGATCACACTCGCGTCAGATTTCGACCAGACCCGCGAGAAGTGGGTCGACAAGCCCCTCGACTACCTGAGCAGCCACGCGATTTCCCCGAACGGCGACCGCGTGGCCCTGACCGTGCGTGGCCAGGTCTTCGTCGCCCCCGCGGGCCCGGGCCGGCTTGTCGAAGCCTCGCGTCAGAGCGGCGTCCGCTACCGCCAGGCTTCGTTCCTGCCCGACGGCAAGTCGCTGCTCGCGTTGTCCGACGAGTCCGGAGAAGTGGAGTTCTGGCAACTGCCGGCCAACGGCGTCGGCCCCCGCAAACAACTCACGCGGGATGCTGCGACGCTGCGCATGTCGGGCCTGACCTCACCCGACGGAAAGTGGATCGCCTACGCGGAACGCGACCAGGAGCTGTGGGTGCATGAGATCGCGACCGGCCAGGCTCGCCGCGTCGCGAAGTCGCCCGCCACCGACTTCGACAATGCTGATCTGGAGTGGTCCCACGACAGCCGGTGGCTCGCGTACGTGATGTCACCCAACCGCAGCGGCCTCAGCCGTGTTTTCGTTTACAGCCTCGAAGACGATAAGAGCACCGCGGTCACCAGCCCGCGCGCCGCGAGCGCCAACCCGGCCTGGAGCCCTGACGGGAAGTGGTTGTACTTCACGTCCGAGCGAAACCTCGAGTCGACCGTCGGCTCTCCCTGGGGCAATCGGCAACCCGAGCCGTATTTCGACAAGGTCGACAAGATCTACCAGATCGCGCTCACCGCCGACCAGCGTCGCGCGCCCTTCGACCCGGTCGACGAGTTGAACACCGCCGAGGCGGATAAGCCCGCTCCGACCCCGTCGCCAATTCCCGCCAAGGAGGAGCCGAAGGCGGCGAACGCGGAGAACAAGCCGACCGAGACCAAGGACGCGACGCCAGTCGCCGCGAAAACCGCCCCTAAGGCCGGCGCACCCAAGGATGCCAAGCCCGCCGTGGTGAAGATAGACTTCGAGGGCATTGAAACGCGCCAATGGGAAGTTCCAGTCCCCGCCGGAAATCTCGGCCAGCTTGTCGTCACCGAGAAGCACCTGTTCTACACCGACCGCGGCGGCGGACCCACCGGGCGCACCCGGCTCGTCGCGGTCGAGATCCGCAACAAGGACGTGGAGACCTCGACGGTCATCGACGACATCAAGGCCTTCCGGCTCTCCGCCGACCGCAAGAAGCTGCTCATCCACAAATCCGAGGCGCCCGGCCGTGGCGACGCCCTCGACGTTTTCGACGCCGGTCCGAAGGCTCCCGAGAAGCTCGACAAGGCCCGCGTCGACCTCTCCGCGCTCCGCTTCTCCTACTCTCCGCGCGAGAACTGGCGCCAGATCTTCACCGACTCGTGGCGCCTGCACCGCGACTACTTTTACGACAAGGCGATGCACGGCGTCGATTGGCCCGCCAATCTCGCGAAGCACCGCCCGCTCGTCGACCGCGTCACCGACCGCGCCGAGCTCAACGACCTTATCGCTTACATGATGAGTGAGCTCTCCGCCCTGCACACCGCGGTCCGTGGCGGTGACTTGCGTGACGGACCCGACGACATCGCGCTCGGCTCGCTCGGAGCACAGTTGACACGGGACGAAGCAGCCGGCGGCTGGCGCATCTCACGAATCTACCGCGCCGACCCTGACTATCCGAAGTCACTGGGCCCGCTCGCCAAACCCGGGCTCGGCGTGCGCGAGGGCGACGTCATCGAGTCCATCAACGGCGTCTCCACCCTCGAGGTGCCGCACCCCGGCGCGTTACTCCGCCAGAAGGCGGGGCGTCAGGTGCTTCTGCGGGTCAAGTCAGCCGACGGCGCGTCCCGCGACGTCGTCGTCATGCCGCTCGCTCCCCTCGCCGCTCAGAACCTCCGTTACGACGATTGGGAGCTGTCCCGCCGCGAAACCGTCGACCGCGAATCCGACCGCCGGATCGGCTATGTGCACCTCCGGGCGATGGGCACGGGAGACATCGCGCAGTGGGCCCGCGACTATTATCCGGTCTTCGACCGCGACGGGCTCATCCTCGACCTCCGTCACAACCGCGGCGGCAACATCGACAGCTGGATCCTGAACCGCCTGATGCGGAAGGCGTGGATGTACTGGTCCTCGCGCGACGGTGAACCTTACTGGAACATGCAGGGGGCGTTCCGCGGCCACCTCGTTGTCCTCATCAACGAATGGACCGCCTCCGACGGAGAGGCCGCCGCGAACGGCGTCCGCCGCCTCGGGCTCGGCACGCTCATCGGCACACGCACGTGGGGCGGCGGCGTCTGGCTCCGCAGCGCAAACACGCTGGTCGACAAGGGCATCGCGTCGGCCGCCGAGTTCGGCACCTACGCACCTGAAGGCGTCTGGGTCGTCGAGGGAACCGGCATCGATCCCGACATCAAGGTCGACAACCTGCCGCACGAGACATTCAAGGGCCGCGACGCCCAACTCGAGGCGGCCATCAAGCTGCTGAAAGAGAAGATCGTCGCCGATCCTCGCCCCGTCCCCGCGCCGCCGCCGTATCCGGTGATGACACGGCCGGTAACACGTTGATCCGTTGATGTCGGCCGGTACGCCCCCCGATCCGCGACTCGCCCGCGCGCAGGCGTGGATCGCGGATCGCCGCGCATGCTTCCGCACCGTCTTTCTCGCCACCGCCTCCGCGACGGGAGAGCCGGAGGCTTCCGTGGTCGCGTCCGCACTCGACGCCCGGGGCGCGTTTCTCATCCACGTCAGCGGTCTCGCCGCCCACACGCGCCATCTCCGTGAAACCGGCCGCGCCTCCGTGCTGCTCGCGGAGGACGAGTCCACGACGACCCAGCCCCTCGCCCGCCGCCGGCTCACCTGGCGTTGCACGGCGGAAGTCATCCCAAGCGGTCACGATGAGTTTCAGGTGTCGGTCAACGCGCTGCGCGCCCGCTTCGGCGCCGCGTTCGAACTCACCCTCACGCTGCCGGATTTCCAACTCGTTCGTCTGGTGCCGCAAAGCGGGCGGCTGGTCGCCGGATTCGGCGAAACCTACGACGTGGATCCGGCCGACTGGACTAGGCTGACGCCTTTCGCGCCACCGCCCCGCCGCACCTAACAAGCTCCGGCGGACGCCCGCTGCCGCATCCGGTAGGCGCGCGGACTCTCGCCCGTTTCACGTCGGAAAACGACGCTCAGGTAGCTGGCGTCACCGAACCCGGCCAGCTCCGCCACCACCGCGATCGACACCTCGCTTTCGGCCAGCAGGTGGCGCGCCCGTGCGATGCGCTGCTGCAGGATCTCCCGGTGCGGCGACCGCCCGAGCGCGGCCTCAAACTTCCGCTCGAGCAGCGTGCGCGACATCGGTACGGCGCGCAGCACATCGCCGACGTCGATGCCATCTCCGACATGCTCTCGGATGTACCTCACCGCCGCGGCCACCTTGGAATCGGCCACCGCCACCGCATCGGTAGACTGCCGCTCCACCACCCGCACCGGTTCAACCCGACGCGTCAAACGGCCGGGACGCTCGCCCCGCATCATGCGGGACAAAAGCTCCGCCGCCTCGAATCCCGTCCGGCGCGCATTCGGTTGCACACTGCTCAAAGGCGGCGTGCTCAGCTCGCAGAGCACCTCGTCGTTGTCGACGCCCAGCACCGCGATCTCATCCGGCACCGCCCATCCGCGCAGCTGGCAGGCCTCAAGCACGTGGCGCGCCCGGCTGTCATAGCACGCGAACACCCCGAGCGGCCGCGGCTGGTCCGCCAGCCAGTCCGCCATGGCGCGGATCTCCGCGTCGGATCCAGGTCGAACGCCGCGCGCCCGGACGGCGAACTCCGCGCAGGCACGCCCATCCTCGGCGAGTCGCCGCCGGAACTCACGCCCGCGTTCGCGGGACCAGAGGAACTGCGCATCGCCGAAATACGCGAAACGCCGCAACCCCCGTGCAATCAGGTGCTCCGCTGCCAGCCGCGCGACCGCGGCGTTGTCGACGCTCACTCGGGGAAACTCCGAGGCGTCCCGCTCGGCGCTAACGTCGACGACCGGCAGTCCGGTTTGGCGCAGCGCCGCCGCGATGCGCGGGGAATCGACCCGCGCGATGATACCGTCGCCCTCCCACTCGGGCAGCCAGCCCGGCAGAGGAGCGAGCCGCGCCTGCTCGGTAAAACGGATCGCCCAGCGGTCGCCCTGCTGCATCCAGTCGCGCACCCCGTAGAGCAGGTCGCGCCCGTAGCGGTTGGAGGTCTCGATCAGCAGCGCGACCTTGCGCATCCCGCTCCTCCCCCCGCACCGGCGCACCATGGCGGACCGCGGCGCCGACCACCCGACGCAACCCCGGTCCCGGATTTGTCACGTATCAGGTGACAAAAACGGGGTGCAGACGACGGCCAGGGGGAAACGCGCGGCATCACCGGAGGCGAGCCGGCAGAGTGTTAAATATCAAAAGAAATATATGGAACTTTTTTACCCTTCGCGCCGGCGTGGGCGCTAAACTTACGCCACCAAATCCTATGAAGAAACGCCGCGCTTCCGCCCGCTTCCCCCGCATTCCCGTCATCGCCCACGAGGGCCCGGGGTCGGACAACCCCCTCGCCTTCCGGCATTACAACCCCGACGAGGTGATCGACGGCCGCAGCATGGCCGAGCACCTGCGCTTCTCGATCGCCTACTGGCACGCCTTTCGCGGCACCGGCTCCGATCCGTTCGGCCCCGGCACGATCAACCGGCCATGGGAGGCCGGCCGCGACCCGCTTTCGATCGCCAAGGCGCGCATGGACGCCGCCTTCGAGTTCTTCGTGAAGATCCGCGCGCCCTTCTACTGCTTCCACGACCGCGACATCGCACCTGAGGGACGCACGCTGCGGGAGTCGAACCGCCTGCTCGACGCGATGGTGGACCACGCGCGCGATCTGCAGAAGGCCACCGGCGTACGCCTCCTCTGGGGCACCGCCAACCTCTTCTCCAATCCGCGCTACATGTGCGGCGCGGCCACCAACCCCGACGCCCACGTGTTCGCCTACGCGGCGGCGCAAGTGAAGAAGGCCCTCGAGGTGACAAAGCGCCTCGGCGGCGAGAACTATGTGTTCTGGGGCGGCCGCGAAGGCTACGAGACCCTGCTCAACACGGACCTGAAACGCGAGCAAGAGCACCTCGCCGCGTTCCTGCACCTGGCGGTGGATCACGCGAAGGCCATCGGTTTCAAGGGCCAGTTCCTGATCGAGCCGAAACCGAAGGAGCCCACCAAGCACCAGTACGACTTCGACGTCGCCAGCGGCATCGCGTTCCTGCGCACGTTCGGGCTGGAGCGGCACTTCAAGTTCAACATCGAGACCAACCACGCCACGCTGGCGGGCCATACGTTCCAGCATGAGATCGAGGTGGCCGCGGCCGCCGGCATGCTCGGGTCGATCGACGCCAACGCCGGCGACCTCCTGCTCGGCTGGGACACCGACCAGTTCAACACCGACGTCCGCGAACTCACCCTGGCGATGATCTCGATCCTGCGCGCGGGTGGACTCGGCTCGGGCGGCTTCAATTTCGACGCCAAGCTGCGCCGCACCTCGATCGACCCCGCGGACCTCTTCCACGCCCACATCGGCGGCATGGACGCCTACGCCCTCGCCTTCAAGCTGGCCCGCCAGATCCTCGCCGAGGGCAAGTTCGAGGCCTTCGTGCGCGAGCGCTACGCCAGTTACGACAACGGCTACGGCCGCGCGATCGAGAAGCGCCGCACGAGCTTCCGCGAGCTGGAGAAGCTGGTGCTCAACCAGCTCGGTGAACCGAAGCCCCGCTCCGGCCGCCAGGAGCACCTCGAGAACCTCCTGATGTCTTACCTGCACCGGTGATCTTCGGAGCCAACACCTGATCACCGGTCTTGCCAACGCGCGCGGCCCGGCGACAGATCGCGCCGTGACCATGGTGTTGTTACGGCGGCTCGCCTGCGCTGGCCTGCTATCGGGCCTCGTCGCCGGTTGCTCCTCGGTGAGCAGCCGGCAGGTGGTCGACCTTGATCGCTTTGAACGGTTTTACGTCGAACGCCGGTTAAACGAGAACAACCGCGTCGACGAATTCATCGCCGCGGAAATTCGCTACCGGGGCAAGAAAGCCGGGGCCGGACCACGCACCATGATGCCCGATGACACGCAGGTGATCGTGACCTACGACGCCCGCTGGAACTGGGATTTTAAAACCTACCTCATCGAACTGAACCTCGAGTTCCACACTGTCTACCCCTCGAAGAAGCTCGCCGACGCCCAGTACTACCAGCCGTCGCTCACGCCGAAGTCCCCCCCCGAGGCCGTGCGCGACCTCGTCGGACGGCTGTTCAGGAAATAAACGGAAGGGTCACCGCGACCGCGGCGTCGCTTCACCCGGAGCGAGGCCGAGGGCCCAGAGGATTCCGCCCACCAGGTGGCGCTGGAAGATGCGCGCGTTTTCCGCGGAGTTCTTCCGACCGGATTTGTCCGTGAATTCCGGATCCCACATGTCCTCGCGGTGTCCGAGCGAGGTGTAGAAAACGCGACCCTTTTGGAAGGTGCGGCACCAGGAAACCGGAAAATGCCCGGCGGTGGCGCGACCGGCCTTGATGTCCTCGGCGTTCAGCATGAGTTGCTCGAGCCGCAGCAGGTCGCGGACGCGGTTCCGCTCGTAGCTCTTGAACTGGTAGATCTCGTCGAACACGGGCCATTTGGCCGGCACCGGCGCGGCCGCAGCGTGCGCCGGATCATCGTTGAGCACGTCAACCGCGACCTGCGGCCCGTGGGTACGGAACTCACCGCCGATCATGTCGATGAACGGCCGGAAACCGTGGAAGGTGTCGGTCGCAGCGTGCACGCCGATGAACGCCTTGCCGTCCGCCACCCAGTCGATGAAGCCCTGCTTGTCGGGGATGGGCAGGTCCCCGGTGGTGCTGGCGACCAGCACCGCATCGTAGTTCCGCAGGTTTGACGGGCTGAGCGCCCCCAAGGCCGCCTCGATCCGCGGATTCCAAGTGTCGTTGAACGCCTTTTCGTCGGCGGCGAACTTACGCATCGCCGCCTGATGCGCGGGATCCTTTTCACCCGCCGGGCCCGGCCGCGGGCGCGCCGGCGGGCGAGGCATGCCCTCGGGCTGACGAACGAAATCCACGGAGAAACGACCGTCCTCCTTTGCGAGTCGCGCCAGCACCGCCTCCGAAACCGGGATGCACGAATGCCGGAAGCCGGTGGTGACCGTCACCACGAGCACGCGTTTCGGCATGGTTTCCGCGGCACGCGCGGAGACGGGAACGAGCAGCAAGATCAGAAGCAGGAGGCGCGGGACGAGTTGGGCTGATTTCATGGGGTGCGGAGGACACCCCATGAGGTCCGCGCCGGGCTGGCGATGCACGAAAAATCCCGGGCCAGAAGCCCGGCAGGCTGGTTCGGCGGCGGAACCTCGCCGGAGTCCTGCTTAAACCAGCACCTCGCGGGCATCGGCGAGGAACGCCTCGACCTCGTGCTCCTTGGTGGCCCACGAACACATCAGGCGGTAGCCGTGCTCGCCGACGAAGCGGTAGAAGCGCCACCCGCGGGCCTCGAGGCCGTGCACGAGCGCGCCGGGCATCTCCACGAAAACACCATTGGCCTCGGTCGGGGCGATAAGCGTCAGGCCGAGGCCCCGCAAGCCGTCGGCCAGAATACGCGCCATACGGTTGGCGTGATCCGCATGACGCAGCCAGGCGCCGTCGCGCAACACCGCCGCCCATTGGGCACTCGCGAAACGCATCTTGGAGGCCAGCTGACCGGCCTGTTTCACGCGGTAGTCGAACTCTCGCGCGAGCTCGCGATTGAAGAAGACCACGGCCTCGGTGCTCAACAGGCCGTTCTTGGTGCCGCCGAGACACAGCACGTCGACTCCCGCCCGCCACGAGATGTCGGCGGGGGTAAGCCCGCGGTCGCGGGCCGTGGCCGCGGCGTTGGCGAAGCGTGCGCCGTCCAAGTGGAGCGCGAGCCCGTGCGTCCGCGCGAATTCCCCGAGTGTTCCGAGCTCAGACGGAGAGTAGAACGTGCCCAGCTCGGTGGTCTGCGTGACCGAGATCGCGCGAATCTTGGGGAAGTGGATCCCGTGGCCCCGGTGCAGCGTGGAACCGAGGTCCTCGGCGCGCAGCTTGGCGAGCGGGCCCGGCAAGGGCAGCAGCTTCGCGCCACCCGTGAAGAACTCCGGCGCCCCGCACTCGTCGGTCTCGACGTGCGACATCGCGTGACAAAGCACGGCGTGATGCGAGCGGCACAACGAGGCGAGCACGACCGCGTTGGCGGCCGTCCCGTTGAAGACGAAGAAAACCTCACACTCGCGCTCGAAAACATCCGCGATCAGGCGCCGTGCCTCCACGGTGTGAACGTCGTCGCCGTAGCTCGCGGCACAGCCCTCGTTGGCCTCCCCGAGGGCGGCAAAGGCCTCGGGACATATCCCAGCGGTGTTATCACTGGCGAAGGTGTAGCTGACGGCGGGAGCGCTCATGGAAGTTTCTCGGCTGACAACCTACCGCGCGCGCCGTTCTCCTCAAGCCGCACGCGATGGAACCGTCGGACGTCAATCTGTACCTGGTGGGATTCATGGGAACCGGCAAAAGCACGGTGGGCCGGGCCGCGGCTGCGCGCCTGGGATTCCAGCTGATTGACAGCGATCATGAGATCGGGCGCGCGCAGGGGCGCACGATCACCGAGATCTTCGCCCAGGACGGCGAGCCGGCGTTCCGGGAGATGGAGAAGGCGTTCATCGAAGGCGGCCACCCCGGCGAGCGTACGGTGGTTTCGTGCGGCGGCGGGTTGGTCGTGCAGCCGGGAATGCTGGAGGCGCTGCGGTCGCGCGGCATCGTCATCTGCCTCCACGCCTCGCTTGAGACCGTGCTCGCGCGGACATCACGCAGCCGTAACCGGCCCTTGCTGGAGGTTGAAAACCCCGAGGAGCGCATCCGTACCCTCTACGCCGCCCGCGAGCCGGTTTATCGCCGCGCGGGCACGATGGTGCTGACGGACTCCCGGCCCCTGGGCGACATCGTGGCCCACGTGGTCCGGATCTGGCAGCGCGACGCCCGCGAGTTCGCCGCGGCGAAAAAGTGAACGCCGCGATGCCTCCGGACCGGGAGGAATTCCGGCGGAGGCTGGCAGACATCGGTTTTGACGCCGTGCGCTTCGCGGCGGTCGAGCCTCCGCCCGCCCCTCCCCTGCGCGCCTGGCTGGCGGCGGGGCATCACGCCGACATGGCGTGGATGGAACGCACCGCGGACAAGCGCCTGGATCCGCACCAAGTACTGCCGGGGGCACGCTCGGTGGTTATGCTCGGGGTTTCCTACTGGTCGGACAAGCCGTCCCGGGGTAGCGGCGGTGCTCGACCGACCTGGGCCCGCTACGCGCTCCATGAGGATTACCACGACACGATCCGCCCGGCGCTGGAAGCGGCGGGGAGACTGCTCGAGACGATTGGCGGTGCGGCGCCGGACGACTACCGTTGGTATGTGGACACCGGTCCGGTGCTGGAGCGAAGCTGGGCGGTGCGCGCCGGCCTCGGTTTCACCGGCAAGAACGCGATGCTGATCTCGCGCCAGCACGGCAACTGGCTGCTGCTCTCCGCGATCCTCACGCGCCTCGAGTTCGAGCCTGACCCGCCCGTGGTGGAGAACCGTCCCGCGGAGAAGGTCGGTCTGCTCTGCGGCAAGTGCACGCGATGTTTGGACGCGTGTCCCACGGACGCCTTCCCCGCGCCCGGCACGCTCGATGCGCGCCGCTGCGTCTCCTACCAGACAATTGAGAACAAGGGCGTGATCCCGCGGGAGCTACGACCGGGTATCGGCGGACGGATCTTCGGGTGCGACGTCTGCCTCGAGGTGTGCCCGTGGAATCGTTTCGCGCGAGAGGGGCGGCGGTTGCTGCTGACGGCCCGGGACGAATTGGCCGGCCTCACCTTGGCCGACATTCTTCGTCTCACTCCGGAATCCTTTGCCGGCACTTTTCGCCGCACTCCGGTGAAGCGCCTCAAGCTCGGCGGCTTGCTGCGCAACGCCTGCGTGGCGGCGGGCAACAGCGGGGATCGTTCCCTTCTGCCGGATTTGCTGCCGCTCGCCGCGTCTCACCCGCTTCCGCTCGTGCGGGCGCACGCCGTCTGGGCGATCAGAAAACTCGGCGGAGAGTCCGCGCTGGCGGCAGCGCGCCAGACCGAGAAGGACCAGCTGGTTATCGCCGAATACGACGCCGCGGAGCCGGCTACATCGACCGGAACGCCGCGTTGAAGACCGCCACCACCGAGGCGGGCGGGCGCACCGGGCGCCCTTCTCGATCGATGAAGGCGTGCACGGTGTGGCCGGTCGCGAGCAATTCCTCGCCACGCTTGACCTCGTATTCGAGCCGGATGCGCAAAAGCGGCTTTTCCAGGAGGCGCGTCACGATGGTGACGGTATCGTCGTAGACGGCCGGACGCAGATACCGGGCCGAGACCTCGAGCACCGGCAGACGGAAGCCTTCCTCCTCCAGCCGCCGGTAGGGCAACCCGAGCTCTTTCAGGAGATTCGTCCGCCCGACCTCGAACCACGGCAGGTAATTACCATGATAGACGACGCCCATCATGTCGGTTTCGGCATAGCGGACCGTGACCTGGGTGCGGGACTCAATCACGAGCGGCCTCCCTGTGTTCCGCCTGAAAAAGCGCCGCGGCCGAAGCCCTCCAGCAGTTGCGTCTCGCCCATTCGCGGCCCGCCTCGCCGAGCCGAAGGCGCAGTTCACGCTCGTGGATCAGGCGCTCGAAGGCGGCGGCGAGCTGAGCGGGCCGGTTCTCCGGGACCAAGAGCCCGGTGCGTCCGTCCACCACGGCATCGGCGACGCCGCCCACATGGTGGGCGACCACGGGCAGCCCGTGCGCGGCCGCCTCGAGGTAAACCAGCCCGAAGCCTTCCACGCTGCGATCGAGCTGCAGGCTGGTCATCGCGAAGATGTCGGCGTCCTCGTACACCTGCGACAACTCCTCGTCAGGCAAGTTGCCGAAAAACCGCACCATCAGATCCGGGCATGCGGCCGCCCGCTCCCGAAGCGTCTCCTCGTAGCCTCCCTTGCTCTGTCCGCCCGCGATCCAGTACTCGAGGCGTGCCCGGACGCCGGCGGGCAACGACTGGAGCGCCTCGAGCGTCTGCAACTGGCCCTTGCGGGGATGGAGCCGGCCCACCGTGAGGATAACGACCTTCTCCCGCGGGATGCGTGCCCGGGGCGCCACCACGGCAAAGTCGGAACGCAACGCCCCGGGGGTGAGGGTTATCTTGTCGGCTGCCTCCGGAAAATGGTTGAGCAACAACTCCTGCGTGTAGGTGCTCAGCGTGCTGACACGGGTCGCCCGGCGTATGAGCCCGCCTGCCAAGCGGCGACGAAGCGGACTTGCGGCGAACGTCAGAATCTCAGAGCCGTGGAACGTGAGGACGAGCCGGTGCGGCCGGAAAGCCCGGAAAAACTGCAACAGCATCATCGTGAGCATCGGGCCGGGTTCGGGCAGGTAAACCGTGCCCCGACGCAGTCGCCGGCGATGACGGATCAATTCGCGCGCGAGCTGAAACTGGCAGCTTAAGTCCTGCGTCCCCCGCAAAGGCAGCCTCCTCAGCCGGAAGGGCCAGTCCGCCTTCTCCGCCGACGGCGGTGCGGCCTGCGCCCAAACCTCCACGTCATGACCCAAATCAGCCGAAGCCCGCGCGATCTCCTCCGCGAACGTCGCGATCCCGCCCCGCCGAGGGTAGAACTCGTGGGTGATCAAGGTAACCGGTTCAAAGCCGGCGGCCATCGAGGAGAAACTCATGAAGGGCTCGCGACGTCGCGGGAGAACGCCGCTTTCGTCAAAGGGGGATCAAGCGAAGGCGCCCCTCGCGAGGCAAGCGCGGTTGGCACGTTACCGGCTTAACCGAATTAAGGGGTTTACTTTGCCGGCCACCGTAACTTACAAATCGAACACAATGTCAGAAGGAGTTTCCACCAGCCCGGGCGCGAACAAGCAGCCGGTTCCGGCGCACAAACCGTTCGGTACCGAGGACGAGGCGGCGCTCCGCGAGTCCCTGAAACGCTGCTCCCCGTCCACCTTCGAGGCGGCCGTACAGTTTCGTAAGACCAATAATGCGGAACATGTTCCAGCAGTCGTGATCGGGGTGATCGAGCGCTTCGTGGAGCCCGACCTTCGGATCAAACTGAAGGATGCCGACGACGACCTACGGCTCATTGAGGATCTGGGGATCGATTCCCTCACGATGATGGAGATCGTCATCTTGGTGGAGGACGTCCTACAGATGTCGATCAACAACGAGGAACTCCGGAATCTGCGCACGGTCGGTGACGTAAAGACCTTTATCGACTGCAAGATTCGTGGTCTGCCGCTGCCGAAGCCCACGAAATTCCTGCCCATCGAGCACATCGGGACGGTGATGCCGATCCAGCCGCCGTTCCTTTTCCTCAACGAAGCCTCCGTCAGTTCGACGTCGGCCAACGGGAAGTACAAGATCACCGGCCAGGAATTTTTCCTACAGGGTCACTTCAAGGACAACCCCGTCATGCCCGCCTCGATCATGCTCGAGGCGCTCGGACAGCTCGGGGTCCTGTACCTGCTGGAAGGCGCTCCGACCGAGCCAGGCAAGGTGGTCAGCCCCCAGACGATCTATTTCACCGGGTGCGAGGGCGTGCGCGCCCACCGGATTTGCAAGCCCGGCGAGATTCTCACGCTCTCGATCAAGCCGAAGCGCATGAAGATGCCCCTCGCGACCTTCGAGGGTGCCATCCGCGTGGGTCAGGACAAGGCGGTCATCGTGGAAGAGCTCACTCTTACCTACGGTTTCGTGGACGCCGCGAACGCACCGGTGCCGATCAACGGCAACGCCGACGTCGCGCCCCCCGTCAGCACGGAGGCCGCGCCGGCCCCCACCCCGCTCCGCGCGGCCATCAACGCCTAGTTGCCTCCGGGCGACCGCGCCGCCTATTTTCCGCCCTGAGCGGAAAATCATGCCCAGAGTCTTCATCACCGGCCTCGGTTTCGTCACCAGCATCGGCAACGACGCCGCCACGGTCACCGCCAACCTTCGCGCCCTCCGGCACGGGTTCGAGCTCTACCCGCCCTTTCAAAAGCCGGACATACCCTGCAAGGTCGTCGGTACCGTCAAGGGCTTCAACACCGAGTCAGCCGATCCGGAGGACTGGACCTTCCCGGAGCGCTACCGGATCAAGCGGGAACTCCTGCGCTCGATGGCGCCGAACGGGCTCTACGCCCATTGCGCGATGCTCCAGGCCGTCGAGGACGCCCGGCTATCGGAGTCCGACTTCTCCAATCCCGACACGGGACTCTACGCCGCCTCCGGCGGATCCCCGTTCCTCACCCACTTTCACCACGAGCGCCTGCTCAAGGCCGGCGTGATGCGCTGCTCCCCGATGGGCATCGTGGCGTCCATCGTCGGCACGCTAAACTTCAATCTCGTCGCAGCGTTCCGCATCAAGGGAGCTTCGTGCGGCTTTTCCTCCGCCTGCGCGTCGTCCGCCCACGCGATCGGATTCGCCCTCGATGACCTGCGACTCGGCCGGCAAAAACGGATGTTCATCGTCGGGGCGGAGGACGGCAACAATGACGCCATCCTCCCGTTCGCGGGCATGCGCACGCTTTCGCTGCAGGGAGACCCGAACCTCGCCTCGCGGCCCTTCGACGCCGCGCGCGACGGGTTTGTCGGCACCGGCGGCGCCACCGTGCTGGTGCTGGAGACGGAGGAGGAAGTCACGCGCCGCGGGGTGCAACCCTACGCGGAGCTGGTCGGCTGGGGTCAGGCGTCAGACGGACACAACGTCGCGATCTCGCACCCCGATGGGCACGGCCTGCTGATGGCGATGCGAAACGCCCTCCGCGACGCGGGAACCGCGACGAGCGAGGTGGACTACGTCAACGCGCACGCCACCTCGACGCTGATCGGTGACATCTCGGAAGCGCGGGCTTTGAAGTCGATGTTCGGCGACGCGCTGCCGCGGGTCGCCGTCAGCAGCACCAAGGCCCTCACCGGCCACGGGCTGTCGCTCGCCGGCGCCATGGAGAGCGCGTTCTGTTGTCTGGCGCTGCGGGAGGGCTTCATCCCGGGCAACGCGCATCTGACCCGCCCCGACCCGGAATGCGCCGCGCTGAACCTTCCACGCACCACGGAGGACCGCGCGCCGCGGATCGTGCTGAAGAACAGCAGCGGCTTCGGCGGAGCGAACGTCGCGCTGGTCTACCGGCGGGCCGCCTGAACCGTGGCCGCTACCCGCGTCTCCGATCTGCACCGCACCGCGTTCGTCACGGGGGCGAGCACCGGGCTGGGGCGCGCCTTCGCTGAAATGTTGCTGGCCGAGGGCGTGCGCGTCTGGGGAACCTCCCGTGAGACGGCCCGCCTCGCCAGAACGGCGGCAGCTCACGCACGGAGTTTCACCCCCGTTGCTCTGGATCTCCGCGACGCCGCCGCCGCGGTGGCGGCGTTCCACGCCGCGGAGGAATCGGCCGGTGGGTTCGACCTCGTGGTGAACAATGCGGGCTACGGCGCTTTCGGTAGTTTCGCGGCAGCCGGTTTCGCCGAGTGGCGCTCCCAACTCGAGGTGATGCTGGTGAACACTGCGGCGCTGGCCCACGCCGCCCTGCCCGGCATGCTAGCCCGCGGTCACGGAGCGTTGGTCAACATTTCGTCCCTCGCCGCCGAGTTCCCCCTGCCCTTCCAGCCCGCCTACAACATGGCCAAGGCAGGCCTCTCGGCGCTGAGCGAGAGCCTGATGACCGAGACCCGTGGCACCGGCGTGATCGTGCTCGATGTGCGCCCGGGGGATTACCGCACCGACTTCGAGGGCTCCGTCGCACGGCTGCCCGGGGCGGATGCGCCGGGCGCCAAGCGCGCATGGGCCGCTTTCGAGAAAATGATGCGTTCGGGGCCTCCTCCCGTCCACGCCGCCGCCGCGCTGCGCCGCGCCCTGCTGCGCAACCGCTCCGCGACCGTGCGCACCGGACGCTTTTTCCAAGCGGTCGCCGGGCCGCTCCTGGCTCGGCTGGCCCCACTGGCGCTGAGCCGCCGGATCCAAGCACGTTATTTCGGCCTCGACTGAGCACCGCATGGCGAAAGTCCGAATCCTTGTCCTGACCTCCAGCACCGGCGGCGGCCACGACGCGCGCGCCGAGGCCTTCGCGGAGTGGTGCTTCCAGCTGTACGGGCACGAGGTGGATGTCCGCATCGAGCAGATGCTCGAGAAATCTTCCCTCGTGCACCGCAGCGGAGTGAGTCTCTACAACCTGATCCAGCGCCGCGCGCCGTGGGTGCACACGTTGTTCTACACGGCGGTCGAGGTCTTAAGCTACCTCAACCACCGGTCCGTCAGCATCGGGGGCTCTTACTACGGCCGCGTGATCCGCGAATACCGGCCTCATCTGGTCTTCAGCGTCCACGACTGCCTCAACCGAGGCTATTTCCAGGAAGCGCGCCGGCTCCTCGGAGACCACGCGGTACGATGCGCCACGTATTGCGGGGAGTTCTCCGGCGGCTGGGGCTACTCGCGCAACTGGATCGAACCCAGCGCTGATCTCTACATCTCGCGCACCCCGACCGCGCGCGATTACGCGGTGAAGTGCGGCATCCCGCCCGAACGCGCGCGCGTCCGCGGCCACCTCATGCGCCCCCGCTCCCACCTCGAGGAACTGGGAAGCGCGGAACGTCGGACCTATCGCCGCAACGTCCTCGGACTCGAGCCCGAGCGCTTCACGGTCTTCCTCGCGACGGGGGCCAACGGCGCCAACAACCACGCGGAACTCCTCCCCGCCCTCGTCCGCCACGCCGATCGCGTCCAGGCGATCGTGATCTGCGGACGCAACCGCGAGGCTTACAACCAGCTCATCCACTGGCGCTCGGAGCATCCCGAGTTCACTTGTCATATCCAGGGCTACTCCGAGGACGTGCATCTGCTCATGCAGGCGAGCGACGCCATCGTGACGCGCGGCGGCACCACCACGTGCGCCAAAGCCCTGCACTTCAGCTGCCCGATCATCTTCAACGCCTTCGGCGGGATCATGCCGCAGGAACGGCTGACGTGGAAATTTTTCCGCAACGGCGCCGCCTGCGAGAAAATCGAGGACGCGGCCGACTTCGCCCGCATCATCGACACCTGGATGGCCGATCCCTCGGCCTACGCCCGGGTGCGCGACCATTTCCTCCGACTCCGCCACGAGGAGGATCCGACCGCCGTGATCGACGAACTCGTCGCACTGGCGAACTCGGTGGCGGGTGCCTCCCTGCGGCGGCGCCCCTTCCCGCCCTGAGCGGCGAGCCCCAAAAAAGCGCTGTCTCCCGCGGTTACGGGCTGCTAGCGATTCCGGATCTTGTCCGCCGAATCGCCCGTCATTGCCTACTTTTTCACCACGTTCCCCAAGGGCACGGAGACCTTTCTGCAGCGGGAGATCGTCGCGATGAAGGGACTGGGGCTGCGGATGCGCATCTACTCGCTCTGGGGCGGCGGCTCCTCCTTCCGGGGCCTGCCGGTTCAGCGCTTCAACAAGTGGCGTCTGCTCACGCTTTTCTGGCTTATACCCTATGAGGCCTGGCGGCGGCCCGCGGTGCTGCGCCAGCTGCTCCAAGGCCTTTTCACCCGCCGCGCGCCATCGTGGCTCAACTTCTGGGAGAACATGCTCGGCGCCGGTTTCGCGTGCGTGGTGGCCCGCGAATTCCGTCGCAATCCGCCCGATCACATCCACGCGGCGTGGGGCGGCGGGCCCGCCACCGCGGCGTGGCTGCTCTGGCGCATCGACGGGCACAGTTTCAGCGCCGCGGCCCACGCCTACGACATCTTCGAGCACGGGGGCGACTGGTGGCTGCTAGACAAACTGGAGCACGCCGCGTTCACGCACACCTCCACGGAAATGGCGCGGCGCGCCCTCATCGAACGCGGTCTCGCGGACGAAAAAATCATCTGCATCCGCCGCGGTCTCGACCGTCTGCCCGCCCTGAAACCGCTGCGGACCGGAAGGCAACCGTTACACCTCGTGAGCGTCGCGAGACTGGTTGAGAAAAAAGGGCTGGATCACCAGCTGCGCATCCACGCCGCCCTCCGCGCCGCCGGCGTGCCGTTCGCGGCCCGCATCGTGGGTGACGGCCCGCTGCGTCAGGAACTGGAGAGCCTCGCGGGACGGCTGGGCATCGCCGCGGATGTCACCTTCACCGGTCATCTGCCCCAGCACGAGGTCTGGAACCAGCTGGCGTGGGCCGACGTCCTGCTCCACACCGGCGTGATCGCGGCGAGCGGCGACCGCGACGGATTGCCCAACGTCATTCCGGAAGCCATGGCAGCCGGCGTGCTCGTGGTCACCTCCCCAGCCGCCGCCACCACGGAGGCTGTCACCCAGGGCGTCACCGGTTTTGTCATCCCCGTGGAAAACACCGCCGACTGGGTATCGGCGCTCCGCCGTCTCGCGGTCGAGGACCCCCTGGCCGAGCGCCTGCGCGCCGCAGCCCGCCGCTGGGTCGAGGAAAACTTCGACGCCCACCGCAACGCGGCGCGGCTCCGGGAGAAGTTCCGCGAGCACGCACCCCGGCGATCGTCCGAGCCGGCGGCCGCGGCGGCGGCACCATGATCTTCCTAGATACGACAAAATCATCCGAAGCCCGGCAACGTTCCGGGCTGACCCGCGTGACCACCCGGCTGGCCGCGGCGCTCGGCGAATCGGTCCGCCCGGCGCGGTGGGATCCCCGCCGAAGGCTCTTCGTCGACGACCAGGGTGCGGCTCCCCGAAGAGATGACTGGTTGCTGACCGCCGAACTTTTTTCCGAGGAGGAGCGCCCGGGACTGGGCGAATTTCTGGCCGGCCGCACCTGCCGGACCGCCGCGATTTTCCACGACGCGATCCCGCTCCGGTTCCCGCACACGACCTGGCCCCGGAGCGTCTCGCGTCATCCCGGCTACCTGAAGCTCCTTGCCGGGTTTGACCGGATCCGCGCGGTTTCCCACGCGAGTCGCGACGAACTGGCCGGCTATTGGCGCTGGCTGGGCCTCGAGTCCACGCCTCCCGTCGGAGTGATCGCGCTGGGTGCTGATTTCGACGGAGCTCCGCGCGCCACCTCGGAGCGCCCCCGAACGCGCGACCTCGTGTGCACCGGAATCCTCGAGCCCCGGAAAAACCAGGATTTCCTGATTGAGGTGTGCGCGCGACTTTGGCGGGAGGGCGCCGATTTCCAGCTGCACCTCGTCGGCCGCGTGAACCCACATTTCGGGAAACCCATCCGGGAACGCGCGCGGGAAATCGCCCGGGCCTTCCCGGGACGGCTGACGCATCACGAGGGCATCGCGGATGACGGGCTGGCCCGTTTGCTGGAGTCGGCTCGGGCGACGGTTTTCCCCACCCTGGCGGAGGGCTGCGGATTACCGCTTTTGGAGTCCCTTTGGCGCGGCATCCCCTGCGTATGCAGCGATCTGCCGGTGCTGCGCGAAAACGCGGACCCGGGGGGCTGCGTGCCGGTCGCAACCGGTGATGCGGAGGCTTGGGCGGAGGCGTTGCGCCGCGTTCTTCAGGATGACGCCCACCACGCACGCCTGGTGCGCGCGGCTGTGACGCGCCCTCTCACCTGCTGGTCCGACACTGCCGCGGACCTTCGCGCGGAGCTGGGCCCCGCCTGAGCGGCGCCCTAGCGGGTCGTCACACCCTTGACCGCGGCACCGGCCGCCCCGGGGACCGCACCCCGTTTTCCCTCGAGCGTGTTGATGGCCCCCTCGCGGACCGCCTTAACCGCGGGCGAGCTCTGCGGAATCTCAAGGTTGGTCTCCAGCTTGGAGTCGGTGCCGATGTGCTCCGAGGCGACGGTGGCCAGCAATGGCATCGCGGACTCCATCCGGCCGGTCACACCGCGGACCGCGACGCGCACATCCCAGATCTCAGCACCGGTGCTCTTTTCCATGGAACGAGCCGGGTTGGTGCGGGCGGAAAGCTGGAGGAAGGTCTCGCGCGAAGCTGCCTCCACGCGCGTGGTGGTGTCCACGCCGAAGCCCACCTCGATGAACAGGTCCGGCGCGGCGTTCTCGGGCGCCTCGAACATCCCGCGCCCGGCAAGCGCGGCATCAACGCAAGCTTTGATCACGGAGACCTGCTCCTGGGCGTTGGCCACGGCGGATTTCCGCGCGATGAGCCGGTAGGAAAGTCCGGAAAACTTCTGCTCGAGACCGGGGGCTGCGATCGCGTCGACAAGCACGCGGTGCTTCGGTACGAAGATATTGTTGCAGCCCGCCAGCAGCAGCACGAGCGCGACACCCCCGGCGCGGACCGACACACGGCCGGGCAACCGGGAGGCGATGGGTTTCATTCTCCTGCAACCGAGTATCGGCTTCCGGTGGTTTCGCAAACGCGGCCGAGTGAGGGTCAGTCGAGGCGCACCCGCGCCCGGTAGAACGCGTCGCAGCGCGCGTAGATCTCCGCCGGCGAGGATAGCCCCATCGCCTCTTCCGCCAAGGCGCGCGCGTCGGCGAGGGACATCGAACGGACCACGTATTTTACCGAGGGGAGCCAGGCCGGGGTCATGCTGAGGCTGTCGACGCCGAGCCCGAGGAGCAGCGGAGCGAACACCGGGTCGCCCGCCATCTCCCCGCAAACCCCGACGGGGACCTTGTGCCGGTGGGCCTCGGTCACGATGTGGCGGAGGGTGCGCAGCACGGCGGGATGGGTCGGCTCGTAGAGATGGGCGATCCGGTCGTTCCCCCGGTCGATCGCGAGAGTGTACTGGATGAGATCGTTCGTCCCGATGCTGAAGAAGGCCGCTTGCCGCGCGATCAGATCCGTGGTGTAGGCGGCGCTCGGGATCTCGATCATCGCGCCGACCTCGAGGGCGGGGTCGAACGCAACCTTCCGCGCACGCAGTTCCGAGCGGCATTCCTCGAGGATCGCGTTGGCGCGCGCCATTTCGTCGGCCCCGCTGATCATGGGATACATCATCCGCACCTTCCCGAAGGCGCTCGCGCGGAGGATCGCTCGCAGCTGGTCCTTGAAAACCTCACGGTTCTCAAGGCACCAGCGGATGGCGCGAAAACCCATGAACGGATTGCTCTCGTGCGGAAAAAGGGACGCGTTGCCGGCGATCGGCTTGTCGCCGCCGAGATCAAGCGTGCGGATGACCACTGGGCTCGGGGCGAGCGCCTCCACGACGCGCCGGTAGTCCTCGAACTGCTCCTCTTCGGTGGGCGCACGCCCTAGGTTGAGGAAGAGGAACTCCGTGCGGTACAACCCCACGCCGTCGGCGTGGGCCTCGCGCACCTTGCCCACCTCGTCGGCCTTCTCGATGTTGGCCAGCAACGTGACCCCCACTCCGTCGAGCGTGACCGCCGGCAGCCGCACGGCGTCCAGCAGGCGGGCCTCGAACGACTTCTTGCGCTCCTGGATCTTGCCGTAGCGGAAGAGCGTACTCTCGGACGGGTTGACGATCACCACCCCGTCGTAGCCGTCGATGATGGCCCACGCCCCATCGCGCACCCGGCGCGTGAGGTCGCGCACGCCGACCACCGCCGGCACCTTCATCGAACGGGCGACAATGACCGCGTGGCTGGTCTTGCTGCCGGAGTCGGTGACGAGCGCGAGCGCCGAGGAGCGGTCGAGGGAGGCTGACTCGGACGGCGTGATGTCGGCGGCGACAACGATTCTACGGTCGGCCAGCTTGTTGAGGGAGCTTTCCTCCTGCCCGAGCAGGTTGCGCAGCACGCGCTGGGTGACGTCACGCAGGTCACCGGCCCGTTCCCTCAGGTATTCATCGTCGATTTCGGCGAACGCCTGCACGTAGCGCGTGGAAACGCGATGGAAGCAGGTCTCGATGTTCCGGCCGGTCGCCTCGAACTCCCGGATGGTTTCTCCGATCAGGGCCTCGTCCTCGAGCACCATCAGGTGCGCGTCGAAGATCGCTGCCTCCTCGGGGCCGATGTTGCGCTCCACCTCGCTCTTGGTGCGCGCGACCTGCTGGCGAGTGAGCACCAGCGCTCGGTCGAACCGCGCGACCTCGTCGATCCGCTTCTCCACCTCGACTTGGTAGTCGGGGACCTGGACCTCGTTTTGAAGATACAGGAAGATCTGCCCGTACGCGATCCCCTGCGAGGCGGCGATGCCTTGCACGGTGAACTCGTTCCTGGAAGCGGAGTCGGGCACGGTTTTGCAGCGACGAGGGGTAACCGCCGCTCGGATATAATAACCTTCCGACGCCGAAAACGGTCAATGCCGATTCTGAAGTCCGCTTCAGCGGACCGCGATCCGCGCCTCCCGCACAAACGCCGAGGCCCCCCACTCCCGGCGAACGAGCTCCGCGGCCGGACCCGCATCCGCCTCTTTCGGCAAAAACACAAAGCACGCGCTGCCGCTCCCGCTCATTCCACCCGTGAGGCCGTGTTCGGAGCGCAGCCGCTCAAGCAGCAGCGGCAGAGCCGGAAACTTACGGAAAGCCGGCGCCTCGAGACTGTTGAACAAAAGCACTTCCGCCGCGGCTTGATCGTCGGCCGTCCAGGCCCGCAGACGATCCTCCGCCTCGCTCGCCGAAAGATAGGATTGCGGCGCGCCGGCCGCCAAACGGCCGTACGCCCACGGCGTAGAAATGCCGAATCCGGGCTTGAACACGAGCACCCGGCGCCCGGCAAGGCGGGCGGCCGCCGGCGCCGGCAGCGCCTCAAGACGTTCCCCTCTTCCGCGCATCACCAAGGGACCGCCCGCCAAAAAGAGCGGACAATCCGAGCCCACCGAAGCCGCCACTTCGGCCAGCCGGCTTTTGTTCAACGCAACCCCCGCACCCGCCATCCGATTGAGCGCGAGGAGCGCGGCGGCTGCGTCGCTGCTACCTCCGCCCAGGCCGGCACCCGCCGGGATGCGCTTGGAAAGCACGAACTGCGCGCCGCCCTTCCAACCGCTGGCCTCCGCGAAGGCCCGGGCGGCCTTAAGCACCAGGTTTGAGTCGTCGGCGGGCACCGAGGGATCGTCACACGACAGCTCCATCCGCGCGGCCGGCGCGACGTGGAGCGTGTCACCAAAGTCCAGCGTCACCACCACCGACACCAGGTCGTGAAAGCCATCCGACCGCCGTCCAGTCGCGGCGAGGAACAGGTTGAGCTTGGCAGGAGCGGAGATCGCGAGCGGTTCCACGGCGACAGTCAGTAAAGGGAAACGGCAGCAGGAGGCCAGTTCCGAGGCCATCCTGCGACGCCGGACTTTTGTCTTCATTCGCGCCGCTTCCTGGGGCTTAGTGGGCGAACATGGCCTGTGAACTGATCCTCGTTCTCGATGCCCAGACGCCCCGCGAAGTCGCGCCCGTGCTGCGCCAGCTCCAAGGTACGGTGACCTGGGTGAAGGTGGGCCTCGAAATGTACACCGCGTGCGGGCCCGACGCCGTGCGCGAGATCGCGGACTTGGGCTTCAAGGTGTTTCTCGACCTGAAGCTTCACGACATCCCCAACACCGTCGCCAAGTCGGTCGAGTCGGCTTCCAAACTGCCGGTAGGAATGCTCACCCTCCACACCGGCGGAGGGCGCGAAATGATGCAGTGGGCCGTGAAGGCACAAAACACCCACGCCCCGCACCTGCTGCTGCTGGGCGTGACCGTGCTCACCTCGATGAGCGCGGCCGGGCTCGCCGAGACAGGCATCACGGTTTCGCCCGAGGAACAGGTCGTGCGGCTTGGCCGTCTTGCGGCCGACTCCGGGCTCCGTGGCCTCGTCTGCTCGCCGCTTGAACTCGGCCCCCTCCGCGCGGTGCTGCCGCCGGAAATGTCCCTCGTCACGCCCGGCATACGTCCCCGCGACGCCAAGGCCGATGACCAGACCCGCATCATGACCCCCGGTGACGCGGCGCGCGCGGGCGCCCGTTACATCGTGGTGGGCCGGCCGATCTTCCGCGCTCCCGATCCGGCCGCCGCCGCGCGGGCGATTCTGGCGGAGCTGGCAACCGCGGGTTGAACGCCCGGTTTCTCCCATGGCCCGCACCGCCGCCATCCTCCTCGCCGCCGGCAGCGGGTCCCGCATGGGCGGCGCCGTGGCCGACAAGGTGCTCGCCCGGCTGGGCGGCCTCCCGTTGTTTTCCTGGTCGGCGGCCGCCTTCATGCGCAGCGGGGTCGCTGACCTGTACGTCGTCGTTCACCGCGACCAACGGCAGATGCTGGAGCTTTCGGCCCTCGCGCCTACCCCGTGCCTGCTCGTGCGTGGCGGCAAGGAACGGCAGGACTCGGTGCTCAACGCCCTCCGCGCGCTGCCCGATGACATCGGCTTTGTCTTCATCCACGACTGCGCCCGGCCGCTGGTGCGTCCCGAGCAGCTCGCGGCATTACATCGGATCGTCCGCCGCGAGCACGCGGTGGTGCTCGCCCACCGGGTGGTCGACACCATCAAGGAACACCGGCTGACGACCGGCGGCGGCAGCCGGTTGCGGACGCTCGACCGCTCGAAGCTCTGGGCGATGGAGACGCCGCAGGTCTTCTCCCGCGACTTGATCACCCGAGCCTACGCGCGCGTCGCGGAACGCGGACGTCGCATCACCGATGACGCGCAGGCCGTCGAGCAATTGGGGCACGCCGTGGCGCTGTTGGAGAATGACCGCCCGAATCCGAAGCTCACGACCCCCGCGGATCTGCCGCATCTTGAGTTCCTGCTGGCCCGGGATAAGACTCTTTGAAGCGCCGCCCGGCGCTCCGCCTTCATGGATTTCCGCATTGGCCATGGCTACGATATCCACCGCCTCGTCGCGGGCCGACCACTCGTGCTCGGTGGTGTGAAGTTCGACACCGACTACGGGCTGGAGGGTCACAGTGACGCCGACTGCGCGACTCACGCCGTGTGCGACGCGTTGCTGGGGGCCGCCGGGTTGCCTGATATCGGCCATTTTTTCCCCAATACCGATCCGGCCTACCGCGGCATCGACTCGCAGGTTCTGCTGGCCCGGGTCTGCGCCGAACTGCGGCAGCGCGGTTTCGAGCCGTCCAATATCGACGTGAGTATCATCGCCGAGAAACCGCGCATCCTGCCGCGGATCGCGGAGATGAAAGTGGCGCTCTCCCGCTCGACGGGCCTGCCGGCGGATCGCATAGGCCTGAAGGCCACCACCAACGAGGGCGTGGGCGAACTCGGCCGCGGCGCCGCGATCGCCGCCCACGCGGTCGCCCTGATCCGTCGCGCATGAGCGGGGTCAAGCTCCGCCGGCGCGCGCCTCTCCTCGTCCTCCTGGCGCTGGCCTGGTGCGCGGGCGGCTGCGGTCGCCGCGAGACCACGGTCGAGGCCGGCAATCGAGGCCAGATCCTGCACCGGGGGATCGGCAACGAGGTGACCGAACTGGATCCGCATCTGGTCACCGGCGTCGCGGAGGGCAACGTGCTCCGCGCCCTCTTCGAGGGCCTGGTGGCGGAGCACCCGGAGGATTTGCGACCGGTTCCCGGGGTCGCCGAACGATGGGAGATTTCGCCGGATGGTCGCCACTACACCTTCCACCTGAGAGCCGACGCGCGCTGGACCGACGGCCAGCCGGTGACCGCGGCGGACTTCGTGTCCTCCTTCCGCCGCATCCTCACCCCGGCGCTTTCGGCGGAGTACGCCAACATGCTCTACGTGCTGCGCGGCGCGGAGGACTATCACAAGGGACGCTCGAAGGATTTCGGCACGGTGGGAGCACTCGCCCTCGATACCCGCACCCTGCGGCTCACCCTCGAAAATCCAGCTCCCTACTTCCTTTCGCTGCTGACCAATCCTCCCTGGTATCCCGTGCCGCTGGCGGTGATCGCCCGACACGGAGCGATTGACCGCCGGGGAAACCCGTGGACTCGACCCGACAAGTTCGTCGGTAACGGACCCTTCCGGCTGCGGGAGTGGCGGCCGCATCAGGTCATCGTGGTGGACAGGAACCAGGGCTACTGGGACGCGGCGACCGTGCGCTTGAACGCGATTCATTTCTACCCGATCGACAGTGTCGACGCCGAGGAGCGCGCTTTCCGTTCGGGTCAACTGCACCTCACGGAGTTTACCCCGGTCGGAAAGATCGATTCCTATCTCAAGACCGCCCCGCAGTTGCTGCGTCGCGATCCGTACCTCGGAACCTATTTCTACCGCTTCAACACCCGTCGCCCGCCTTTCAACGACGTGCGGGTGCGACGCGCCCTCGCGCTCGCCACCGACCGCGAGACGATCACCGCGCAGGTCGCCCGCGGCGGCCAGCGCCCGGCCACCAGCCTCACGCCCCCCGGCACCGCCGGTTACACGGCGACCGCCGCGCTGGCGCGAGATATCGAGGCCGCCCGCCGGCTGCTCGCGGAGGCGGGCTTCCCTGGCGGACGCGGGCTGCCGACGATCGAATTGCTCTACAACACCTCGGAAAACCACCGCGCCATCGCCGAGGCCCTGCAGGAGATGTGGCGGCGCGAGATCGGCGTGGAGGTGCGGTTGGTGAACCAGGAAATGAAGGTGGTGTTTGCGGCGCGCCGCGCCGGCGACTTCCAGATCCTGCGTTCAGACTGGATCGGTGATTACCTGGACCCTGCGACGTTCCTCGACATCTTTCGCAGCGACAGCGGTAACAACTACACCGGTTGGAGCAGCCCGGACTACGACGCCTTGCTCGACGCCGCGGCCCGCACACCCGACCCCGCGGAGCGTTTCGCGCTTTTCCGCCAGGCGGAGGCCATCCTGCTCGCCGAGGCGCCGCTCATCCCTCTCTACCATCACACGCACGTCTTCCTGATCCAGCCGTCGGTCAAAGGCTGGCACGCCAACCTGCTCGACCACCATCCGTACAAACATGTCTGGCTGGAGAACTAGCGTCATGCTCCGGCCTTGCCTGCTTTTTGCGGCGATCGCCGCTTTCCTCACCGGCTGCGGACGCGAGGCCTCCTCCTCCCAGGAATCCGCCGCTGTGGCCCCGGAGCGTGTGCTCAGGGTAAGCCAGCGCAACGAGCCGGTTTCGCTGGATCCCGCGACCACCACCCTGCCGGACGAGCACGGCATCCTGCGGGCGCTGCTCGAGGGACTGCTGGTACCCGGGCCGGACGGCTCCGCGCCGCTTCCCGGCGCCGCGGAAGGCTTCGAGGTCTCGGCGGACGGACTGGTCTACACGTTCCGCCTGCGGAAAGACGCGCGCTGGTCCGATGGCCGACCCGTCATGGCGGAGGATTTCACGGCGTCCTACCGTCGTCTCTTAAGTCCGGATACTGCGTCGCCCAAGGCCACGATTTTCTTCGGCGTGCGCCGGGCGCGAGCCTTCGCCGGCGGCGAGGAGCGTGATTTCTCCGCCGTCGGCCTGCGCGCGGTCGATCCGCGAACCTTCGTCGTCACCCTCGAGGCGCCCAACCCGCGCTTTCCGCACGTGGTCGCCAGCGGACCCTGGCTGCCCGTGCGAGCTGACCTCGCGCTCCGCCACGGGCGGCGCTGGACGGAGCCCGGTAACTTCGTCGGCAACGGGCCCTTCACGCTGGAGGAATGGCGGCCGGATCAACATGTCGCGCTCCGTAGCAATCCCGCGTGGCACGGAGCCGCCTCGGTCGCATTGGAGGCCATCCGTTTCGTGCGCTTCGACAGCAGCGACGCGGAGGAGCGCGCCTACCGCGCGGGCCAGCTTGATGTCACCATGGCGATCCCCGCCTCGAAGGTCGCCGGCTACGCACGCGACCGCCCAAACGAATTGCACCGGACGGCGATGATCGAGACGCGGCATCTCGTCTTCAACCTGCGCCGACCGGCACTCGGCACGGAAGTCCGCCGCGCCCTCAGTCTGGCGATCGACCGGCGCCGCCTGGCCGAACGCGTCCTGCTGGGCTCACACGCGCCGGCGGACACCTTCCTCCCGCCGCAACTGGCGGGCGCGGGTCAAACGCGGGCGGACCGAGCCACCTTTGATCCGGAGGAAGCGCGCCGGCTTCTCGCCGCGGGCGGCTTCCCGGGCGGCGCGGGTTTTCCGAAGTTGGAGCTTTCGGGATGGACCAACGCTCCGGTGCTGGAGGCCCTGCAGCAGATGTGGCGCGAACACCTCGGCATCGACATCCTTATCACGCTCCGGGAAGCCAAGGTGCACCTCGACGCGCTGCGTACGGGAGGCTTCGACATCGCTTTCGCCACCGCCATTCCCGACGCCGCCGATCCCGCCGCGATGCTGGGGGACCTCGTGACTGGCGCGGCTTTGAACTACCCGGGCTGGTCCAGCCCCGAGTTTGATCGCGCCGTCGCCGCCGGACGTTGGCCCGACGCCGAGCGGGCAATCAGCTCCGGTGCCCCCGTCGCCCCGCTCTATTACAACTCCAAGGTCTGGCTGATGTCGCCGCGGGTCCGTGGATGGACGGAGGACGGCCTGTGGGCCCGCATCTACCAAGGTGTTTCGATCGTTCCTCCCTGAAACCTCCACCCAATGAGACTTATCGCACCGATTCTCCTGCTCACCTTGGCCACGCTGCTCCCAGCCGCGGATGACGCACCCGCTGCCGCACGCATCCTCGCGTGGACGAAGACGCTGTCCGCCGACGAGTTCGAGGGCCGGGCGCCCGGCACGCGCGGCGAGGACCGCACTGTCGGCTACCTCGAGCAGGAGTTCCGCAAACTGGGGCTCAAACCCGGCAATCCGGACGGCACCTACGTGCAGAAGGTGCCGCTGGCGGGCATCACCTCGCGCGCTTCGCTCGGATTCCGAATCGGCGCGACGGAGATGCCCCTGACGCCGGTCAACGACTTCGTCGGGCTCTCGACGCGCATCACAGCGAAGGTGGAGGGCAAGGTGTCGGAGGTCGTGTTCGTCGGTTACGGCATCACGGCGCCGGAGTTCGACTGGGATGATTACAAAGGCGCCGACCTTCGCGGGAAGACCGTGTTGATGCTGATCAATGACCCACCCGTGACGAACGAACGCGGGGAACTGGACCCCGCGGTTTTCGGCGGCCGGGCGATGACCTATTACGGACGCTGGACTTACAAGTACGAGATCGCCGCGAAACTCGGCGCCGCCGCGTGCCTCATCATCCACGAGACCGGGCCGGCCGCGTACCCGTTCGGCGTCGTCGTTTCGAGCTGGGGCCGGGAAAACTTCGAACTGCGCGCCGCCGACAACAACGCCGGTCACGTCGCCTTATCCGGCTGGCTGACGCTGGACGCGGCGCAGCGCCTCATCCGGTCGACCGGCCGCGAATTCGCGGAACTGAAGCGCGCGGCGGCGCGGCGCGATTTCCGCCCGGTGCCGCTCGGGGCCACGGCGGACTTCACCGTGGAGAACGCGCTGCGTATGGTGGACTCGCGCAACGTGGTCGCGCTGGTGCCGGGTTCCGATCCTGAACGGAAAACGGAGCACGTGATCTACAATGCGCACTGGGACCACTTGGGTGTGGATGAACGTCTTGCGGGCGACCGCATCTTCAACGGCGCGGCCGACAATGCAGCCGGGGTCGCTATGCTGCTGGAAATCGCACGCGCGTTCAGCTCCGGGCCCGCCCCGCGGCGCAGCGTGCTGTTTCTCTCCGTGACCGCGGAGGAGAAGGGCCTGCTCGGCGCGCGTCACTACGCGCGACAGCCGCTCCACCCGCTCGAAAAAGCCCTCGGCGTCATCAACATGGACGGCGCGAATCAGTTCGGCCCCACGCGCGACATCGAGATCGTGGGGCTGGGCTCGACGACGATGGACGCCATCGCGACGGAGCTAGCTGGCACGCAGGGCCGGACGGTGCGCGCGGAGAGCAATCCTGAGCGGGGGACCTACTTCCGCAGCGACCACTTCGAGTTCGCGAAAGTCGGCGTGCCCGGCTTCTACGCGAAGGCCGGCCGCGACTTCATCGGCCAGCCGCCCGACTTCGCGGAACGCAAGGTGAACGAGTATATCGCGCGGCATTACCATCAGCCGAGCGACGAGGTGAAGCCGGACTGGACTTTCGGCGGGGCCGCTCAGGACGCGGCGCTGCTCACCGAGCTAGGCCGTCGCGTCGCCTCGGGCGACCGATGGCCGGAGTGGAGCCCCGGCAGCCCGTTCCGGGACCGCCGGGAGCAGATGTTGAAGGGACGGCGCTGAAAGCCGCCCGCAGCTCGCTCAGACCTCGCCGCGTTTTTTCGTCAGGCCCGCGGCGCGCTTGATGTTGTTCACCGTGGCCGGGGAAACCCCGCACTCCGTGGCCACCTCGTTCGAGGTCTTGCCGGCCTGAAGCGCCTGGACGATAGCGTCCTTCAACTCCGGGGTGACGGTCGTGCGCTTGCGGCGCTCGCGCTGGGCGGCGGGGGCCGGCGATTTCGACTCGACGGCGGCCTCCACGGCCGGCGCAGGCAACTTGCCGCCGAAGGCCTTGGCGAGGGCGCCCTTCAGGCGCGGGGAGGCGTGCGGAGCGAGCATCTTGATGACATCGTCAATCGTCTCGACCCCGAGCTGTGCGGGCAGTTCGGAGAACTGGGCCGCTTGGGCGGCGCGCAATTCCTGTTCGAGGCTGGAGAGCTCGGCCTGCTTGCGGGCCAGGGTCTCGCGGAGTGAGTTCAGGTTGGACATGAGGAATGGACCAGAGGTTAAGCGGCGAACTTGGCGCGTGGATTTCGGATTCGTCAATCCGGCAGACACCCGCCCGCTTGCACTGCGGCCCACAACAGCTTCCGTCTCGCCATGTTCTCCCCCCGACGGTTCGCGGCCCTTCTCGTCTTACCCTTCATCGTAGCCGGCTGCGGCCGCAACGATCCCCCGGCCACCGGCGCGGCCCCGAAGACTGCCTCCAAGGAGACGAAGGCGGGCGGTCCCATGATCTGGCGCGTGGGCAACGGCACCGAGCCGCAGGACCTGGATCCGCAAGTCGTCACCGGAGTACCTGAGCACAAGGTGATCATGGCGATCTTCGAGGGACTTTTGTCGGAAAACCCGCGGGATCTCAGCCCGGAGCCGGGCATCGCCGAAAGGTGGGAGGTTTCCGCTGACGCCCTGGTCTACACCTTCCATCTGCGCGCTGACGCCAAATGGTCCGACGGCACCCCGATCGACGCCATCACGTTCCTCCGCTCCTATCAGCGAATCCTCACTCCGGCGCTGGCCTCGGAATACGCCTACCTCCTGCACTATGTGCGCGGAGCGAAGGATTATAACGAGGGCAAGATCACCGATTTCTCACAAGTCGGCTTTAAAGCACGCGATCCGCGGACCCTTGAGGTCACGGTCAACACCCCGACCCCGTTTCTCCTGAAACTGATCGCGAGCCACTACTCCTGGTACCCCGTGCCGGTGCACGTCATCGAGAAATTCGGGGGCATGACGAAAAAGGGCACGGCGTGGACGCGCCCCGGGAACCTCGTGGCCAGCGGTGCATTCATGCTGAAGGAATGGCGCCAGCAGCAGCTTATCTCCGTCGTGCGCAATCCCCAGTACTGGGACCGAGCGCGGGTTAAACTCGACGAGATCCATTTCCTGCCGGTCGAAAACCAGGACACCGAGGAGCGGATGTTCCGCACCGGGCAGATCGACATGACCCATGAATTGCCCGTCGCAAAGATCGACGTGTATCGGAGGGAGAATCCCGAGGCGCTGCGGACCGATCCCTACCTCGGACTGTATTTCTACCGCTTCAACCACAAGCGCCCGCCTCTCAACGACCGTCGCGTCCGGCGCGCGCTCGCCCTCGCCGTCGACCGCGAGACGTTGGTCAAGAATGTGGTCCGGGGCGGGCAGCGGCCCGCCTACGCCATCACGCATCCCGACACGGCCGGCTACACGCCCGCCGCAAAGCTATCGGGCACGTTGGAGGAAGCGAAGAAGCTGCTGGCCGAGGCGGGCTTTCCCGAAGGCCGCGGGTTCCCGAAGCTAGAACTTCTCTACAACACGAGCCAGAATCACCGCCTCATCGCCGAAGCCATCCAGCAAATGTGGCGTCGCACCCTCGGGATCGACATCACCCTCCGCAACGAGGAGTGGAAGGTGTACCTCGACTCAACCGATGCCCTGAACTACGACCTACAGCGGGGAGGATGGATCGCGGATTATGTGGATCCCCATGTTTTCCTGGAAATCTGGGCCACCAAGAACCTCAACAACGATACCGGATTCTCCAACGCCCAGTTTGACTCCCTCCTTGAACAGGCGATGCGAGCGCCGGACCAGAAGGCCCGCTACGAGATTTACCAGAAGATGGACGCGCTCCTCGTGGAAGAACTGCCGGTTCTTCCGATCTACTATTACACCAGCGTGAAGGCGGTCAGTCCGCGCGTGAAGGGTTACTACCCGACCCT
>CAXRGI010000234.1:0-25445 GCA_964229935.1 Opitutales bacterium
TTCGCGGTCTACGCGTTCCTGCCGCAAAGCGCCGCCGCCATCATCCTCATCCAGGTGCTCCACGGCATCTGCTACGCGTTCTTCTTCGCCACCGTCTACATCTTCGTCGACGCGTACTTCCCGAAGGACATCCGCACCAGCGCGCAGGGGCTCTTCAACGTGCAGATCCTCGGGATCGGCGCCCTCCTCGCCAATTCCATCTGCCCGTGGCTCATCCAGAGCGTGTACACGGTGAAGGACGTTACTGACTTCCGTGGCCTGTTCCTCGTGCCGCTCGTGACCGCCTCCGCGGCGGCCCTCGCGCTCGCGCTGTTCTTCCGTCCGCCGCCGACGCCCGCTTCCGACGGGGCCGTGGCCGCGCCGCATTGAGCAAGGTGCGGCCGTGCTGACGCGTCTCCTCGCGCTGGCTCTTTTGGTCGCGGCCGCCGCACGCGCCGCCCGCGTCGAGCTCGTCGCCGGCGGATCCGAAGACCGCACCGGCATCCCCGCGGTGCGTGCCGCGCTGCGCGAGCCTTTCGGGGTTGAGTTCGACACCGCCGGAAACCTCTACGTCGCCGAGATGGTCGGTGGGAACCGCCTGCTGCGGATCGACTCGCACGGCATCCTCACGCACGTGGCCGGCGACGGCGTCGTGGGTGACGCCGGTGACGGCGGGCCCGCCCTCGCGGCGCGGTTCAACGGGCCGCATAACCTCGCCGTGCTGCCTGACGGCGACGTTTTGCTCGGCGACACCTGGAACGGACGCGTGCGCCGCTATCACGCCGGGCCCGGCACGGTTTCGACGCTCCCCGGCTTCAACGCGCCGCCTCCCGCGGCCCGCACCAACGGACCCTATTGCATTACGCTCACGCCCGACGGCCGCGAGCTGGTGATCGCCGACCTGCGGCGCGTGCAGGTCCTGACCCTTTCGACCGGCCGGCTGCGCGTGGTCGCCGGCAACGGGAAAAAGGGCACACCGGCCGATGGTGCCGCGGCGGTCGATGCGCCGCTGGCCGACCCGCGCGCCGCGGCCTACGACCGGCGCGGCAATCTCTACATCCTCGAGCGCAACGGCCATGCGCTGCGCGTCGTCGGCCCCGACGGCCGCATCCGCACCGTGGTCAACGCAGCCGGCGCGAAAGGCGCGACCGGCGACGGCGGCCCCGCGTTGGCGGCGACGCTCAACGGCCCGAAGCATCTCGGTATCGACCGCGACGATTCCGTGCTCATCGCCGACGCCGAGAATCACCTCGTGCGGCGTTACTCCCCCTCGACCGGGTTGATCACGCGGGTCGCCGGCACCGGCAAAAAAGGCGCCGCTGGCGTCGGCGGGCCGCCGGAGCAATGCGAACTCAACCGCCCGCATGGCGTGACCGTGCACCGCGACGGCACGCTCTATATCACCGACAGTTACAACCACCGCGTGCTCCGTATCGTGCCGTAGGCGCGGTCGATTGCCGCGGCGGCGGCACGGGGATATTTTTCCCGTGCCATGATCGACATCATCAGGAAGACGCTGCTCGCCGGGGTCGGCGCGGCGGTGGTTACCAGGGAAAAGGTGGAGTCCGCGCTCGGTGAATTCGTGCGGCAGGGAAAAGTCTCGTCCGCCGAGGCGCGTGAAATGGCCGGCCGAATCGCCGACGAGGGCCGGCGGGAGTTTGACCGGATGGCCGGGGAGCTGGATGCGACGCTGCGCGCGCGGTTGGACGGGGTGGACGGCCTGGCGCAACGCCGGCTCGAAGCCTTGGAGGCGCGGGTGGCCGCGTTGGAGAATGCCGCGGCGGTGGCCGCGAACCGGGAAGCCGACGCGCTCGGCGAACCCCTGCGCGATTGACCGTGGTGGGAGCCCTGCAACGGGCGGCGCGCGCGAACGAGATCCTGGCGGTGCTGGCGCGGCACGGTTTCGCCGAGGCGCTCGGTCGGCTCGGGCGTCCGGCACGACGGTGGGCGGGGGCGGCCGCAGCGCCGGCACGTTCGACGGGCGAGCGTCTCCGGCTCGCCGCGGAGGAGCTCGGGCCGGCGTTTGTGAAGCTGGGGCAGCTGCTCTCCGCACGGCCGGACATCGTGCCGCACGAGATCCTGCTGGAGTTGCGCCGGCTGCAGGACCACGTGCATCCGCTACCGTTCGCCGAGCTGCGGCCGGTCTTGGCCGCGGGGCTGGGCCGCGATCCGGGTGAGGTGTTCGCGGAGCTGGACGAACGGCCGGCGGCCGCGGCCTCGCTGGCCCAGGTTTACTTTGGCCGGTTGGTGTCGGGCGAGGTGGTGGCGGTAAAGGTGCGGAAGCCGGGAATCCGCCGCAGATTGGAGACGGATCTCGATCTCGCGGAGCGGCTCGCCGCGCGGTTGCAATCGCATGTGCCGGCGCTGCGCGCGATCGATCTCTCGGGCGCGCTGGCGGAGTTGCGCGCCGGCGTCCTGCGGGAACTTGATTTCCGGCACGAGGCGCGTCACCAGGCGTTTTTCAACGCGCGCTTCCCGGTTGATGGGCTGGTTTTCGCGCCCCGAGTCCACACGGAGTTCTGTTCGGAGCAGGTCCTGGTGATGGAGCGGGTTGATGGCTTGCCCGTCGCCGAGGCGGTCTCGCTGCCGGTGCCCGCGCGACGGCGGCTGGCCGCGGCGGGCGCGGACGCGCTCCTCCGGCAGGCTTTTCTCCTCGGTTTCTTCCATGGCGATCCTCACGCGGGGAACCTCCTCGTCACGCGCGACGCCCGGCTGTGCTTCCTCGACTGGGGTCTCGCCGGCCATCTCACGCCGCGCTTGCGGGTGGCGTTGGCCGACTTCTGGGCGGCCGCGGTGGCGCAGGATGCGGAGGCCTTGGTCCGCGTGGCCGCGGAAATCGCGCCGGATGAGGCGCGACCCGACGCGCACGGGCTTGAGCGGGAGGTCGCACTGGTGCTGAGGGAAGAGCTCGATTTCGCGGCCGGGCGTCCGGCGCTCGGCCGGGCGATGGTGCGCCTGCTGTTCGTGTTCGGCCAGGGTGGCATCCCGCTTTCACGCGAGTACGCACTGCTGGCCAAGGCCTTGCTCTCGATCGAGGAGACCGGCCGACTGCTTGATCCCGGCTTTGACCTGCGCCCGCACGCCGCGCCGGTGCTGCGGGAGCTGCGGCGGGAACGTACGGGGGTTCGTACGGTGGCACGGCGGACGCGCGAGGCGGCGCGGCATCTCCTGCCGGGCCTCGGCGTTCTACCGCTGGAGCTGAGCCGGCTGGTGCGCCGGCTCGGGCACGACCACCTTGCGATCAATCTCCACCACCGCGGGCTCGGGGAGCACGACGACGCGATGAAAGTGGCGGCCAACCGGATCGCGCTCGGCGTGATCATCGGTGCGCTGATCATCGGCTCCTCGCTCGTTGTCACCACGGGCGCGACCCCCCGGCTGTTCGGCCTTCCCGCGCTCGGGGTCGTCGGCTACCTGATCTCCGCTCTGCTCGGGTTGCGGGTGGTCTGGGATATCATCCGGCACGGCCGGCACCGCTGAGGCGCTCCGGCCCTTGCGCCGGGGGCGTTTTTTTGGGCTGACGCGACAACGGCCGCGAGGAGGCGAACAAGTCGCAAGAGGAGGACCGGCGGTCGCTGTAGCCGAGGCTGTTTGCCTCGGATGATTCTGAAGCCCGTGCGGACTGCGCCTCGTGAATTCCCCGGAATTATTAACCGCGGATGGCGGCGATGGCGCGGGTGCGGAGGAAGTCGCCGATGGCTTTCCGGGCTTCGCGACCGTTCTTTTTCAAGTCCGACTCAGGGCGGCTTGCTGCTTGAAACCGCTTGCGCTGGATGGCGCGCGGCGTCCAGTTCGCGGTCCGAAAATCATGTCCCAAGTTCCCTCCTCCCCCGTGCCGGCGCGCAAGCGCTGCGGTTGCGGCAACACCAAGGATGCCGGCGGTTTTTGCGACGGCTCGCACGCGAAGCCCGCTCCCGCGCCGGTCCGCAAGGCCTGCGGTTGCGGCCGCACGCAGGACGCGCAGGGCAACTGCGACGGTTCGCACGCCAAGCGGCCCTGAGGCGGATTCCGGAGCCGGTGCTCACCCGTGCGCGGTGAGCGCGGCGGCCGGCGGGCAAATCCGCGCGACGGCGTCGACGACCAGCCCGACCGCGGCCTCCAGGGGTACCCGCTCGAGATTGATCACGTAATCGTAGGCCGCGGGGTCGGCGATGTTCGCGCTGAAGTTAGCTTTCACGTAGCGGCGGCGGGCGGCGTCTCGGTGGGCGTTCCACGCGCTGGCCTCCGCTAGGTCGATCCCCCGGCGGCGGGCGGCGCAGGCATCCCGGTAGGCCTCGCGGGCCACCAGCCTCACGTGCACACCGCCGGGCAGATCAGCGGTGGCGAAGTTGGCGCCGCGTCCGAGCAGGACGGCATGTCCGCCGCGGGCGATGCGACGGATCAGCTCGTTGGTCTTGCTCACCAACATCCAGAGACTGGGGTGCAGCCCGACGATCTCGCCGATCGTGGCGTTGAACTCCGAAACACGGTCCTCCGGCAGAAAACGGGCGAGATGCGCGGGAAGCCGGTTGGTACGCAGCATCTCGTCGATGAGGTTGGCGCTGTAGACGCTCCACGGGTGGTCATTTCCCGCAGGCAGGCGGGGGGCGAGCATCTCCGCGAAGGCGCTTCCCCCCAGACCCGACTCGCGCGAGATCGTCACGAACGGCCCGAGCGGCACGGGGTGAACCTCAGGGCCCGCGTGGGTGAGCTGGATGTTGAGGTAGGACGCGGCGTGCTGGAGATCGGAGGAAACGGGAGTCATGGCGTGTCGGCGCGCCGTCCGGTGGATCCGGGGGCGGCCACAATCCAATTTAACCCCGCCTCCCGCGCCCTGCTGGGCGGATATTGCGATTTCCGGCTCAGGGCTATCCCCGAACCGTTAATCGATGGCCCCTCAGGGAACCATTTCCCATCTCTCAGGTAAGGGCTCTAGCAATGAATACCAATAGTAAGTAAAAGTAATCAAACGAGGCTTTTCGGAAGCAGTCGGTTTGCGTAGCCTGTCTAGCAGTAAGGTCACAACCCTCCCCACCCCCTCAGTCTCGCCAACCCGCTTAGCTGCGTTTCCGGGGTTATTCCCCAGGAAAAAAGCCCCCCATCTGCACGCCCGGTGCGTGTTTGAACAACGGAACTCGATGTTGATCCTGGAAATTCTCGGCATCGTCGTTTCCGCCTTCGTCGGATTTTTCTGCACGATGTGGTTTTTCGATCGTAATTTTGAGGAAAAGCATAGGGCGTTCTGCCTTCACCGCAGTGCCCTCAGGCTGCTGGTGCTTGTCCTTGGCCTAGGATTCCTAGCGCTCGCTGTCTACCTTTCGGTTCCAAACGCGCAGGCCCACCTCGGAAATGTGAAGAGGCCTCCCAGTGAGCTTCCGCTGACATCGGGAGCATCACAAAGTTTTGCCAACGGTTAGTCTCCCGGCCGCCTGTGATTATCCTATACGTGTGCTATTTCTCCCGCTCCGCCGGCAACCACTGCACGGCGTCGATCACCACGTAGCCGTCGGTGCCGGCGTTGGAGATTTCTACCTGGCCGCGCCGGCCCGCCTCGAAGCGGAATTCGCCGACCGGCTCGAAAAGGTCATCCAGGGCGGGTTTGCGGCGCTGGTTGAGCGTGAGGCGGGTCTCGCCATCCGCATGACGGATGACCACCGGAACGTTGGTCGCGCGGTTGGCGTTGTGGGGGTAGGCGATCCGCACCTGATAGCGGCCCGCGGCGGGCAGATCCGGAACGAAGCGCGCCGTCTCCCCGCCCTTGTTGGCGTTGTTGTCATGGTGGTAGCCGGCGTCGACGTAGACCGGATGGGCCGAGCTCCCTCGGTCGAACCCGCGGCGCTCCGCGTCGAGGTCGTCCACCACGATACCCGGGAGATTGCTGCGCGGCTTGCGCGTGACGGGCACGAGGGGCGGGCTCTCGAAGTCGAGCACCTGGCCGTCCGCAAGGAGTCGCGCCTGCAGGCGCGCGGCGTCGATTTCCTGCACGTTTACGCCCTGCTCGATCGCGTGGACAGCGGCGGTGGCGGCGCTCTGTCCTAGCACCATGAATACCGGCTCCATGCGGATGCTACCGTAGGCGATGTGCGACGCGCTCAGGCAGACGGGCACGAGCAGGTTGACACTCTCGGCCGCGCGGGGGCGGATGCTGCGGAAGCTGATCGGGTAGGGGCGCACGCGCACCTGCACATCGCCTTCGTTGCGGACGAAGCCCTCCTTTGTGACGTACCGCTGCACGTGGTGGGAATCCATGTTGTACGCACCCATGCCGACGCTGTCGGCCACGACCTCGGCGCGCACGCAATTGCGCTCGGTCATGACGTGGTCGCTGATCATGCGGCGGGCCTCGCGCACATAGAGTTGCCGCGGCCAGTTGTCGTTGTCCGTGAACTCGTCGCGGGCGAGGCCAAGGCGCTGGAACTCGGCCCGCACTTTCTCCGGCACGCGCGGGTGGTTGGCCAGCGTCCACATCAGACCCTTCTGCCAGTCGATATGCGCCTGTCGGATGCGCTCGCGTTCGGCGTGGCCGGCCTCGGGGTAGTCCCAGTTCTGGCCGATGAAGTCGGTGCTGACGGCGTAGTTGTTGTTCGTGTCGGTCTTGCGGTTGGGCATCCAAACCGGGTTCCACGGGACGCGCGGGTCGCCGGCCTCGAAGTTCCGCAGGAGCAGCTCGTACCAGCGCGGGTCGTAGTTGGCGGGCTTCTCCCACGGGCGGCGGTTTTCCGGCACGTCGGTGGTGCACAGGCGGAAGTTGTAGGCCTGCACCTTGCGATCGCCGGAAAACTCCTCGCCCGGACCCTCGGCGTTGATGCCGGGCAGGAGGCCGCTGGATCGATCACCGGGTTTCACGTACGGGTCGATGGGCCGGATGAACTGGTGGCTCACCGCGCGGCCGGTTTGCACGCCGTTCAGGGTCTCGCCGTAGGTTGAGTTGGCCTCGCGGCCGACATGATAGCTCACTCCGGCGCGGGCCATGAGGTCGCCCTCGTAAGTGGCGTCGATGAACATCCGTCCGGTGAAGGCGCGCCCGCTCTCCATGACGATGCGCTGGATGCGCGCGCCCTCCTTCACGACCCCGCGGCCCGGGGCGAGGTCAAGGCGCTCGCCGAGGACGACCGAGATGCGCGGACCGGCCTCGCGCAGCAGTTCGTCGTAGACCTTGGTGGCCACGTGCGGCTCGAACGTCCACAGGGTCGTCTCCGAAGGGTCGATCGCCGAGCCGCGGCGGTTGACGTACTCCTCGCGTTTTTGGCGGCTCCACGCGGCCGGCTGCTGGTAGTGCTTCCAGATGCGGCCGTAGAATTCCCGCGCGATGCCGCCGATGGCGCGTTTGTTGCCGATGTCGGTCGCACCCAATCCACCGGTGGTCAGGCCGCCGAGAAATCGGGTGGGTTCCACGAGCACCGCGGTGCGTCCCATGCGGGCCGCCTGCAGCGCGGCGGCGATGCCGCCCGAGGTGCCGCCGTAGATCACCACATCGGCGTCCGTGACCGCCGCAGCCGCTGGGGCGGAGGAGGGTAGCACGAGCGCGAGCAGCAGGGAAAACACCGTGAGGGGACGAGCATTCATCCCGCGAATCCTCGCAGCGCCGCGCGGTGTTCGACGAGCCGATTTCAAACCGGGCCGGACTTGCCTGCCATCCGCGCGCGGCGAAGCTGGTGGGATGCGACGCTCGGTGCAGACGGTGACTTTCCTGGTGCGGGAGTACGACGAGGCCATCGACTTCTTCACCGGCGCGCTTGGCTTCTCCCTGCTGGAAGACACGCCGCTGGGCGGAGCCAAACGCTGGGTGCGGGTCGCGCCGCCCGGCGGCGCCGGCGTTGAGCTGCTGCTGGCGCGTGCGACGGGGCCGGAACAGCTCGCTGCGGTCGGGCGGCAGGCCGGAGGCCGGGTTTTCCTTTTCCTGGAGACGGCGGACTTTGACGCGGACCACGCCGCGCTTCGGAGCCGCGGCGTGCGTTTCCTCGAGGAGCCCCGGGTGGAATCGTACGGGAAGGTGGCGGTGTTCGCCGACCTCTACGGCAACAAGTGGGACCTGCTGGAGCCGAGGGCCGCCAGGACCGGCGCCTGAGCGGGGTTGCGCCGGGCGTCAAAGAACCAGCGGAGGGCGGCCGCCGCGGCGGCCCGGGCGCCGCGCGGAGGGATGCTCCGGACGTAGGGCGCGACGCAGCGCCGGTCGACCGGCAGCTGGAGCATCTCGCAACGGCGGAGAAAGCGACGGATCTCAGTCGAGTATTTCCAGGCGGTCTCGGCCGGCAGGCCGGCGCGGACGAGGTTGTTCTTCCAGTCGAGCAGCGCGAACGGCGCCGAGGCGTGGGCGGGGTGGGTAGAGGGCATGGCGACGCCCAGCCAAGCGGCGATGTCAACGTCGTCACCCGCGCGCTCTCCCCAAATCAGGGTATTAAACAAAAGGAGACGCCATGCCGGAACCGGGCTGCGGCGGCGGTCGCTGTAGCCGAGGCTGTTGCCTCGGATGAGCCGGAAGCGGTCGCCGAAAGTAGGGCGTGAATCTATCTGAGATTTTAGACGCGGATTTCGCGGATGATGCGGATGCGGAGAAGCGGCCGATGGCGTCCCGCGCTTCGCGGAATTTTTTTAAGCTCCGCTCCGCCTTGGGGGCACTCCGCAGCCATCCCGGGGTTTGACCGCGAGGACCCGCGGCATTCGCCAAACCGGAGGGCGGGCGTGGTGTGGCTGCAGTCGCGGGCGGGCGGTTATCGCGTTGCGACGGAGGCGTCGGGAACGAGGCGCGCGATGCGGCCGGGGGAATTGATCGCGAGGTAAAGCAGCCCATCGGGGCCGGTGACGACGTCGCGCACCCGGCCGTAGCCCTTGAACACGATCTCCTCCCGCACGACCCGCGGTCCGTCGGTCTCGAGCCGTTTCAACTGCTCGCCGCCGAGGCATGCGACAAACAGGTGGTTGCGCCAGCGGGGGAACTTGTCGCCCGTGTAGAACTCGATGCCGGCGGGCGCCACCGAGGGCGTCCACGCGATCGCCGGCGACCGCATCGAGGCGTCGCCCGCGGTGAAGGTCCGGCGGCGGTCGGTGCCGCGGGAAGTCACCGGCCAGCCGTAATTCGCGCCCGCCTCGATCACGTTGATCTCATCGCCCCCGCTCGGTCCGTGTTCACTGGCCCAGAGTTCGCCGGTGACCGGGTGGAACTTCAGGCCCTGCGCGTGGCGGTTGCCGAGTGTCCAGACGGACGGCCAGGCGCCGGGACGCCCCGCGAACGGGTTGTCGGCCGGGGCGCGGCCGTCGTCGAGCACGCGGTGGATTTTACCCAGCGGACTGGCGGGATCCTGCGCGGCCTCGGGCAGGCCCCGGTCCCCGAGGGTGAAGAGCAGGCGCCCCTCGCGGTCGAAGAGAAACCGCGCCCCGTAGTGCGTCCAATTCGTCGCATAGCTTTCCGGCGGGCCGCGAAAAAGCTCCTCCTGGTCGACCCACACGCCCTCGCGGATCCGTCCGCGGATGACCACGGTCATCGAGGTGGCGGGATCGCGGCCGGTGTCGACGTAGGCCAGGTAGATCCAGCCGTTCTCCGCGAAGCGGGGATGGGCGATGACGTCGAGCAGGCCGCCGTCCTGCTTGACGAATATCCCGGGCAGGCCGCGGACAGGCTCGGGTTCGAGGCGGCCGTCGCGCACGATGCGGAGCCGTCCTTCGCGCTCGGTCACGAGCAGGCGGCCGTCGGGCAGAAATTCGAGCCCCCACGCGGTCTCGAGGCCGTCGATCCACGTCTCGAGCCGCGCGCCGTGCAGTTCGGTCGCGAGCGGCAGGACGGCCGGGGGAGCGGGATGCTTCAGACGTCCCGCCCCGTATTCCCGCGAAAGGGCCCGCAGGTGGCGAACGAGGCCGACCATCTCCGGCTCGGTGAGCACACCCTCGAAGCCCGGCATGCCCGATTGCGGGAAACCCTGGCGGATGTTGCGCAGGATCGCCTCGTCGCTCCCTCCGTGCGTCCAGAGAAAATCGACCAGGTTCGGCGCGGGGCTGCCGACGAGATTCTGGTTGTGGCAGCTCACGCACAGTTCGGCGGCGAGCTTCGCCGGGTCGCGCGGCTCCGCGGCGAGCGCGAGGGCGGAGAAAAAGAACGGCGCAAGCGGGGCCAACCGGCGCGGGGAAAGGCGGAACATGCGGGCGAGAAAAGGAGTGGCCGCGGGCGTACTCAAACCCGTTCCTGATCCGGCCGGCCCGCGGTGAGAAAACGCAGGAACGCCTCCGCGCCGTCGCGCAGGTCGCTTTCGCGGATGAACTCGTCGCGCGTGTGCGCCTGCGCGATGTCACCGGGGCCGAACGCCACCGCGGGGATGCCGGCCGCGGCGAAAATGTTGGCGTCGCAGAACCAGTCCGCCGTCGCCCAGCCGCGACCGGCGGACCTCAACGCCTGGGCCCACCCGTGGGTGCGGGAGGTGACGAAGCTCGGTCCGGTGCGGTGGATCCGCAGGCGCGTCCGCGGGGCGTGGGTCCGCGCGAGCGTCCGCAGCCGCGCCAGCACCGCGCGGGCGGTCACGCCGGGATGTAAGCGGATGTCCAGCCCCGCGCGGCAGGAATCCGGCACGATGTTCAGGTCGCGCCCGCCTTGCAGCACGCCGAGGTTCAGGCTCGCCCGGCCGAGGACCGGATGCCGGCGCGCGGCAAGCTCGGGGGCGAGTTCGTCGCGCAGCGCGGTGGCGAGGGGCAGCATGCGGTAGACGGCGTTGTCGCCCCGTTCCGGCTGCGCGCCGTGGCAGGCCCGGCCGGGCGTCTCCAGCCAGACGCGCAGGATGCCCTTGGCCGCGTGCACCACGCGTAATTCCGTCGGCTCGAGCGCGACCGCGAAATCCGCCTTGAAGCCCGCGCGCATCAGCGCCTCGGCCCCCGCGCTGCCCTCCTCCTCGCCCGCGGTGGCGGCGACGATCCAGCGTACCGGCGGCCGGCTTCGCGCGGGCAGACGCGTCCAGCGGCGGAGCGCCCAGAGCAAAGCGGCCGTGGGGCCCTTGGTGTCGCACGCGCCGCGGCCGTGCAGCCGGCCGGCGCGCCGCGTGAGCCGGAAGGGAGGCACCGTCATCCCCGCGACGCCCACGGTGTCGAGGTGCGGCGCGAACACGACAGTCGCCTCCGCGCGGCGTCCGGGTTCGAAGACTCCGATCACGTTGGGTCGGCCGGGCGCGAGGGGCCGCACCGCCACATCGGCGCCGAGCCCGCGGAGATGATCGACGAGCCAGGCGCCGTAGGCGCTCTCGCCGGGCGTCGAGCCGCCGGGATCGCCGCCGGGGTTCACGCTGGGGATGGCGACCATCGCGGCGAGCAGGGCGGCGGGGGATTCCGGTGAACGCGGCATGTCCCGATGTTGCGGGGAAGATTCGGCTTGCGCGAGCGGGTTCGCGACCTAGCCACTCGCGGCCCATGCCGCCCGCCGAAGCCGATCAAGGCCTGCCCTGCGCGCCGGAGGACATCGACTCTTTCCTCAGCGAGCCGACACCGGCCGCCGGCGCCGTGCTCGCGCGCGCTCCGGGCCGCGTGCTGGTCCTCGGTGCCGGTGGGAAAATGGGTCTCCACCTCTCGGTGATGCTGCGCCGGGCGTTGGCGCCGCTCGGGCGCGCGGACGACGTGCTGGCGGTGTCCCGTTTCCGCACGCTGCGCGACCGGGAGGATTTCACGCGGCTGGGCGTCGCGACGCTGGCGGCCGACCTCGAGGACGAGGCCCAGCTAGCCGCCCTGCCGGAGGCAACAACGGTCTTTTTCCTCGCCGGGGTGAAGTTCGGCACGGCCGCGTCGCCGGAGCTGCTGCGGCGCGTGAACGTCGAGCTGCCGCGGCGCGTCGGCGAGCGTTTCCGCGCCGCGCGCATCGCGGCTTTTTCCACGGGTTGCGTCTACCCCTTCGTGAATCCGGCGGACGGCGGCGCGACCGAGACGACCCCGCCCGCGCCCGTCGGGGACTACGCGCTCTCGTGCCTCGGGCGCGAGGAGTCATTCGCGGATGTCTCCCGCCGGCACGGCACGCGCGTGGCGCTGATCCGCCTCAACTACTCGGTCGAGTTCCGCTACGGCCTGCTGGTCGACATCGCGCGCCGCGTGCTGCGCGGGGAGCCCGTGGACGTGACGACCGGGCACGTGAACGTGATCTGGCAGCGCGACGCGCTCGACCATGTCATCCGCGCGCTGGATCTCGCGGCGACCCCGCCGGCCCCGGTGAACATCACCGGCGCGGGGATCCTCACCGTGCGAGAGCTCGCGGGAAGCTTTGGCGAACTGCTCGGAAAGGCCGTGCGTTTCACGGGGCAGGAGGCGCCCACGGCCTGGCTGAACAACGCGGCCGCCGCCCACCGCCGGTTCGGCGCGCCGCCCACCTCGGTTCTCCAAATGCAGCGCTGGATCGCCGCGTGGTTGCTCGCCGGCGGCGGCGACTGGGGCAAACCGACCGGCTTCGAGCGCCGCGACGGCAATTTCTGAAACATGAACGTCGCGTTGCGCACCCATCTGCTCGACGGTCAGGTGATACCGGCGTTGCCGTTGGCGCTCAGCCGGAACCGACGATGGGACGAGCGGCGCCAGCGCGCCGTGGTGCGGTACTACGCGGATGCGGGCGCGGGCGGACTCGCGGTCGGGGTGCATTCCACCCAGTTCGCGATCCGCGATCCGCGGCACGGCCTGTTCGAACCCGTGCTCGCGCTCGCGGCCGCGGAGGCGCGGGCGTGGCGCGGGACCGTCGCGCGGTCACCCTTCGCGTTGATCGCGGGCCTTTGCGGGCGCACGCCGCAGGCGGTCGGGGAGGCGCGCATCGCCGCCGGGCTCGGTTACCACGCCGGGCTGCTCAGCCTCGGAGCGTGGGCGCGGGACGACGAGCGCGCGGTGCTCGCGCATTGCCGCGCGGTCGCGCGCGAGATCCCGCTGGTCGGTTTCTACCTGCAGCCCGCGGTCGGCGGCCGCGTGCTCACGCACGCGTTCTGGCGGCGCTTCGCGGAGATACCCGAGGTGGTCGCGATCAAGATCGCGCCTTTCCACCGCTACCGGACGATCGACGTCGTGCGCGCGGTGCTGGAGGTCGGCCGCGATGACGTCGCGCTCTACACGGGCAACGACGACCACATCCTCGGAGATCTCCTGACGCCTTTCTCCTTCGGCGGCCGTACGCGCCACATCACGGGCGGACTGCTGGGACAGTGGGGGGTCTGGACCGAGCGGGCGGTCGCGCTCCTGGCCGAGGTCAAGCGCGCCCGCCGGCGCGGCACGCTGCCGGCCGCCTGGCTCGGCCGGAACGCCGCGCTGACCGACGCCAACGCCGCTATCTTTGACGCCGCCCACGGGTTCTCCGGCTGTCTGCCGGGCATCCATGAAGTGCTACGACGGCAAGGCCTGTTCGCGACCAACGCCTGCCTGGACCCGCATGAGCGTCTCTCGTCCGGCCAGGCGCGGGAGATCACGCGCGTCGCCGCCGCCTACCCTTGGCTGGTGGACGATGCCTTTGTCGCCCGCCACCTTGACCGCTGGCTGACGTGATCCGCGGGCGCCGGCCTCGCTCCGTGGCCGGGAAGGCGAATCCGCCGCTTTGCGAACTTCGGCGTTTCCAAGCCGCGCGGCTTCGGGCAATCCCGGGGTTGTTCGCGCGATCGTCCTTCCCGAAAAACTCCATGAAAACCCCCCGGCTTATCCTCGCCCTGCTATTCCCGATGCTGCTCGCCCCCACCCTGCGCGCCGCCGACATCCGCGTCGGTCTCATCGGCCTCGACACTTCCCACGTCATCGCCTTCACGAAAACCCTGAACGACCCGAAGGCGAAGGATCACGTTCCCGGCGCCCGTGTCGTCGCGGTTTTCAAGGGCGGGAGTCCGGACATCCCCTCCAGCGCCAACCGCGTCGAGGGCTACACGGCGGACCTGCTGAAGTATCCCGAGATCAAGCTTTACGAGACGGTCGCCGAGCTGGTGAAGAACGTCGACGCGGTGATGATCGAGAGCGTCGACGGCCGGCCGCACCTCAAATACGCGCGCGAGGTTCTGCCCAGCGGCAAGCCGACGTTCATCGACAAACCGGTCGCCGGCTCGCTGCGCGACACCCTTGAGATCTACGCGCTCGCGCGGAAGCACAACACGCCCGTCTTCAGCTCCTCTTCGCTGCGCCAGTCGGTGCAGATCGCCACGCAGGGCATGAAGGTCGGCGAGCTCCGCGGCGCCAGCACCTTCGGTCCCTGCGAGATCGAGCCCCATCACCCCGATCTTTTCTGGTACGGCATCCACGCGGTGGAGGCGCTTTACACCGTGATGGGCCGGGGCTGCCAGACGATCGTCCGCACCCACACCCCCCACGCCGATGTCGTGACCGGGGTCTGGTCCGACGGCCGCGTCGGCACGATGCGCGGCAACCGCAACACGAAGGGCTCCTTCGGGCTCACCGTCTTCGGGTCCGCCGGCATCGCTTCGCCCGAGCTCAAGGTGAATTACAGCCCGTTGCTGAAGGACGTCGTGAAATTCTTCCAGACCCGCGTCGCCCCGGTCACGCCGGAGGAGACGATCGAGATCATCGCCTTCATGGAGGCAGCCGACGAGAGCAAGCGCCGCGGCGGCGCGCCGGTGTCGATCGCCGAGGTGATCAAGGCGAACCAACCGCGCTGAGACGGGCGCGGTCCGCGCGGCGTCTTCGCCAAGGGATGCCGCGCCGAGGTACGGCCAGGAGGCGAGGTTAAGGCGGGTCAGGGTCCGCCATGACATACCGTCTCCAGCCGATCGCCGCCTTTGTTCAGTCCATCGCCGCCCGTGCGGGGGCTTGGTCGATCGACGGGGCAGGGCAGGCGGATCTTTGGATCGGAGCAGCCGGCTTACTCATCATGCTCGTGAGCCTTTGGCTGGTCATCCGGGACGCGGCGAAAGGGCCGCGGGCGCCGAGGAGTTGATCATCCGTTCGCGGACGAACCGCCGCGTCTGAACCGTGGAATTGCATCGCCGGCGGCGGTCGGGCCGTCCAAATCCCCGGGCAGGTTCCCCTTGGCCCACACCCCTCCCATGACGACCACGTTGCTCCGCCTATCCGCGTTGATCTTCGCCTCCGCCGGCTTCGCCGCCACCGGCTCGCCGGCGATCGTAGCGCAGGGTTTCATCTATGAGAGTGCCCCGTTTCCGCAGTGCCACGCCTCGACCATCGAGGAAACGACCGGGGGTGGTCTCGTGGCGGCCTGGTTCGGCGGCACGCGCGAGAAGCATCCCGACGTCGGCATCTGGGTCTCGCGGCAGGAGGGCGGGCGCTGGACCGCGCCGGTGGAGGTCGCGAACGGCGTGCAGTATCGCCGGCCGGACGGCTCCGTGCTGCGCCACCCGACCTGGAACCCCGTTCTGTTCCAACCGCGCAACGGTCCGCTCATGCTTTTCTACAAATGTGGTCCGACGCCCGAGACTTGGTGGGGAATGATCATGGACTCGGCCGATGGCGGCCGTACGTGGTCGGCACCGCGCCGCCTGCCCGAGGATATCCTCGGTCCGGTCAAGAACCGGCCCGTGCAGCTGGCCAACGGTGACATCCTTTGCCCGGTGAGCACCGAGACCCCCGAGCGCCAGAGCAAGTGGGCGGTGCACTTTGAGCGCACCCGGGATCTCGGGCGCACGTGGGACCGCATCGGGCCGGTCCATGACGGCGAGGCGATCCGCGCCATCCAGCCGAGCATCCTCTTTCTCGGCGGCGATCGCTTGCTGGCGATCGGCCGCTCGCGCCAGAACAAGGTCTTCGAGGTGGAGTCGGCCGACGGCGGTACGACGTGGAAGCCAATGACGCTGGGTTCGCTGCCGAACCCCAACTCCGGCACCGATGCCGTCACGCTCCGCGACGGCCGGCATCTCATCGTCTACAACCACGTGCCCGGTGAGCCGGGGAAATGGGGTGGGAAACGCTCGCCGCTGAACGTCGCTGTCTCGCGCGACGGTCGAAACTGGCAGGCGGGCGTGGTCTTGGAGAGCGCGCCCGGGGAGTACAGTTACCCGGCGCTGATCCAGTCGAAGGACGGGCTCGTGCACATCACCTACACTTGGAAGCGCGAGCGGGTGAAGCATGTCGTGCTGGACCCGGCCCGGCTGGCGCCCCGCGACTACGTCGCCGGGGCGTGGCCGGAGTAGGCCGGCATGGTCCGTTTTCCCCGCCCGTGCGTCGGGCGGGTTTGACCTCGCCGTCGATCGGGCCGCCCGTAGGCTGTTGGGTCCCGCTTCGCGGTCCGCCATCATGAACTCCCACGCTTTGCGCCCTTTGGGCGCCCTCCTCCTTCGTCGCGCCGCGCGCGCGGCGCTCCTCGCCCTGGTTGCCGCTCCGGCTTACGCGCAAGCCGCGGCGCCGGCTGCCGGTTCCCCGACCACGCAAATGGAGGCCTTCGAGGTCCTGGGTTCGCGCATCCGGCGCACCGAGGTGGATGGGCCCTCCCCCGTCTCCGTGTACAACACCGAGGATATCCGCGCCTCCGGCGCCATGAACCTCGCCGATTTCATGCGCACCCTGCCGCAGACCTACAGTGGCGTGGGCGCGGGGCGGAACAGCGCACCCGATGACCTGAATATGGCGGCGGGGCAGCGCACCGAGAACGCGCTGCCGGCGATCCCCTTTGTGGGCGCCAGCCCCATACTGGCGAACAACGCCCCGGTGCAGACGGGCGTGTCGGGGGTGAGCCTGCGCGGTCTCGGGTCCGGCTCCACGCTCGTGCTGGTCGACGGCCGGCGCGTCGCGCAGGCGGGCGAGCGCAACCGCGGTTCCACCACGGGGCAGGGCTTCGTCGATCTCAACACCATCCCGCTCGGGTTGATCGAGCGCGTGGAAATCATCACCGACGGCGCCTCGGCCATCTACGGCGCCGACGCCGTGGCCGGCGTGATCAACATCGTGCTTAAAAAATCCTGGGTGGGCACCGAGGTGAGCGGCTCGGTCAAGTTCCGCGAACACGGCGGCGCACGGGAGCGCCAGGGCACGGTGACGACCGGGTTCGCCGGCGCCGGCGGCAAGCTGCGCGGTACGCTGGCGGTGGATTATTACGACCGCGATCCTCTCTACGCCTCGCAGCGCGCGTTCTCCAAGGCGATGGACTACCGCACGCGGATCCAGGGTTACAGCCCCACCACGGGGGCGCCCGTCTACGGCTCCGACCAGCGCATTCAATGGGGCTACCCCGCCTCGGTGCAGGCCACCGCCACGACCGGGTTCGTGAGCATCCCGGGCGTGCGCGTCCTTCTTGCGCCGGCGGGCTCCGCGACCACACCGGCGGCATCGGCCTTCGAGCGGCGCACGACCAACGATCCCGGCCAGACCGGAACGGTGATCGTCGCGCAGGGGCAGCGCATCACGAATCCCGCCCAGTGGACCCAGCTCGTCTCGGCCGCCGAGCGGCGGGGCGTGACCGGCACCGCGAGCTACCAGCTCGACGGCGGGGTCGAGCTTTACGGCAACGCGAGCCGCACGCAGTCGAAGAGCAACGCGCAGACCCTGCCCGCCTACGTTTCGGGCGTCGCGGTCTCGGCGGCGAACAACCCCTTCGGCGAGAACATCTCCTTCGGCATGCTTCTGCCGCAGTGGGGACAGGTGTGGCAGCGGACCCGGACCGACTCCACCACGGTGACGGTCGGCGCGCGGGGGAGGGCTTTCGCCACCTGGCGCTGGGACGCGGGTTATCGCTGGCAGCAGCAGAAGTACTTCTCGATCAGCCGCGGTTTCAATCAGACCGCCTTCAACTTTTTCGCCAACAACAGCGACGCCGCGCAGCGCTTCAACCCGTTCATCGACGAACGGGTTCCCGGCGCGCCCAACCAGAGCGGCCTGCTGGAGCAAACGGCCCTTTACCCGACCGCCGACGGACGTTCCGGCCTGGAGAGCCTCGATTTCTCCGCCAACGGCGACCTCGGCAAAATCTGGGGCGGGGTGGCGCGCATGTCGTTCGGCTTCTCCTACGACCGCGACAAGAACACGAACATCGCGGTCAGCTACAGCAACTTCCCGGTGGTGACGACGGTGACGCCCTACACCAGCAAGCGCATCACGCGCGCCGCCTCAGCGAGCTGCAGCTGCCTCTGGTGGGCAAAGCCAACCGCATCCCGCTGGTCGAGCGGTTCGAGGCGAACCTCGCCGGCCGGGCGGAGGATATCACCGGCCAGGAGGGCAGCCGCGTGCCGAAGCTGGGCTTTACCTGGTCACCCTACCGTCCGGTGCTGCTCCGCGGGAGCCATTCCGAGGGTTACCGTTCGCCCGGTCTCACCGAGAACCGGCGGCCGACGACGACCACGAGCACCACGATCAACGACCCGCTGCGCGGCAACACCCCGACGCCGATCACGCTGGTCACGCGGCCCAATCCCGAGCTCGCCGCCGAAACCTCCAAGACCCGGTTCTTTGGGGCCGTCGTTGAGCTCCCGCAGCTGAAGGGCCTCTCGCTCTCGGCCAATTATTACCGCACCGAGCAGCGCAACGCCATCCAGTCGCTCTCGTCGACGGTGATCCTGAACAATCCGGCTCTTTTCCCAGGCTTCGTGGTGCGCAACGCGCCGACGGCGGCCGACACCGCGGCCGGCCTGCCGGGCTCGATCAACACCCTGTACTCCCAGTACGTGAACTTCGGGCTGATCCGTAACGACAGCCTCGATTACGGGGTGGACTACCGGATCCCCGGCGAGCGGCTCGGCCGCTGGCGGGTGGGGGTGAACGCGGCCAAGACCATCCGGCAGTCGCGGCAGCTGGCCGTGGGCGCCGCGCCCATCAACGACGTGGGCGACACCTACTCGAGTCCGCGGTGGAACATCGCGTCCTCCCTCTCCTGGAACCGCGGCGCCTGGAGTGCCTCCGCGCAGCACAGCTATATGAGCGGATTCAGGACGAACCAGGCGGGCGTCACCCCCTCCAACTACACCACGCCGGCGATGACGCTCATCGACGTGCGCGGCACCTACGAGTTCAAGCGGCCCCTCTGGGGACGGTTCGGCAAGGGGGTGCGGATCGGCGCCGGCATCGCTAACCTCACCGACAAGGAACCGCCTTTCTTCAACAACATCTACGGCTTCAACGCGGGCCTGCACGGACGCTGGTCCTTTGGTCGGACCTTCGAGGCCTCCTTCGCGGTCCCGTTCTGACCGCTCCTCCCGCCTTCGCCACGCAACCGCTCCCCGAAACTTCTCCCATGAACCAGCGCATCCTCCTCCTCGCCGCCTGCCTTCTGCCGGCGGCCCTTTCCGCCCAGACGCCCGTTGCCGCGGCCGCCCCGTCGGCGCCGCAGTCCACGCTGGCTGCCGGCGCCGTGGCCCCCGACTTCACGACGCTCGATGTCGCGGGGAAGGAAGTGCGCCTCTCCGATTTCAAGGGCAAGATCCTCGTCCTCGATTTCTGGGCCACGTGGTGCGGTCCGTGCATCGCCTCGTTCCCCCACACGCAGGAGGTCGCGGCGAAGTACAAGGACCAGGGGGTGATCGTGCTGGCCGCCGGCACCAGCGACACGAAGGACAAATTCCTCCAGTGGATCCCCGCGAACCAGGGCAAGTACCCGGACATCCGTTTCACCTACGATCCGAAGGAACGCGGCGAGGACCGCGCCTCGTCGAAGCTGTACCGCGTCCGCGGTATCCCGACGCAGTTCATCATCGGCCGGGACGGCGTGATCTCCGCCGTGGTGGTCGGCAACTCTCCCGGCGACGCGCGCGCGGAGGCCGCCCTGGCCAAGCTGGGCGTGAAGGTCGACGCCGCGATCGTCGCCAAGGGGGAGGCGCAGCTGAAGGAATCCGCCGAGGAGGACAAGCGGCGCGCTGCCGAGGCCGCGCGTCTCGCCGCGAACCCGCCGCCGCCGTTCATGCCTGATCTCGGTCGTCTCAAGGCCGCGGCCGCGCTGCCTGATTTCTCGCTGGCGACGGCGGACGGCAAGCCGGCGAAGCTCTCGGATTTCCGGCGCGGGAAGCCGATGATCATCGGCCTGTGGACGGCGGGCAACGGCCCGGGCGACGCCTTTCTGTCCCGCTGGAACGGCCTGGCCAAGGCCTACGGCGACCAGGTGGATTTCCTCGGCATCGGCGGCTACGACTCCCTCGAGGCGCTGCAGGGATGGCTCGCGAAGAACAAGGATCTCTCGTTCCGCGTCGCCCACGACGGCGTGGGAAAGCTCACGCCGCCGGCGAAGGCCCGGGAGCAGATGTCGCCCGAGGAGTTGAAGGCGGAGACCGCGCGTTCCCGCGCGTTCTACGAACGCACGATCTCCATGCAGATCGGCGGGGTGCTCACCCCGGTGCCGACCACGATCGCGATGGCGGCCGACGGCACGCTCATCGGCTGGAGCGCCGGCTTCGGCCCGAATTACGGGGAGACGATCGGCAACCTGCTGCTCCGCGCCGGGGTAAAGCTGTCCGAGGCGGATCGGCCGAAGAAGGTGACCACCGACGCCGAGCTTAAGGCGTATCTGGATGAGCGGGCCGCGCGCTCGGCCGCTCCCCGGGTCAAGATGCTCGAGCCCGGTGCGGTGGCACCCGACTTCACGACCACCGACCTGGCTGGGAAGCCGGTCAAGCTGAGCGATTACCGCGGCAAGGTGGTGGTGCTCGACTTCTGGGCGACCTGGTGTGGTCCGTGCATCGCCTCCATGCCGCACTCGCAGGAAGTGGCCGCAAAGTACAAGGACCAGGGTGTCGTCGTTCTCGCGTCCTGCACCAGCGACACCCGCGACAAGTTCGAGTCATGGGTGAAGGCCAACCAGGCCAAGTACCCCGACTTTGTCTTCTCGCATGATCCCGCCGAGCGGGGTGCCGACCGCGCCTCCGCCAAGCTCTATGGCGTCGGCGGCATCCCCCAGCAGTTCATCATCGGCCGCGACGGCAAGATCGCCGCGACGGTGACGGGCTATCTGGCGGGTGAGGTTCTCCTCGACGCCGCGCTGGCCAAGGCGGGCATCAAGGTAGCGCCCGAGATCCTCGCGAAGGCCGAGATCGACCGGAAGAAGCGCGACGCGATGCGCTGAGCCCCGCGGCGGGCTCAGCCCGCCGCTTCCCAGCGGCCGTAAATGCCGCAGGGCAGCACCTTGCCGTCGCTGCGCACGGGCAGACCCACCTCGCCGGCCGTGATGCGGCCGGCCCGGCCGGGCATGAGCTCGGCTAGCAGATTCGCCACCACGGTCGGCGATAGGCGCGCGGTGTAGGCGTTGATGAGCAGGAACAGCGGGGTGTCGCTCAGCAGCTCGCGGCACTCCTTGAGCAGCTCCCAGAGGTTGTCCTCCAGCCGCCACATCTCACCCGAACTGCCCCGGCCGTAAGTCGGAGGATCCATGATCACGGCATCGTAACGCCGGCCGCGTTTCAGCTCCCGGCGGGCGAACTTGAGGCAGTCGTCCACGATGTACCTCACGGGTGCGTCGGCGAGGCCGCTCAGCGCCGCGTTCTCGCGGCACCACTTCACCATGCCCTCGGCGGCGTCGACGTGGCATACCGACGCCCCGGCCTTGGCCGCGGCCACGCTCGCCGCGCCGGTGTAACCAAAAAGGTTGAGCACGGCGACCTCGCGGCCCGCCTTTCGCGCCGCCGCGATTCGCGCCGAGAACCATTCCCAGTTCACCGCCTGTTCCGGAAACAGGCCGGTGTGCTTGAAGGAGGTCGGCCGGATCTTGAGGGTCAGCCCGAGAGGCTCGTACGGGATAGTCCAGGATTCCGGCAGGGGACGCCGGAATTCCCAATGGCCGCCGCCCTTGTCGCTGCGGTGATAGAAGCCATCCCATTGCTCCCAGACCGCTCCGGGCTCCCGGCCGTGCCGGGGCCAGAGGATCTGCGGATCCGGCCGCACAAGGGTGTGCGGTCCCCAGCGCTCCTGCTTCATACCGTCGCCGCAATCCAGCAGCGCGTAATCCCGCCAGCGGTCAGCGACTATCAACTCGGGTCTATCTGGCGTGGAGGCGGCCATGCGGGTGCGGGGCAGGGAAGGGGTCGCCCATGCGGGTGTCGAGCCACCCTTCGCGGTTCGACGGACCTCTGTCCGCCGTTCCGAATTCGCTTAAGGTCGGTCATTGACCTGCTTTGCGCGAAAGCGATTCGCTTATTCTTTAACTCAGAAACGTATGCCCACCTCCATCCGCATCCTCATCACCTGTCTGCTCGCTGTCTGCGGCGCGGCCCGCTTGGCCGCTGACTCCGTCGACGTGAAGGGCGGCGCCCGCATCGTCGGTAAGATCGTCAAGATCGATGACGGCGCCGTCGTGGTCGAAACCTCCTACGCCGGCACGATCTCGATCAAGCAGGCCGAGGTGGTCGCCATCAACACCGATGCCGCCATCGCGGTGCGTTTCGCCAACGGCAACCGGGTCGACGGCAAGGTCACCGGTTCCGGCGATGGTCGCGTCAAGGTCGCCAACGCCGAGGGTGAGTTCGCCTCGGAGATCGGCAAGGTCGCCGCCTCCTGGGCGGCCGGCGGCAAGGATCCCGCCCTCGTCGCCCTGGAGCGCGGCTGGGCGTACGAAGCCGCCGTGGATGTGACGGGCAAAAACGGCAACAAGAGCCAGCTCGGCACCGCCGGCAGCCTGCGCGCGACGCTCAAGGGACTGTCTGACACGTTGCAGTTCTACCTCGCCTACGACCGCCAGGTGACCGACAGCGTGAAATCGGCCGACCAGTTCAAGGCGGGCGTGGACTACACCAGCAATTTTGCCGGCAAGAACTCCTGGTACGCCCGCAATGAGGGCGGCTTCGACCGGATCAAGGACATCGAACTCTATGATGTCGCCGGCTTCGGCATGGGCTACGACTTCATCAAGCAGAAGAAGCAGACACTCACCGGCCGCTTCGGTCTCTCGTTCCGCTACGAGGGCTACAAGAACCCGGCGACCACGGACGTGAAGAGCGCCGGTCTCGACTTCGGCTTCGCCCACCGGCTCGAGCTCTCGAACGGCCTGTTGGTGAACCGCCTGACCCTCGTTCCTGCGTTCGAGGACTTCAGCAATTACCGGGCGACCCACGAGAGCTTCTACGAGCTGCCTATGGCGAACACGAGCTGGAAGCTCCGTCTCGGTCTGGCCAACGACTACAACAGCCGTCCGGGTCGCGGGGTGGAGAAGATGGACACCACCTACTTCACCCGGCTGGTGCTCAACTGGCGCTGAGCGCCGGCTGAAAATCTCCTCTTTCCTGAGGCGCGGTTCCGTTTCGCGGACCGCGCCTTTTTCGTTTCGCCTGCAAGCCGGGACGCAAAAGGGGTCAGGGCGTTGAACGTTTGCGGATGGGTTAAACGGGCGCGTCTAAAACGTTCAACGCCCTGACCCCATGGGGAGTCGCGGCTGCAATTCCGGACTTTTCCGGGAGGTTACCCTTTCTTTGTGCCTGGATGCCCGGTCGATCGCCCGGGAGTACGGCCGGCAAAACTATTGCTCCCTTCGGCCGGTTTGTTCGTCTGGCTTCACCATGCGCCCCCGACCCCTGCTCCGCTCTCTCGTCACCGGCCTCGTTGCCGCGCTTCCTGTCGTCCTGCCCGCCGCCGAAGTTTCCCTCCAACGCGCCGATGACCGCGTGCGCGTTGAGGTGGGCGGCAAGCTCTTCACCGAGTACGTGTTCAAGGGAGGACCCAAACCGTATTTCCACCCGGTGCTGGCGGCCGACGGGACCCAGCTTACCCGCAACTTCCCGATGAAGAAGGGGGTACCAGGCGAGGTGGAGGACCACCCGCATCACCGTTCGCTCTGGTTCACACACGGTGACGTGAACGGAATCGATTTCTGGGCGGAGGGCAGCGACAAGAAGGGCCGGATCGTCAGCGATGCCGTCGAACATTCAGTCGCGGGCGGCGCCGGGATCATCAAGGCCCGCAACCGCTGGGTCGGTCCCGATGGCACCGTGCACCTCACGGACGAGACGGTGGTGCGCATCACCGCCGCCGGAGACAGCCGTTTCCTCGATTACCAGGTGACGCTGAAGGCGCCCGCGGGAAAGCCGGTTGTGCTCGGTGATACCAAGGAGGGATCGATGGCCATCCGCCTCCCGCTCTGGATGACGCCGCCGCACACCTACTCCGCCAATAAGCAGCGCGTGAAGCACGCCGGCACCGGCACGATCATCAACGCCGAGGGCGTGAAAAACACCGCCGCGTGGGGCAAGCGTTCCACGTGGGTGGATTACCACGGGCCGAAGGACGGCAAGGTCTACGGCGTGGCGATCTTTGACCACCCTTCAAATCCGCGGCACCCGACATGGTGGCACGTCCGCGACTACGCGCTCTTCGCCGCCAATCCTTTCGGCAAGCACGACTTTGAGAACCTGAAGGACCAGCCCAAGGCGGGCGAGATGACGATCCCGGCCGGCGGTTCGGTGACGTTCCGCTGGAGGTTCTACTTCCACTCCGGTGACGAGAAGGCGGCCAAGGTCGCCGAGCAGTATCGCGCCTTTGCCGTGTCCAAGTAACCCGCCGCTCCCACCCCCGTTCGTTCCCCATGCACCCCGTCACCCGCCGCTCCTTCCTGCGTACTTCCTCCCTTGCCGCCGCCGGCGCGGCGCTCTCCGCCCGCACGTGGGCGCAGTCCCCCGGCGCCAACGGCGACATCCGCGTCGCGGTCGTCGGCCTCAACGGCCGCGGCCGGAACCACCTCCAGAGCCTGCAACGCGTGAAGGGCGTGCGCGTGGTCGCCTTGTGTGACGTCGATTCCGCCGTACTCGCCCGGGCAAAGAAGGCGCTCGCCGAGGAGGGCTCGGAAGTGCGGACCTACGTCGACCTGCGCGAGCTGCTCGCGCAGAAGGACATCGACGCCGTGTCCATCGCGTCGCCCAACCACCAGCACGCCCTGCAGGCGGTTTGGGCCTGCCAGGCGGGCAAGGACGTCTACGTCGAGAAGCCCGTCTCCCACAACGTGTGGGAGGGGCGCCAGCTGGTGCACGCGGCCACGCGGCACAACCGAGTCGTCCAGTGCGGCACGCAGATCCGCTCCGGCGAGGGCCTGCGGGAGGCGGTGGCCTGGGTGCGGTCCGGCCAGCTCGGCCGCGTTACTGCGGCGCGCGGGTTCTGCTACAAACGTCGTGACAGCATCGGCCGCGCCGACGCGCCGTTGCAGATCCCGGCCAACATCAATTTCGACCTGTGGTGCGGTCCCGCGCCGCTGGTTCCGCCGCGGCGCCTGCGGCTGCATTACGACTGGCACTGGGTGCACGTCACCGGCAACGGCGACGTCGGCAATCAGGGCATCCACCAGATGGATGTCGCCCGCTGGTTCCTCGGCGAGACCGGTTTGCCGCGCACGACGCTCAGCGTCGGCGGCCGCCTCGGCTACGTCGACGACGGCGACACCCCCAACACGCAGGTGGTGATCCACGACTACGCCAGCGCGCCGCTGATCTTCGAGGTGCGCGGGCTGCCGGCGAAGGCGGGTGCGGCCACCGGCGGGGGACGTCGCGGCGACACCATGGACAACTTCCGCGGCGTGGGCGTCGGCAATGTGATCGACTGCGAGGGCGGCAGCGTCGTCTCGACGAATTACTTCACCGCCACCGCCTACGACAAGGCCGGCAAGATCGTGCGGGAATTCAAGGGTGTGGACCGCCACATGCAGAACTTCA
>CAXRGI010000235.1:0-2361 GCA_964229935.1 Opitutales bacterium
CGTTGCCGTCGAAGTAGACGTTGGCCTTGGTGACGACGGTCACGCCGTCAAATTTCGCGGGAATCTGGGACATGCGCGCGGGGATGAGGGCCCGCGACGCCGGAGGCAAGCCCGCCTTGCCAGTTCGCCCCGCCGTCATCCAATCTCTTCGACGCGGTTGGACAGTCGTACCTTTTCAGTTACGCATCCGTCCATCCCCCCGCCGCGGTAAAACCCGCCAATCCCTTTCCCAGAAAACCATGCAACCCAAACCCGCATCCCTGATCGCCGCCCTTCTCACCCTCGGGGCGGCCCCGTTCGGCTGGTCGCAGCAGGTCGCCCCGGCGGCCCCCGCGCCTGAGCCGGCCCGCAAGCCCGCGCCCATCCCGGTCACGACCGGCGGCGACGAGGCCATCGTGCTCTCGCCTTTCACCGTCTCCACCGCGGCCGACCGCGGCTACCAGGCCTTGAACACCCTCTCGGGCACGCGTCTCAACTCGAAGCTCGAGGACCTCGGCGCCTCCATCACCGTCGTCACCAAGCAGCAGATGGAGGATCTCGCGATCCTCGATCTCAACGACGTTTTCCTCTACGAGGCCAGCACCGAGGGCACCGGCAACTACACCCAGTTCACGCCGAACCGGAACGGCGGCATGATCGACGGCACCGCCAACGATCCGGCGCGTGCCAACCGCATCCGCGGCGTCGGCAGTCCCATCAGCGGCAGCGGCGTCAACATCGCGGTGGGGAACTTTTCCTCGAACAACAAGATCCCGATGGACACGTACAACATCGACGCCGTCGAGATCTCCCGTGGTCCCAACTCCAACCTGTTCGGCCTCGGCGCCGCCGCGGGTACCGTCAACCTCGTGCCGTCCAAGGCCAATCTCACCCGGATGTCGACTTCCGCGACGATCCGCGCCGATGACCGCGGCGGCCGCCGGCTGGCGTTCGACGTCAACCGCCCGCTGATCACCGACAAGGCGGCCTTCCGTTTCTCCGCGGTCGACGAGTCCAAGGGTTTCACGCGCAAGCCCGCCGAGGAGAGGATCCGCCGTTACTTCGGCGCCGTGCAGGTGCGGCCGTTCCGTTTCACCACCTTCAACGCCTCCTTCGAGCACTACACCAACTTCTACCGCCGGCCCAACTCCATCACCCCGCGCGACACCACCTTCGAGTGGCGCGCCTCGGGCAGCCCGACCTTCGACCCGACCACGCAGCTGGTCTCTTACGCGGGCGGCCGCACCGTCGGACCTTTCCCGGCCACGAATGAGAACACGCTCCTGCCCCCGGGCCTCATGGCGGGCGGCACCTACGGTCGCCTCGTCGTGTTCATGGATGGTAGTTCGGCCTCCCCTTACATCAGCCAGATGCGCACGGCCAACCCCGTCACTTCCGGCACGCCGTCGCCGTTCACCGCCACCAGCAACATCCGCTACCTGCAGACCGGCACGGATATTTTCCGCCGCAAATCCAACCCCTTCCCGCTCTTCTTCGCGCCCGCCATCAGCGACAAGTCCGTCTACGATTGGGAGAATGTTAACTTCGTCGGCGCCAATTTCGGCGAGGACACCTCCTCCACGCTGCGGATCGAGGCCGAGCAGATCCTCCTCAACACCGGCACGCACCTCCTCGCCGTGCGAGGCGGTCACATGTACCAGAAATTCGACCGCTTCTCCCGCAGTGTGATCGATAACACCGACACCGTGCTTTACGTCGACGTGAACTCCAAGCTGCTCGACGGCCGCGCCAATCCCAACTTCCTGCGGCCCTACGTCGAGGCCGTCGGTCCGTTCGACAACCGCAACCCCGAGGTCTTCGACACGCAGAACGCCGACCTCGCCTACCAGCTCACGCCGCGCAACCTTCCGCGGCTCCTGTCCTGGATCGGCACGCAGCGCGTCGCCGCCCACGCCGAGGTGAACCGCAACAGCAGCGCCACCTACACTTACGGCTACTGGGCCTCGGGCGATAACCCCTGGGTCAACCGCGCCAACCGCGTCAGCGGCAACCAGCTCGCCTACCGCTATTACCTTGGCGACGCCAACGGCCAGAACGTCGAGTACGGTCCGTCCACCTATCGCGAGTTCGGCGGCACCTACGGCGTGAACTGGTTCAACAACCTCACCGGCCGCTGGACGACCGAGAATGTCGCTTTCGACAGCCTGGCCCGAGCCAGTACCGCCCGCCGCCGCGAGGAGCTCCGCACCTTGAGCGACACCGCTCAGAGCTACTTCTTCGGCGACCGCCTCATCACGACGGACGGCTTGCGCCGCGACCGCCGCCGCGAGCGCAACACCCTCCAGGCCGCCGTCAATCCGGCCACCGGACTCGTCAGCTATGACAACTACGCCGTCTGGCAGGCGTGGACCGACGACGCCA
>CAXRGI010000236.1:0-6065 GCA_964229935.1 Opitutales bacterium
GGCGTTGGATGCGGCGGGTCGCGCCACGGATGATCCTGCGGCGCTGTTCACCGATCCGCCCGGCACGCTGCTGCCGGCGGGCGGGACCGACCATGGGCATAAGGGCTTCGCGCTCGCGCTGCTCGTCGAGGCGCTCACCTCTGCGCTGGCCGGGCACGGTCGTGCGGATCCGTCGGAAGGGTGGGGTGCCTCCGTCTTTCTTCAGGTGTTCAACCCGGCGTGTTTCGGCGGGGTCGATGCCTTCCGCCGCGAGGCGGGCCATCTCGCCGCCGCTTGCCGGGAAAATCCGCCGCGGCCGGGCGTGGAGCGCGTACGCCTGCCTGGTGAAACCGGATTGCGCCGCCGCCGGGAGCAACTCGCCGCCGGCGTGGAGCTTCACCCCGCGACCCTGCCCGCGCTGCGCCCCTGGGCGCGAAAACTCGGCGTGGAACGGATACCAGCCGGGAACGGATACGAATGACGAGGCCGCGGGCCGGTGCAAAACAGCCGCGCCTGCCGGCTAAGGGGTCAGGGCGTTGAACGTTTTTAAGGGAAGCCACGCCGCTGCCGGCAAACATCCAACGCCCTGACCCCATTTGCCTTTCCCCTCCGGTAAACTCGGCGGCGGAGCGGTGGGGGCTGCCAGCGCGAGTGGGCGAGCAAAAAAGGGCGACGCTGCGGTGAAGACTCGGGATAACGGTTGGAGAGTCGGAAAGGGGAAGGCCGGTCCGGGGAGGTTTGTCGCCCCGGCGTTCAGAGCTTTTTCCGCAGCGTGAGGGAATAGCGCATCATCCGTGGGTCGGTGACACCGAAGCCCGCCTGACCCTGGCGGTGCGGAGGCTCGCGGTCGAAGATGTTGTTGATCGCGACGGAGAGCTTGGTGTCAGCCAGCGGGTGCTGGCGCAGCGCCTGCCAGGTCGAAAGCCCGACCCGGCTCGGCAGTGCGCCCGCGCGGTCGAGCTTGTAGCCGAAGTCGTATGAGGCCTGCACGTTCCACTCGATGACGCTCGCGAACTGTGTCGTCGCGCGCGTCGCGTTCGTCCAGGAGTTCTCCTGATAGAAGCCGCTGACGCCGGCGCCGTAGGGTCCCTTGCTCCAGAAAGTCTGCCAGGAGAGGCGGGTCGGGTAAAGGTGGAGAGACGTTACCGGCGCCGCGCCCGGGATCCGGATGGCCTCCACGGTGCGGTATTCGGTCGCGGCTAAGCGCAGCGAAAGGGAGCCCAGCCGGGTCAGACGCTGGTAGTTGATCTGGTAATCGAAGGTCTCGAGCACCTGGCGCGCGATGTTGATCGCGCGCGTGTCGATGCCGATCACCTTGCCCGAGGCAGCGTCGCGGATGAGGCGGGCCGGCGCGATATCGGCCCACTCCTGGAGCGTCGAGAGCGAGGTGGCGATCTTGTCGTTGTAGTTCAGCTGCATCCGGTCGAAGGAGACCGACAGCCCCTTGAACCAGTGGAAGGGCACCTCGAAGACGACGCCGACGTTGTCGGAGACGGCGTGCTCGGGCTTGAGTCCGACGTTGCCGCCGCCCTTCGTGGCGATCGTCCCAATCACGAGCTCGTTGCGCTGGCGGTCGATGAAGCCGGAAGTGTTGGCGTTGGTGCTGTCGGTCACGGGCCGGTAGAGCGCCTGGATCGACGGGGCACGGAACGAGTAGTTGCGGGTGGCGCGGAACAGCAGCCACTTTAGCGGCCGGACCTGCGCGCCGTAGCGCGGGCTGTAGTCGCCGCCGGCATCGGAGTACCGGTCGTGTCGGATCGCGGCCGTGAGGTCGGCTCGGTAGAGCCCCGGCAGCCCGTTCGCCGGGGCGACGACCGGGACGCGCGTCTCGGTGTACGCGGAGTCGAGCCCGCGGCGGAAGCTGCCCAGCAGGCTTAGATTGATCGATGGCGAGTCCGGGATCGACTGGAAGGTAGTGATCCGCTCGGTGGTGCGTTCGGCGCCGGCCGCGAGTCTGATGGCGCCCGCGGGAAGCCGGAACCAGGGCAGGGCGCCATCGGCCGAGCCGGACCACGTGATGGTGTTGGTGCGGTCCGTTGCGTTGCCCGGCCGCAGCATCGACCGCAGCACGGCGGGATCGTTCGGCTGGCTCGTACGGCTGTCGTAGAAGAACACGAGGGCGCGGGCTGCGATGAGCGGGGCGGACGCATCCGTGAAGAGTACCGGATCCAGCGCGTTGTCGTTGCGCAGGAGGGAGCGGTTCCAGCTCACGCCGAGGTCGTACCGCCAGTCGCCGGACAGCCGGCCGTTGGCGCCGGCGGCGAAGTTGAGGTTGGAGTTGGTGGTGAACTTCTGACCTTGGATGGGTCCGAGCTCCCAGAACGTCTTGTAGAGGGTGACGGGGACGCCAAAAGGGTTGCCGGGGTAGCCCGCCGGGACGGATAGCCCGTTGCGGAAGTTCACCGGCATGCCCTCGATGTGGGTCCGGGTCTCGCTGTAGCCGCTGTTGAGGTAGAGCTGATGGCCGGACTTAAGGTCGTAGGTGCCCCGTAAGCCGAGTGAGCGGGCGAACTGCGGCGAGATCAGGTTGACCCACTTCGCGCGGTCGCCGAGATCGGCGCTGACCGTGGTCGGGGCGAAGGCCGAGGCGGCCAGCGCGGCACCGGTCGCGCCGTCGGGAATACGGGCATACTGGGAGCCCACGCCCGGGAGGAGGCTGCCCGACGACACGCCGATCACGCCGGCGCCGTTGGCAAAGCCGCCCGCGCTGTAGGACGAGCCGGTCGAGGTCCCGCCGAGGCTGGCCCAGTTGTCGGTGGAGGAGAAGGTGCGGTCGGTGGCCTTGAAGGCGTTGCGCTTCTTGAAACTGGCCGAGAGGGAGAGAGTCAGGGGACCGCGCACGATGCCATGGGTGAGCGACGCCGTGCGCACCGCGGTGTCGGAGCTGAAGGTGTTCTCGTAGGCGAACGTGAGCTCGGTGCCCGAGTAGTCCCGCCGCGTGATGATGTTCACCACGCCGCCCAGCGCGTCGGAGCCGTAGATGGCGGAGGCGCCGTCGGTCATCACCTCGACCCGCTCGATCGCCGAGACCGGGATGCCGGTGAGGTCGTAGCCGTCGGAACCACGGATGTTGCCGGAACGGGCCACCCGGCGGCCATTGATCAGGACGAGGGTGTTGTTGGACCCGAGCCCGCGCATATTGATGTTCGTGCGCTGCGTGAGCACGCTGGCGGTGGACCCGTCCGACGTCGTTGCCGTGCCCTGTTGTTGGCCGCCGAAGCCGATGCCCTCGTAGGAGCCGGTCGAGAAGGCCTGCGGGATGAGCCGCGTGATCTCGCCGATCTCGGTCAGACCGGAGACCTCGATCTCCGTGCGGCCGATCGTGAGCATGGGGCTGAAATCAGCCTCCTCCACGCCAAGGCGGATGCGCGAGCCGGTGGTCTCGAAGGCCTCGAGCTTTTGCACCGGGCCGGCGGCAGCTGGAGACGGAGCGGAAGCGGCCGTCTGGGCACGGGCCGGTGCGGAGGCCAAAAGGGCGGCCATCAACGCCGAATACAGCGGCTGCGGGAGGCGGGAGCGTGGTGACATGATCTGGAGACGGGAGTTACCCTGAGACGGTCAGGGAGGCCGGCAGCGTAGGGACAGGGAGCGGGGCAACGGTACCGGAATTCATGGGTCGGGGTGAAGGTGGAGGAGGAGACGGGAGCGGACCTTTCAGAGGCCCAGCAGCTTCTTCACCTGCGGCTCGAGCTTGTCGCCACGGGCGTTCGTGTCGACCAGTCTGCCGTCCTTGTCCAGGAGGAACATGGCGGGGATCCCGCGGATATTGAAGCGCCGTCCGTATTCGTTTTCCCAGTACAGGCCGTCGAAGTGCTGCGGCCAGGGCATGCCCTTCTCCTTGGCGAAGGCCAGCATCTTCTCTCGGGCCTTGGCCTTCTTCTCCGCGACCTGCTCCGGGGTGTCCAGGGCCTTGCCGGCATTCCGCGGGCTCTTCAGCGCGGCCTCGTCGATGATACCGGAGTTCTCGAACGAGATTCCCACGACCTCGAAGCCCTTGTCATGGTACGCTTGGTAGACCCGGGTGAGGTTGGGTAACTCGGCGATGCAGGGGCCGCACCAGGTGGCCCAGAAGTCAATCAGGACGACCTTGCCGCGCAGCTTGGCCAGGTCGACCTCACGGCCGTCCGCTGCCGTGAATCGCATCTCCAGCGGAGTAGTCCGCATCTCAGCCACCCGCAACTCGCCGGCGGCCTGCCGGGCCGTCTCTGTCTGGTCGGAGGCGGCCAGCTTCCGAAGGAATTCCTGCCCCGCGGCCGGGTTGGCCTTGGCCAAGAGCTTGCCGTAGCCGAGCTCAAGCCCGGGAAGCGACCGCGCCTTCGGGAAGCGACCCGCCAGCGCGTCCAGCTTAGCCCGCACGGCCGCGACGTCGGGCTTTTCCGCCCGGGTCTGCGCGTTCAGCTCGATCGAGGCCTGGGCGCCGAGGATGCCCTCCCGCGCGGCGTCCGGCAGGGTGGGCTTGGCCAGCTCGGCGGCCAGCCGCTCGTTGAAGGCACGGGTGTATCCCGCCCGCTCCGCCTCGGGCAGCCGCGTGGCGATCCCGCTCATCGCCGGCAGCAGCCCGTTGGTGCCTGGGTGGTCCGGAAAGTTGAAGAACAGGTTGAAGCCGGACTCGAGCACCTTGGCGGAATCGGGCTTGGCGGTGTTGATGGCTGCGCGCGCGGCGTCGAAGGCCAGGTCGCCCGGGGATTTGGCCGCCGGGGTCGGCGCTTGGGCGGCGAGGCCGCAGGAGGCGGCCGCAAGGGCCGCGAGGAGGAATATGGGGTGGTTCATGGAAATTGAGACCGGAAGTCGGTGAGAGGCTCGCAAGAAGTGGGCCAAGTGGAATGGGAGACCGCCCCGGTGGGTGCAGTGATGACTTCGGCGTTTGCTGGCAATCCCAAGCTGATGGAGCGATTCGTGCGGGCCTACCTATTGCCTGTTAGCGGATTTCGCTGATGGCGTGGATGAGTTAGACCAATCACGAGTGGGTACTGATGAAGTGGCGGGGCCGAAGGGGCTGGGTCGAAACCTGCAAGAGCAGCCGCGCCGGCCAGCGTCTTTGGCGGTGGCTGCTTCGGAAGTAACAATGTTGGTCGGCAGGATCCGTCCTGACCTGTAGCCGCCCTTCGCCGGCAATCGGCGTGGGCATTTTGACAACGTTGTCCTTGGCCTTCCGGTTTCGGATATGCCGCGACTTCCGTTTCTCCGCCGATCGTCCGCCGCGCACGACCGGCGGCGCCTCGTGCCGACGGTGGGGGTCTTGCTGGCACTTCTGCTTTCAGGTTGCGCGTCCGGGCTGCCGCCGCTGCCCACGGTCGAGAATCTCGACCTCAACCGCTACATGGGAAAGTGGTACGTCATCGCGTGCATTCCCACCTTCATCGAGACGGACGCCTACAACGCGACCGAGACCTACCGGCTCGAACCTGACGGCACGATCGATACCGTTTTCACCTTCAACCAGGGTAGTTTTGACGGTCCCCTGAAGCGCTACAACCCGCGGGGCTTCGTGCGCGATCCGGTTCGCAGGTCCACCTGGGGCATGCGCTTCGTCTGGCCGTTCAAGGCTGAGTTCCTCGTCACCCACATCGACCCCGCTTACTCCCGGACGGTTGTCGGTCGAAACAAGCGTGACTATGTCTGGATCATGGCGCGGACGCCGGAGATTCCCACCGCCGACTATGATGGCCTCGTGCGCGAGCTCGCGGCTCAGGGCTATGATGTCGCTAAAATCCGCCGGGTCCCGCAGCGCTGGTCGGGCTTGGGTGCGATCCGCTAGGCGAGGCCGAGCGGATCGCGGACATCATTTGAGTCCGAGGAGCGAGGGGAGCCAGAGGGAGAGGGCCGGGACGTACGTCAAGAGCAACAGCACGATCACCATCGCGGCGAAGACAGGCAGCAGCGGTCGGATCACTTGACGCAATGTGGTCTGCGCCACGCTGCAGCCGATGAACAGCACGCTGCCGACCGGTGGCGTGCAGAGGCCGCTGCAAAGATTGAAGATCATGATCAGGCCGAAGTGGATCGGATCGACCCCGAACTTCTGCACCACGGGCAGCAGGATCGGGGTGAAGATCAGCACCGCCGGCGTCATGTCCATGAACGTG
>CAXRGI010000237.1:0-2774 GCA_964229935.1 Opitutales bacterium
GGACACCCGCACCGGACGCCTCCTTTCTCCTCCGCACCGCAGTCCCATTCATCGCGGCATGTCGCCCAAGGAGGGCGCCAAGGTCGTGGCCGCGTTCGCGGAACATTTCTCGTGGAGCGGTCCCATCGGGGTCGGCTTCCCCGGCGCGATCGAGGGAGGGCACATCCGCACGTCGGCCAACTTACATCCCGGATTCGTCGACGCCGATGGCTCGCGGCTGTTCGGGAAGGCGAGCGGCTGCCCGGTGGCGCTGATCAACGACGCCGCGGCCGCCGGGCGGGCCGAGATGAAGTTCGGAGCCGGACGGGGCTTCAACGGCAAGACGCTGCTCCTCACGCTCGGCACGGGCGTGGGCACCTGTCTCGCGCAGGACGGGGTCGTGATCCCGCTCGAGCTCGGTCACTTCCCGTGGAAGAACGGTGAGGGCGCGGAAAAGCACGTCGCCAGCAGCGTGAAAGACCGCGAGGGGCTTTCGTGGAAAGTGTGGGGCGGCCGCCTCAACGCCTACGTGCTCGAACTTGAGCGCCTGCTCTGGCCGGAGCGCATCATCATGGGCGGCGGCGTGAGCACGGAGCACGCGAGGTTCTTCCGCTTCATCCGGTGCCGGGCGCGGCTGATGCCGGCGCGTTTTCGTAACGAGGCCGGGATCGTCGGCGCCGCCCTCCGCGGCGCGCAGGCGGGCTGAGCGGTCGTCGCGCGTTCCGCCCATGCGCCCCGAGATCCTGATCGCGGGTCAGGGGGTGGCGGGCACCTTGCTGGCCTGGGAACTCGAGCAGGCGGGAGTTCCTTTCCTCATCCGGGATCCCGGCCACGAGGGCACGGCCACCGCGGCAGCCGCGGGGATCATCAATCCCATCACGGGCCGGCGTTTGGTGAAGACCTGGCGGTTCGACGTGTTGCGTCCGCTGGCGGCGGAGGTGTGGCGCGATTTAGGCGACGCGCTCGGGGTGCGGCTGTGGCGCGAGATGCGGGTGCGGCGCGAGTTCGCCGACGACGAGGAGCGGAACACGTGGGAACGGAAAGCAGCGACCGGTGAGCTTTCACCTTACGCCGGCGCGCCTTTCGACAACGGGTTTTGGATCGTTGGCGCGGCACGGGTCGATCTCGCCGCCGCCATGGCCGCGGCGCGCCGTCGTTGGCGGATGCAGGGACGGCTCAGGGAGGACACTGTTCCCGATCTCGCCGCTGCGGCCGAACGACACCGGATGGTGATCGATTGCACGGGCGCCGCGGGTGCCTCGCACGCCGCGTTCGACTATGTGCCCTGGGAGTTTTCGAAGGGCGACACGCTGGAGATCGGAGTCGAGGGCCTCGATCCCGACGTGATTCTCAACCGTCGCTTGTGGGTGGCCCCGGCCGGCGAGCGGATCGCGCTTGCCGGTGCGACCAACGAGCCGGGCCTCACGGATTCACGACCCGATCCCGTGGCGCGTGAGCGGCTGATCGCTGGAATACGCGGGATGCTGGGCGCGCGGGAGTTCACAGTCCGCGTCCACCGCTCCGGCGTGCGCGTTACCTTGCCGGATCGGCGTCCGGTCGCGGGTGTTCACCCCAGGCTCACTCGGATCGGGATCTTTGGTGGACTGGGCGCGCGGGGAGCCCTGTGGTCGCCGTGGCTCGCACGGCAGTGGCGCGAGCACCTCGTCGCGGGCCGTCCGTTCGATCCGGCGGTCAGCGTCGCGCGGTTCCAAGCCGCGCCCGCGCCGGCGTAGCGGTTCACCGCGTGATCGGCTGGGAAATGCGCAGGTAGGCGAAGAGGTCGCGTAATTCCTGGTCGCCCAGTCCGTCGAGCAGACCGGCGGGCATCAGGCTGCGGCCCATCGGTTGCACCTCGCGGATCTCGTCGGCGCGCAGGGTGATGTTTTCGCCGCCGAGCCCGCGCAGCACGGTCACCTGGTTGTCGCGTTCGACGATGAAGCCGCCGAGCGAGCGGCCTTCGTTCGTCTCGACCACCTGGTATTGGTAGCCTTCGCGGATCTCCGCGTCGGGGTTGATAATGCTGAGGAGCATCGTGCCGAGGTTGTCGCGCTGGTAGGCGGTGAGGTCGGGGCCGAGGTTGCCGCCTTTGAAGAACAGCTTGTGGCAGCTGGCGCAGCGGGCGGTGAAAGTCGCCTCGCCGGCGTACGGATTGCCGGGCGCGGCCTTCAGGGCCGTCGTCACTGCGTCGATGCGGGCCTGAAAGTTCCCCGCCGGGCCTCGCGCGGGAAGCAGGCGTGCGGCGCGGGCGGCGATGTTGGCATCGCGGTTCAAGCGCAACCGGTCCGCGGCTTCGGCGGGAATCGCGCCCGCTGGCAGCGTTCCGCTTTCCAATGCGTCGAGCAGGGAACGTCCCCACGCGGGGCGGCTGGCGAGCGCGCTGACCGCCGTTTCGCGCACCGAACCCTTCATCGCCGGGAGGGCTGCGGCGATTTTCGCGCCGAGGTCGTCGTTGGGAAACGCGGTGAGCGCTGAGAGAGCCGCGGCGCGGAGGGCGTCGGTTCGACCCTGCGTGGCGACGTTGAGCAAAGCGGGGGCGGCGGATGCCGCGCGTGTCTCCCCCAACGCGCGAGTGAGTCGCAGTTGTTCCTCCGGGCGCGTCTTCGGGTTGGCGAGGAGTGCTATCGCCTCGGTGATCGCGGCGGCTTCGCCCTGACGCAGGCGCAGTGCGAGCGGAACCTGTCCCTGGCTGCGCAGGCGCGCGACGAGGTCCTCCGGCAGATCGTTCATCGCGCGGCCGCGGTAGGCTTCCTCCAGACCCGCGAGTAGGGGGGCCGCATGGCTGGGTGAAGGCGCTT
>CAXRGI010000238.1:0-3126 GCA_964229935.1 Opitutales bacterium
AATAATGTTTGTAATACCGGTTGCATCCGCTGGGAGGGACTCCCATGCTGCTCCGCCAGAGCCGTCTGCCGTAAGGACGTATCCGTCCGATGCGGTGGACGACGTGACCCCAACGATCTTCCCGGACGTAGTGCTCGTAATCGAAATTGGGAAGTTCCCGGTAAGGGTTGTAACCGAGAGAGAGTTTACCAGCGTCTGGAATTCGTTGGTGTCAATCCACTCGAGGGATGGCTCGGCGCCTCGCAGGTCTGACTCAAACTCTTCGTATAGCTGATCCGGAATCGAGAACACGGTACCTGCCGGCCCGACAATGTCGTAGCCGTTCCAGTGTATGTTTATGTCTCGACCGACAAACCTAAACGTTGCCAATTACTTCTTGCTCCGATTCTTCGACTTTGACATCACGCGGAGGTTGGATTTCCGGTTGTCCTTCGGGTTCCCATTCTTGTGGTCGATGTCTTTACCGCGGATCTTGTCTTCCCCGACAGCGGCCTTGACCTTGCGACGCGCCTTGTTGCGCGAAGATCGGTTTTCGACCTGCTCAGGCTTACCATGGTACGTATCGTACTCCTTACGGTAATCCCGCGGTTTGTTCATTCAATACCTCAAGTAGGTGGGGGCGAGCCCAGCGAGGTCGCGCCGCCCGGAACGTGCTGGGCGACAGGCTCGGCCTGCCTGAGTTCAATCCTGTGCCTTCCAATCCGCGCCAGCCTGAGCCTGCTACGCCGCAGCCGCGTCGACCGCCGGCGCCTGCGGAGGCGCCAAGCCGCCCCCCGCTTGGCGCAATCTGCGGAGGCCGGCGCTGATGGCTGAACTCAAGGACATGGCCGATCCGGTCCGCGCAGCCCTCAAGGAGGGGTATTCGCAGGCCGAGGTGCTCGACTTCATCGGCGAGCGCTATGGCCTCGCCGACAAGATCGGCGAGGCAAGGTCGAGCGGATACAAGGACCGCGAGATCATCGGCCACCTGACCGGCTTCAAGCCGCTTCCGCATCCGCGTGAGCTGCTCGACGACAAGATGGTCCCAAAGGGGCCTGCGTTGCCCAGCGACGTTCGCATCCTGCCGACGTCGATCGGTGACGCAGCGAGGTCTTTCGCGCTCGGAACGCGGGACGTGATCGAAGGAGCCGCTGGCATCCCTGTGATGATCGGCGACGCCGCCAATCGGTTGCTCGGCCTCCAGCCCGTTTCTGGGTTGCTTGAGCGCGGCCTTGACGCCGCCGGCTTCCCTCGCGCCGAGACGGCGCAGGAGCGCCTGGTCAGCGATATCAACAGGGCTGGCGCCGGCGTCGTCGCGGGAGGCGCGATGGCGAAGGCCGTGTCTGCTGCCATGCCGGCATCGCCGGTCGCTGCTCGAGCTGCGGACGTCATGCTGATGGACCCGCGCGCGCAGATGGTCGCCGCTGGCACCGGCGCAACAGCGTCCGGCGTGGCGCGCGAAGAAGGCTATTCGCCGCTCGCGCAATTTGGTGCCGGCATCGTCGGCAGCGTCGCCGCGCCGGGGACCGGCATGCGCTCGGTCACTGGCGCCACCGCAGAGCGAGCCGCCGAGGCTGGCGCGAGCGTCGTCCGGCCGTTCACGCAGGAAGGTCGCGAGGTGATCGTCGGCAATGTGCTGCGCCGCCTCGCCAACGATCCGGACGCTGCAGCCGCGCGCATGGGCACTGCGCCCGAGTACGTTCCAGGCTCTCGACCGACGGCGGCCCAGGCGTCTCGCGATACCGGCCTGCTGTCCGCGCAGACGCCTATCCAGAACCTCGACGACACCGGGCGGTTCGCGTCTCAGTACAGCGAGAACGCGCTCGCACGGCGCGCTGCGATCGACCGGATCGCTCGCGACGAGCAAACGATCGCCAAGGCCGAGGCCAAGCGCGACGCTGTCACCCGGCCAATCCGCGAGCGTGCGTTTGAGGAGGCGCGGCAGAACAATGCGACCGCCAATGCCAGTCGCGTCGAGGCGGCGATCGACAGCGTTCTCGCGTCTCCTGCCGGCAAGCAAGAGGCCGTCGAGCGCGCCATGAACTGGGTGCGTGATCGACTGCGCGGTCTTCCGAGCGCAGACGGCGGCATCGATCCGCAGAACATGTACGCGTTGCGCAAGGACGTCGGCCTGGCGATGGATGGCAAGCTGTCTGGAGAAAGGCAGGATCTCAAGCTGGCGCGCCGCGAGCTCAAGGACGTGCGCCGCGCAATCGACGAGGCCATTGAGGCTGTCGCCCCAGGTTTCCGCGGCTATCTCAGCACCTACAGGCGCATGAGTGAGCCGATCGACCAGATGAGCCTGCTGCAGGACATCAGGCAGCGGTCCCTTGGACAGATTGCTGAAGCCACCAGCGGCGTCGACGTGCTGATGCCTGGCAAGTTCAAGCAGGCGATCCGCACGCTCGCTCCGGACATTGCCGAGACGCTTACGCCGTCGCAGCGGCTCGTGGTCGAGCGCATCGCCGCGGATCTCGATCGGAGCGCCGCGGCGTATGCGCCTGGCATGAAGCCGCCCGGCAGCGACACCTTCCGCAACATGTCGGTGTCGAACCTCATCGGCACGATGATGGCCCGCGACATCGGAGACAACGCCACCCTCAAGACGCTGTCGAAGGGGTTGAGCTTCCTTTACCGCGTGCCTGACGAGCAGCTGCAGCGGCTCCTGGTCGAGGCGATGCTCGACCCGGCGCTGGCGCGACAGTTCATGCAGAAAGCAACGACGAGCACGGTCGAGTCCGTCGGCGCGACCCTGCGACGCAAGCTCGAGCAAACCGGTGCGGCTGCGGCGACGTCGCAGCCTTCTGCCCAGTGAGGTGACCCATGCCCATCCGTGACTATTCCCAGACCGCCGCCTCCAACACCTCCATCTCGTCGATCAACATCGGCGAGGGGTGTCCGCCGTCGAACATCAACGACGCGATCCGCCAGGCCCTGGCTGACATCCGGGAGGTGCAGGCGAGCTCCACGATCGCCTCGGCCTCGACCGTCAACATCGGCGCCGCTAATGCCGAGTACCTGGCGGTCTCCGGCACGACCACGATCACGGCCTTCGACAGCGTGGCGGCCGGCGTCTACCGGGTGCTGAAGTTCGACGGCGCGCTGACCCTGACGCACAACGCGACCTCGATGATCCTTCCGGGCGGT
>CAXRGI010000239.1:0-13078 GCA_964229935.1 Opitutales bacterium
GAGGGCTGGCGCTGTTCGGAGTCGTCATGCTGCTCCTGTCGGCGGGATTCTCATGGTATCTCGATTCGGAATTCGCCGTGCAATTGAAAGCCACGGCGCTGGGAGGGGTGAGCGCCGCGGCGTTTACCCTCGACGCCCTCTTCGGCGGAAAATTCCTCGCCCGTCGGCTCGCGACATACCTGCCCTACCGCGATCTGCACCTGCGCCGGCTCGGGCTGGGCCTCGCACTCACGGGGACGGTGATGGCCGGCGTCAACCTGCTCGTGGCGCTGGGCTTGAGCAAGGACGTGTGGCTGCTCTACACCACGTGGGCCGACTTCGTGGTCGCCGCGGTGATGGGCCAATGGGCCGTATCGTGGGCGCGCAAGGGCGACTGACGGGCGGCCGGCAGCGGCGTGGGCCGGGCAAGCGGAGAATCCAAAGGAACCGACACGAGCCTCGCCTTGAAGAGGCGCGTGCCAAGGCTGAAGCCATGATCCACCACGTGAAGCTCCGCCCGGTCGGCCGCTCTCTCGGCATCGTGATTCCCAAGGCGGCGTTGGCCCGCTTGGGATCGGTGCAAGGCGACATGCTCACCCTTACGGTGGCCACGGAAGGCCTGAGACTCACACGCGCGAACCGGGAGTTCGCCGGATCTCGGGCGACTTTTGCTTCACTCAATCGCCGGTACCACACCGCCCTTAGGACTCTGGGAGGATGACTTCGGCGCGAAGGCGTGCACCCCGCGGCCGCGAAAGCCGGCCCGCCAAGATCACCTCGGATCCCGGACAAGCATTCGCAGCCCGCGTGCAGTCTGCTCTCAATCAAGCTCTCCCGACGAGAACCGCCTTACGGCCGCGCCGCGGCGATTGCCTCCGCAACCGTCTTGTTGCCCCGCACCGGGACGTTGACCGGCGCGTCGACGCCGTCGCGCGGGATCGCGTCCGCAAACTGACCGGTGTCACCCAGTTCCTGCTGCAGGCGCTTCAGCTCGGTCTTGAGCGACGCGAGCGTGGCGGCGTGCCGCGGGTCCCCGGCGAGGTTGCGCTGCTCGGTGGGATCGGCGACGAGGTCGAACATCTCCCACGCGTCCTTCTTCCAGTAGTGGATCAGCTTGTGGGTGGCGGTGCGCACGCCGTAGTGCGCGCGCGTGTTGTGGTGCCCCGGATCGTGGTAGTAGCGGTAATAGGCCGACGTGCGCCAGTTGGCGGGCTTCTCCCCGCGCAGGACGGGCACCAGCGAGCGGCCGTGCATGTCGGGCGGCACGGGCAGGCCGGCCATCTCGAGGAACGTGGGCGCGAAATCCGCGTTGACCGCGAACAGATCGGTGACGAGCCCGGACTTGATGCCCGGACCGCGCGCGAGCAGCGGGATATGCAGCCCCGGCTCGTACATGAAGCGCTTGTCGTACATGCCGAGGTCACCGAGGTACCAGCCGTTGTCGGTGCTGTAGATCACCACGGTGTTCTTCGCGAGCCCGGTGCGGTCGAGGTAGTCGAGGACCTCGCCGACGCTGTCGTCGACGCCCTGCACGCACGCGAGGTAGTCCTGCATGTAGCGCTGGTACTTCCATTGCACGAGTTCGCGGCCGCGCAACGTGTGCTTGGAGCCGTCGGGCCGGGTGATCTCGACCTCGGCGGGCTTCGTGTTGAGCCAGTGCTGGCGGGCAGGTCCGGGGGCGAGGTCGGCGGGCGGCTCCAGCTTGAGGTCCCGGCGCGTGAGGTCCTTCGCGACCGTCTGCTGGTTTTCCGGGAGCGCGGCGGGGCGGGTCGCGTAATCGTCCCACAGCGTCGCCGGCTCGGGGATGACGCGGTCCTTGAACAGGGCCTTGTTGCGCGGGTCCGGCTCCCAGCCCCGATGGGGCGCCTTGTGGTGGAGCATCAGGAAGAACGGTTTGTCCTTCGGGCGCGTCTCGAGGAACTCGATGCCCAGCCGCGTCGTGATCTCGGTCGTGTGGCCGGTGATGGTGACGCGACCCTGCGGCGTGAGGAAGTCGGGGTTGAAGTAGATCCCCTGCCCCGGCAGGATGATCCAACGATCGAAGCCGGTCGGCATGCTGCCCAGGTGCCACTTGCCGATCATGCCGGTGTGGTATCCGCCGGCCTGGAGCATCTTGGCGACGGTGGGCTGGCCGCCGTCGAACACGTTGAACACCGGGGTGCCGTTGGCGTGGGAGTACTTGCCCGTGAGCAGCACCGCGCGGCTCGGCGTGCAGATGGAGTTGGTGACGAACGCGTGGTTGAAGCGCGCCCCGCCGGCGGCGAGACGGTCGAGATGGGGCGTGCGGTTGACCTTCGAACCGTAGGCGCTGATCGCGTGCTGCGCGTGGTCGTCGGAGAAGATGAACACGATGTTCGGCCGCGCGGCCGGAGCCGAAGCGGCGGCGAGCACGACGGCCGGCAAGGCGGCCAGAAGGGTCAGGAGGCGGAGCGGGGTCTTCATGCGGATAAAGACAGCGTGAAACCCATGGCGCGCCGCTGGCAATGCCGCACACGCGGCGCTGCGCGTCCCGCCGCAAGGTGTTGTCTGTCCCAACCTCTCTCGTCAGCGGATTTCGCGCAGGGCCCGGAGGGTGCGAAAGACATCGTAGACCACCTCGCGAATGTCGGCGTAGTCCAAGCGAACGCTATCCCCGGCCTCGAGGTGATAAACGATCCGGAAGTCTCCCACCCTCAGACGATAGAAGCCCTCCAACTCCCGGCGCAGGGGTTTGATGTCCAAACCGCGACTTTTCCCGTCCGCCAGCGCTCTCAGTTGACGCCGCACCCGCAGCTTCACCTCAGGCGGAAGGCCTCGGAGCCAGAGCTGCACCTGCTCAGAGGCCGAAATTCTCATCCGTGAGATCCAGGTCCTTGTACGACAAACGCCCGGCCCGGGCGGCCTGAATGACCCGCATGGCCTTGGGATTGGCGAGCAGATCAAGCGTCTCGATCAGAGCCTCGTAGTCGGCGATCGGCATCAACACCGCGGTCGGCTGGTCGCGGTTCGTGATGAGATAGCTCTGGCCGGAGTTACACAGCTTCGGCAACCCGGCCTGCGCCCGCGAAACCGTCAGGGTTCTCTCTGTAACTTTCATAATGATTCTACGTAACTTATTCCGACCGCTTGAAGCAAGCCACGTCGCAAGAGCGACGCCTACCGCTCGACGTCGAGCGAGAGGATGAACTCGCGGCCGGCCTGGCGGCCGTAGTTGCGGGGACGTCCGTCGGTGAAGACGCGTGTCACGAAGAAGCGCTCGGTGTTGAACACGTTGTTCACGTTGAGCTGCAGGCGGCAGAAGGTGCCGTAGCCTCCCCGAAACCGGTAGTTGGCCATCAGCCCGGTGATCACATAGGCGTCCGACCGGTACGGCCGGTCACGGTCGGTGCGCACCCGGCCCTTCGCGTCCACCTTGTTGGGGAAACCGATGATGGAGGGACCGCGGTAGCGGAAGTTGGCGCTCAACGAGGCGCCCTTGAGACGGCCCTCGGAAAACGTCCGCGTGGCGACAAGGCTGGAGCGCCACGTCTGGGCATTGCCACCCTGCTCGCCGAGGCTCGCCGCGATGTCGTCGAGCGGCCCCTGGATGAGCTGCGTGAAGGCCGACTCGACCGAACGCGTGGGGTCGTAGGCGGCGTTGGACCAGTTGCCCCCGATGTTGCGCCACACCGCCTGCTTGGCGGCGATGTAGTCGAGCCAGGGCTGCGCCGAGATGTCGTCCAGCGAGGTCTGGGTGCGCCCGAGGTTCCAGAAGATCCGGACGTCACGGGTCGGGTTGAACGTCAGGTCGGCCTCGATCCCGCGGCTGTTGCGGTCGCCCGGGAGGCGGAACTCGCCGACGATCGGGTTGCGCGTCTCGGCGAACAGCGGGTTGATCGGGTACCGGGCGTCGTTCTGGTAAAGCTGCTGCTCGAAAAAGATCAGGTTCTGGCGGAGACCGCTGTCGGCCAAGGTGATGTTCCGGTTGAGGGAGTTGAAGACGTTCACCTTCACGTTGAGGCGGTCGTCGAGCAGCCGCAGGCGCACACTGTACTCGCGGGACTCGCCGTAAGGGGACTCCAGGACGGTGCCGTTGACGTCGCGCACGACGGCGACCTCGTTGAGCGAGGCGTTGCGGGAATAGTCGTAGCCGAACGACAACCAGCGGGAAAGGCCCCACGGCGGACGGAGCACGACGCCGTAGTTGAAACGCGTGGCGGTGCGGTAGGGGGTCCAGACGGACGGCGGTTCCTTGTGGCGGAAATCGGCGTAGGCACGGAACCCGGTGCCGAGGGGATTCTGCGGCGTCGGCGGCCCGTCGGAGAGGACGGGCTGGAAGGAGCCGAAGTTGGAATTACGCACGCGGTCGTAGCGCACCCCGAGGTTGGCGACGAGGTGGTTGCGGAGGAACGTGCTCGAGGTGGAGGACGCCAGGGAGCCGCGCTGGAGGTGGTTGGCCGAAGGCGCGGTGCCGACGCCGCCGACGGGGTTCTCGAAGGCGGTGACGCCGAAACGCTCCCCGGAGGCGGTGGTGAACCACATGGTCTCCATGATGTCCCCGTAGGAGCTGAACGCGGGGATGCCGTAATCGTGCGGGTTGGAGCTGGCCCCGAAGGGCGGCAGGTACTGGCGGAAGTACATCACGCGGTCGACGTGGAGGGGGTTGTCGCGCGACGCGGCGGAGAGGAAGCTGGGCTTGCCGATGATCAGGTTGCGCAGCTGGGCGAGCGTGTAGGTGGCGGAGTCCTCGTAGCTCGCGAAAAACGCCAGCCGGTGCCGGCCGAGGTGGCGCGTCCAGCCGGTATTCCGCGAGAAGTCCTGGTCGTGGGTGGCGACGGCCCGGTACTGGTGGAGATAAAAATCAGCCCAGTTTCCCTGCCCGGTGGAGTTGTTGGCCTCGAGATAGGGACGCCCGTAGAGCGGGTTCGGCGTGGCGCCGTCGGGCAGGAAGCGGTTGATGTCGACCAGGACGTCGTACTGGTTGTTCGCGAACAACTGCGCGGTCTGGTTGCGGTAGAACTCATAGGAGGCGCCCAGCTCCAGGAAGGTCCGCTCGGCGAGGCGTTGCTCGATCGTGACGGTCACGTTCCGGCTCCGGCGGAAGTTGTACCGCGACCAGCCCGCCGTGTTGGTGTAGAGCGGCAGGCCGGGATCGACCAGGGTCTGCGTGTTGCCCGCCGTCGCGCCTCCGTCCGCGATGTTGAAGAAGACGCTGTTGCGCACGTCCTGGAACTGGGTGAACCCCGGCACCGAGTTCTGCGGCAACACGTAGAGCAACGGCTTGGTGTTGTAGGAGTAGGTCCGCGAAGTGCCGTCGGACATCTGGTAAGTAGGCGCCGGCGGACGACCCGCGGTGGCGGCGGAGGACGCGCGGTTCAGGTAGACCTGCGGGGTGCCCGCGCGCTGCATCGCGAGCCAGTGCACGTAGCCGGCGTCGCGCGGCAGCGTGGTGGTCGGGCGCGCGTCGCGGCGGTGGGCGTACTCGCCCTCGACGCGCACGGTCGTGCGGGAGAACGGTTGGTACGTGAGGGTGACGAAGGCGCGGCGGTTGTCCTCGTAGCCCGGCTGGATGAAGAACTCCCGGTTTTCCCGCAGCGTCGCCAGGCGGAGCGCGAGCTTCCGCGGCACGAGCACCTGGCTGGCGTCCAGCACGACCCGCTCGGAACCGTGGCTGTCGGCCCGGAGCTGCACGCGCTGGCGGTTGCGCGCGAGGTTGGCGCGCAACGTGGAGCTCTCGGCGGTGCCGGCCGCGCCGCCGAGGCCGAACTGCACGGCGTTGGCGCCGCTCACGAGGCTGAAACGCTCCGTGTTGTAGGCGTCGGTCTCGATCGTGGTCCGGAAGTAGTTTCGGGTGCGGTCGACGTTACCGAGGCCGCGCGAGTTGCCGGCGTCATCGGCGGTGTTGCGCGAGCCGGGGCGCGAGTCGCCGTTGCCGTTGACGTTGTCGAAGTACGTCTGGGTTGTGGCGGAGAACAGGAACGCCTCGTCGGTGGTGTTCGCGGCGATGTCCTCGAGGAACTCCCGCGTGAACACCTGCACCTGGCCGGCGACGTCGGCGAGATCGATGCGGCCACGGCCGCCCTGGAGGATGGCGGTCGACTGGTAGCCGCGTTCGGACTCGGCGCCGACCTGGAACGGCGAAAGCACGATGGCCTCCTCGCGGCGCGCGTCGGCGGGCGGGTTGGGGACGGCCGGGGCGACCTGCGCGGCCGCGGGGATGGCCGCGAGAAGCGGAAACAGAGCAGCAAGAAGTCGGGGCATGGCGGGGGTGGGTGGCGGGGCGGACCAGACGGTGAATCGGGCGGCGGCCGCGATCGATCGACGACGGCCACCGCGAACTGTTGGCACGCGCCGCCGCCCTAGGGAAGGACTATTCCCCCGGCCCGCGGACCGGCGCCGCTCAGAACTCGAACGACGAGCGCAGGTTGAACACGCGGCCCTGCGGGGCGACCCAGGAGGCGATGGAGCCGTCGGGCTGCGCCATGACCGGCACCAACTCGTCATCGTTGAGGAGGTCCCGCACGTTGAGCTGGACCGACCAGCGGACCCGGTCGCGCCAGATCCGCCGCGTGTGGCCGACCCAGCCGTCGAACTTGATCTCGGCCGGCCCGAGGTAGGGACGCGTGAGGTCGGGCACGGCGATCGTGCCGCCGTCCTGCCGCACATCGATGATGGGATAGCCCACCGCGACCTTGTCCTGCCACCGCGCGGCGCCACCCACACTCCATCCCTGGAGCCAGGTGCCGCGGGCGAACGTGTAATTGCCGATGGCGTTGAAGCGCCAGCGGCGCAGCTCGGAAACGGCCTGGCCCTCGCGCGCGAGCGTGGCGTTGACCGCGTTCAGCAGGGTCTCGACCACGCGCACGCGAACCGGCTGGCCGGACTCGTCGGCGAGCAGGTTGCCGGTGGCCCCCGTGGTCCATTCGCCGATACGCAGCTTGAGGTACTCGCGCGTGGCGGGGGCGATGTTGGCCCGCATCGCCTCCTGCTGGCTGGCGTTGAAGGCGAGGCGCAGCCGGTTGGTGGGATTGAAGGTCGACTCGAACTCGAAGCCCTTGGAGGTGGCGCTCTCGGTGTCGGACATGTTGCCCGGACGCGCGAACGTGACGTTGACGCCGCTGAGCTGCGCCGGGGAGGCGATCTGCTGCCAATTGACGAGCTGTTTGAGGAAGTCGGGCGGACCCTTGTAGCCCGCCGCGGCCAGCGCCGCGGGCGTGTTGTAACGGATAATCCGAGCGTCGGTCTCGATCAGGAATCCCTGGTAGCCGAGCGAGGATCGCACCGAGTCGGTCTGGTACCAGTTGAACTTCGCCTGCAGCCGGCCCTCGAGGAGGGAAAGACTGAAACCGCGGTCCTCCGTGAGGCCGCCCGGCGGCATGATGGGTTTGCCGAAGGTATCGATGCGGGCGCTGGCGGGCTGGAAATTCTCCGAGCGGCTGTAGTGCAGGGAGAACCCGACGGAGCGCGCGAAGCGCAGGAACGGCGGCCGCTGCAGCACGATGCCGCGGCTCCAGATGCTTTGCTCGAAGACGGAGTCGGGCCGCGCCGGCAGCCGGAAGGCCGGGCTGGTCGCGTCGATGAAGTTGAAGCGGTCGCGGACGTCCTGGCCGAGATTGTTGCGGAAATCCTCCACACGGTCCTTGCGCCAGCCGATCGTGCCCACAATCCACTCCCCGCGGAGCAGGCGCCCCTGGTAGACGAAGGCCTGGGAGTCGATCTTCTGGCGCCGGATGGCGCCGCCGGTGGCCGTGCGGCTGAACACCTCGTCATCGAGAACGTGATTGATCGCGACCGGCCGGGTGCGCCACTGGCGGGCGGTCGAGTCCCAGTGCCAGCCGGTGGCGGAGGGCGAGCGCATCTCGGCCTGGATGCCCTTGAGCGCGATCCCGCGCGGGCTGGCCAGCTGGGCGAGGCTCGGCCCGATGTAGACCACCGTGCGCACCATGCCCTCCTCCGAGTTGATGTCGTCCCGGCTCGAGGGCGGGTTCACCGTGGCGCGCAGCGCGCCGACCCAGCCCTCGTCGAGGCTGTTCGCGGAGGAGTAGCTCGACTCGTCGAGCTGGTAGTCGCTGGCGAAGCCGGTGAGCTGGTGGCGGCCCAGCCAGCCGGCCCGCGGTGAAACGCGGGCGAAATCGAGTTCGCCGAACGCCGTCGCGCGGACGGAGCGGCGGTCGGACGACGTCGTGCTGCGCGCGTTGTTGCTGGCGACAAAGGGTCGGCCGAAATTCGGGTTGGGCGCTCCCCACGGCAGGGTGGTGTTGACGTCGATGTTGATGTTGTAACCCCGGCCGCCGGGGAACATGTCGAAAAAGCTCCGCGCCATCGCCTCGCGGCTGAAGGCGGCCTCGGTGCCGAAGGAGCCGAGGGGGTAGCGCCAGGTGTGCTCGTAGCTGACATTCCCGGCCTGGAAGCGCTCCCACTCGCGCTTGTTGGGACCGTCGAGCAGCTCGTTGCGCCAGTCGAAGACCGAGAAGTCATTGATCGCGTCGTCCGCGTACGAGGAGCCGCGCTGGATGCCGTAACGGGCCGCGGTCGCGCTCGGGAACCACTGGTCGCCCTTGGTGATGGAAACCATGTTGGCCTGGAAGCCGAGCGCCGGGCTGCCGCCGGGCGTGCGCGGCACGCCCACGAGGGTGTTCCACGCCAGCATGACGCGGGCGGGCGTGGCGGACGCGGCGGACTCGTACACCACGGCGGGCTGGGCGAACCACTCGCCGGGGGCGCGCAGGATGTCGCGGTCGATCAGGTTGAAGTCCACCGTGCCGGGGCTGTGCGTGACCTTGTTGAACGGCGGCGTCCACCAGCGGGTGAGGTTGTCGCGCGGGGCGTCACTGCGCGGCCGGTTCGCGTCGATCGCGCCCTTCTCGATACTGGCCCGCAGGGAGCCTCCGGGAAAGACCGACAGACGCACGGCGGCGTAGACCCGGCGGTCGCGCTCGTGGGCGAACTTCTGCTGGAACTGCTCCCGCTCATCGAGTCCCGCGAGCCGCACGCCGAAGCGGCCCGGGATCAGCACGCGGTCGACGTCCAGCGTGTGCCGGGAGGTGCCGAAGGAGCCGAGGTTGGTCTCGACCCGGGCGGAGTTGCGCAGCTCGGGCTGGATGAGCTGGGTGTTGATGATACCGCCCGGGCTGCCGAGACCGAAGAGCGTCGCGTTGGGGCCGCGGTTGATCTCCACGCGGGCGGTGTTGTAGCTGTCGAAGACCGTGACGGTCGGGAAGTAGTCGCGGGTGAGATCGGCGCGGGCGAGCCCGCGGACGCGGTTGTTGTTCTGCGGCTGGCGCGTGACCTCGGTGTAGATGGCGGGGCTGCCGATCGCGGCGCCGGAGTAGTTGCCGCCCACCCCGCCTGCCTCGGTGTTGGCGGTGTACACGAGGAGCTCGACCGGGTCCGTCGCGTGCACATCGCTCATGAACTCGCGCGTCACGACCGAGATCGGGTTGGCGAGATCCTTGAGCTCGGTGCGGATGCGCGTGCCGGCAAGCGAGGACGTCGCGGCGTAGCCGAGGTCCTTCTCGGAGGATATGACGAACGCCGAAAGCTCCACCACCGGCTCCTGCGGGGCGGGAGGCGGCGGGACGGACTGGGCGGGAAGCACGGCGGCGAGCAGCGGCGCGAAAAACAGGACGGGCAGCGGGGCGGGGGTTTTCATGAAACAGGGAGGGGGCCGCGCGGAACGGCGGCGGGGGCGGGGTCTGGTTCCGGAAAACTGGGACGGAGTCCGGCACTCGTCGAGCGTCCGGATCAGGGAGCGACGGACCCGCGCCCGCCGCTCCCGGCGGCGGGGAAAGGGGTGATCAGAACCGGCCGTTGAAGCCGAAGGTGATCGTGGTGCCGGGGTAGTTGTAGTATTCCATGTTGTCCGTCACGCCCCGGTAGCGCCGCTGCGGCTCGTTGGAGAGATTGTCGACGTCGAGGGTGACGTTCAGCGTGGGACGCAGCTGGTAGGAAAGGCCCAGGTTGATGAGCGTGCGCTCCATGCGGTACAGGTTCCGCGCGGCGGAGGCGGCGCTGTAGGAGGCGAGAAACTCGCCCGCGTAATTGACCAGCAGGCGCGTGCTGAAGCCGCGATAGCGCCAGCTGAGGCTGGCGTTCGCGGTGCGCGGCACAAAGCCCGCGATCTGTCCGGTGCCGCGCCGGGCGGTGCCGCCGTAGTTACCGTGGGTGTCGAGGACGGTGTAGTTGATCATGCCGCTCAGTCCCTTGAGCACGCCGGGCAGGAAAGTGAACTGCTGCTGGTAGCTGAACTCCCAGCCCTGCACCACCGCGGTGCCGGCATTGGCCGAGCTCAGGATCGTCCAGCCGGCGTACTCGCCGTTGTAGCCGTTGTCGGCCCCCGTCCCGACCGTGCCCGAGTCGATGCCGCCCACGATGTAGTCGCGGATCTCCTTGTGGAACCAACCGACGGTGAGGTTGCCCACCGGCTCGAAGTAATACTCGAGCGTGGCATCCCAATTGTTCGCGGTCTGCGGCAGCAGCGCGGGATTGTTGATCGTGACCGTGCGCTGGGTCTCGTTGGGGGTCTCGGCGGGGGAAAGGTTGCCGAAGGAGGGGCGGCCGAAGCTCGTCGACCAGCTGAGGCGCGTCTTCAGGTTGGCCGTCCAGTCGTGCCACGCGTGCACGCTCGGGAAGGACTTGGTGTAGTCGCCGTCGATCACGCGACGGTTGTTGGCGTAATCCCGCGTCGCGCTGCCGACCGGGTCCGCGGTCTGCTGCGCGGCGGTGCTGAGCACGCGGGCGCGCACCCAACCCTCGGCCTCGTTCTCGGTCTTTTCCCAACGGATGCCGCCGAGGAAACCGGTGCGGCCGGCCCAGCCCTCGCGGCCGAGCTTGCCCTGCGCCATCACGTACGGGGCGGTCACGGTCTCGACCACGTCGCGGTACGCGGTGTATTTCGTGGTCTCGCGGAAATACAGGTCCTCGCGCCAGATCGACGGGTCGGCGACTTCGCGGGACTTCATGAACCAGGACGCCTCCCATTGCGGGATGGCGCGGCCCGTCATCCGGCGATCCATCGTGAGCAGGTTCGGGTCGTGCGGCAGCGCGGTGGCGCCCGTGTAGCTCCAGCGGCGCGAGGCGCTGCGGACCCCCACGTGCTGCTCGCGCCAATGGACGCCGGCCTTGGCGAACACCGGCGCGGCGACGGGGAGCGTGTACCGGGCGTCGAGGCGGCCCTCGGTGACCTCGTGGATCTGCTGGTCGTTCTGGTTGGAGAGACCGTTGGCGGTCGGGCGGTAATTGGCGGGATTGGAGAAATCGAGCCCCCCGTTGGGGAGGAACTTCGGGTAAAGGTCGGAGGCCGTGCGGTCGATGATCCAGCCGGTGCCGCTGATGCGGTTGGTGAGCACCGCGCCCTCGCCGTTGCCGATATTGATGTGGGTCTGGGTGTACCGGAGGTTGCCCTCCACCTGCAGCGGACCCTTCTCGTGCTCGAACCCGGCGTCGACGCGGCGCAGGCGGTTAAAGAAGTTGTTCGGCCCCGTCATGGTCACGTCGATGACCGAGCTCGCGACCGGGCGGATCGTCGTGATCCGCGAGGTGTAGCCCGGGACCACGCTGGTGGTGGTCGCGTTCGGCACGGTGTCCTGCGCCTGCCCGTTGGTGAAGGCGCGGACGGCGTACTGCCGGCGGTACACCTCGGAGTGGTCGATGTAGGTCCCGAGGAAGGAAACCTTGGTGGAGGGCGTGAGGCGGTAATCGGCCTTCAGGGTCACGTTCTTCTGCCGGCGGTGGTTGTAGAGGTCGTCCCACCGGTAGTCCCAGAGGAACGCCGGCGAAGTGGCCGTGTTCTGGAAATCGCGCGTGGTGAAGAAGGAGCCGATCGCGGTCTCGCTATTGAAGAGGGTGAGCGAGACGCCGAGGTTCCGGCTGCCGCCGAACACGTCGAACACCTCCTGATAGCCCAGCGTGGCGAGACCGTGGAGGCGGCGATCCTCGCGGATCGGGATCTGCTGGGTGAAGGAAGGCGCGATCCGTCCCGTGAGCGTGTACGTGATGCGCCGCTTTTCGCGCATCGAGAGCGGCGAGCGGCTCTTGAAGTTGATCGTGCCGCCGAGGGAGTCCGCGCCCTTGTCGGGCGTGTGGCCCTTCACGAGCTCCACCTGCTCGAACATCGCGCCGGTGATGTTGTTGACGAAAATGGAGCGGCCCATGCCGCCCTGCCCGGTCATCAGGCCGCCGTCCATCGTGACGCTGTTCAACCCCGAGGTCATGCCGCGCACCGTGAAGCCGGCCAGGTTGCCGCCGGCATCCAGCTCGCCGTAGATGCCCGGCAGCCGGATCGCCACCTCGCCCGCATTGAGGTTCGGCAGGTTCCCGAAGGAGTCGGTGGCGGCGATGTTCTTCAGATTCTCGGAATTGCGGTACGCGGTGATGGCGGCCGCGTCGCCCTCGCGCTCACCGACGACCTTGAACTGGTCCATCTTGTAGATGCCGGTGGTGAGGTCGAAGTCCTGCGCGACGCGCTGGCCGGCGGCGACCGTCACCTGCCGCCGCACAGGATCGAGGCCGATGTAGGAGACGAGCACCTCGTGATTGCCGGCCGGGACGCCGCCGAGCACGTAACGACCCGTGTCGTCGGTGAGGGCGCTCCGCGCGAGCGCGGGGATCTCGACTCGCGCGCCCGGGAGAAGATTACGGGTGGCGGCGTTGCTGACGGTGCCCGTGATGACGCCGGGCTCGGCACCGGAAGCGGCGGCAATACCCAACCCGGCTAGTATGGAGAGGAAGAAAAACGGCGACCGCAGGCGGCGAAAAAGGGGAGCAGACGGGTTTGTCATGGTAGGGGTGAAGGTTCGCAGAAATTCCCGCGGGTAGCTCCACGGGCAAAACAAATGGGGACGGGGCTTGATTGGCGCCACGAAACCGTGGCGCCTCAAAACTTCGTGGCGTCCATAAGACGGAAGGCAAGCCCGAGGTCGGACGCTCCTCCGTTGAGCGGCCGGCTTCGGATGCCTGACCGGGCTCGCTAAATGACGAAAGGTGGATCGGCCGCTCCGGAAGAAGCCGGCGCGTCAGAAACGACGCGTGAGCTCGAGGGTCCAGATCCGGCCCGGGAAGAGGGAGCCGTGGACCGAGGCGGAGTAACCGATCGCACCGGAACTCATCGGCGGCTGGCGGTCCGTGAGGTTGGTCACGCCGA
>CAXRGI010000240.1:0-24116 GCA_964229935.1 Opitutales bacterium
GCCTCGTCGTGGGAGGCCGTGAACTCGAGGCGTACGCGCGCGCACGGCACGACGGCGAACGGTGTCTCGATGACGAGCGCGAGGTCGGCGGGTTCGACCGCGCGCTGCAGCCGGTACCACAGCGGGCCCGGCGTGCGGCGCAGCTCGGCGGCGGACGCGAGCCGCAGATCGAGAACGGTGAGGGCGAGGTTGGCGTCACGCGCGAGCAGATCGGCGGCCTGCCGCGCGCGGGTGACCGGGCCGGGGCAGCGCACCCAGACGAGGTGCGCGAGGAGGTCGGCGGGAAATGATTCGGGGTCGAAGCAGTCGCCGGCGTCGATCAACGCGACCCGTTCGCGCCGCGCGCGTGTCGCGGCGAGCAGTTGGCCGAGCAGCAGGTGACCTCCGCAGCTGGGGGCGGCGCAGACGACCTCGGTGACGGCGCCGAGCGGCAGGCCGCCGGTGGCGTCGTCGATGCCGGGCAGGCCGGTGGGCAGGACACGGCCGGCGTCGGGCGCGGGTGCGGTGCGGCCGGCGAGCAGCCGGCGGAGCGCCGCGATTTTCTCAGGCGCGGGCATGGCGGGGCGATGACGGCGGGGATTCCGGTGCGGGCGTTCGCGCGGCCGCGGTGGCGGCCGGCGGTGGCGTCCGGGTGCCGGAACCGGCGCCGTGGCTTCAGGCGTGGGCGCGCAGCAGGCCGACCATCACGCCCTGGATCACGAGTTCGCGGGCGGGGAGCAGGTCCGGGTAGCGCGGGTTCTCGGCGCGAAGGAAGGGGAGCCCGCGCTGGAGCAGGTAGCGTTTGAGGGTGGATTCGCCGTCGATCAGCGCGGCGACGATGTCGCGCGGGCGCGGTTCACGCGGGGTGAGGAAGACCGTGTCGCGGTCGAGGATGCCGGCGTCGACCATCGAGTCGCCGCGTACCCGCAGCGCGAAGAGCGTGGCGCCGGGGCGCACGCCGAGCGTAGCGGGATCGATGGCGACGTGACCCTCGGGTTCCTGCGCGGCGTCGACGGGCAGGCCGGCGGGGATGACGCCGAAGAGGGGCACGGCGGCGAGGGTTTGCTGACGCGGGAGGTCGGAGGGCACGAGGCCGCGGGCCTTGCCCTCGAGACGGTGGAGGGCGCCCTTGCCGATGAGGGCGTCGACGTGGCGCTTGATGCCGAACGGACTGGCGAGGCCGAAGTGGGCCTGGATCTCGCGGAGCGAGGGCGCCACGCCGTGCTGCTGATGGTGCTGATGGATGAAGTCGAGGACCTGCCGCTGGCGGTCGGTGAGGGGGGAATCGCTCATAGTGTTCAAGTGAACACTTTTTCCGGGTGAAGCAATCCCGATGATGGAACGGCTTAAGGTGCGAGGATCACGAACCGGGGGTGGCCCACGGAACACGCGGAAAGACACGGAAAACCAGTGGGTGCAGGGAGACGCTATGGCCTAACCACGGATGCACACCGATGGAAGCGGATGATGTGAGCGGGCGACATGCGCCGCCGAACCGCTTCGCGTTGGTGAACCACCAATGGACACGAAGGGGCACGAATGATTTCGGCGGGCACGATGTAGCCGCGGCTGCAGCCGCGGACCTTGCCGGGAATCAAACCGCCGCAGGCATTCCCGAATGCCTCGGGTTCTTTAACCGCAGATACCGCGGATTTTGCGGCTGTAGGCTGAGTCCGATTCCTTCCAGGTCTTCCCGATCTTTTGTTCAAAACCCGGCCAGTCGTGATGAGCGTCCGACTAGCTCCGCGTTTTTTTAACCGCGGATGCACACCGCGAGACGCGGATGATGCCGGCGGATATGATGCCGCCTGGGTCCTCTAGACCTTTAGTCCTTTCCTGCCTTGGCCCCTCCGAGGGCCGTTCTCCGTCACTTCCGGTCTTCGTGGCGCGGGCCGAGCGGGGTTACGCGCACGTAATCCGTGAAGGTGATCGTCATGTCGGCGTCGAGCGACTTGAACCAGAATGCCGTGCCGCGCAGCCGAGTCTCCACGGCGCGGGGCAGTGCGGGGCGGCCGTCGGCGGGCGGGTCGTAATCGAGGGTCGTGCGCAGCGATGCGATCTCCACGCCGATCGCCGGCCGGAACGCGCCGCTGCTGGCGAGCTCCACGCGCTCGATGGCTCCGGTCGGCCGGCGGAGGGTGATCGTCGCGATGAGGTGCCCGGCCGTACGGTCGCCGGAGTCGGCGGGCCGGAGGCGGCACTCGTAAACCGCGCGCGCGGAATCCTGCGCGACGAGGCGGGCGGTGGCGGGGTCGAGTTGCTCGGCCAGGCGCGGGGCGGTGCCGGCGCGCGACCGTTGCGTGCGCGTCTCGCGATAGGTGCGGTTCTCCTCGTCGTTCGGCGCGCGCCCGTCCTTGAGCACGAGGGTCCAGCGGGCGAACTCGGGGCGCGCGGCGTCGCAGCGTTCCACGGTCGACTTGCCGCTCGCCGTGATGGTCTGGGTGTACGACCAACCGGGCGGCGGATCCTGGCGGAAGGAGGCGAGGGCGGCGGTGAGCTCGGCGGGAGCGGCGGCGTGCAGCACGCTCGCAAGCCCCACGATCGCTGGAATCAAGACGAGGCGCGAAAGGGGCATGGTCAGGCGACGGCGGTGATCCGCTGCGGGCGGGAGCGGGCGGATCCGGGCGGGTTGAACTCCTCGCCAGCTCGGCGGCCGAGCAGTTGGCGGCCGAGCGGGGATTGCGGTGTGACGACGAGCACGGACTGGCCTTGGACGGTCACCTCCACGCCCCCGGCGCGCGGAGCAAGGAAGTAGGCGGCCGTACCACGACCCGTATCGACCTGCACCAACGCGCCGAGCGCGACGCGGTCGTCGGGGCGGAAGTCCGGCAGCGGCAGGGTGGCGAGCAGCGCGAGTGCCTCGCCGACCTCGCGGGTGATCCGCGCCTGGCCCTCGGCGAGGTAGGCGGCCTCCTGGCTGTGGGTGTCCCACTTGTTCTCGGGCCGGCTTTCCTCGCTGATGGCCTCGTCGCGGGCGAGCTCGGCGGCCGCGCGCTGGCGGTCGAGTTCGGCGCGGAGTTCCCCGAGGATGGCGTCGCGGAGGGCGGTCTTGTTCACGGTGTCGTTTCGCGGGAAAACGAGATCGATGCGGCAAAACTCTCGCCACCGCCAGCCCGGACCGCGGTCGGCGCGCGGGCTTGCATGGGGCGCGGGCGTGTGGCTTGGTCCCTCATCCGCGCCGCCGGCCGCTCCGCTCCCCGGCGCAATCGCGCTCTTCAACCCCTCTCCCCAGAACCATGGAATCCAAGCCTGCCGCTTCCCGGAATGTTTATCCCGCCCTGATCGCCGCCCTGCTCGGGTGGATGTTCGACGGCTTCGAGATGGGGCTCTTCCCCTTGATCGGGCAGCCGGCGTTGCGTGACCTGCTCGGTGCGGGCGCCCCGGAGGCCGACACGGCGAAGTGGTTCGGAGCGATCATCGCGGTTTTTCTGGTGGGCGCGGCGACGGGTGGCGTGCTCTTCGGCTGGCTGGGGGACAAGATCGGCCGCGTGCGGGCGATGTCGCTCAGTATCTTCACCTACGCGATCTTCACCGGCCTGTGCGGGTTCGCGACGGAGGCCTGGCACATCGCGGCCCTGCGCTTCATCGCTTCGCTCGGCATGGGCGGCGAATGGTCGCTGGGCGTGGCGCTGGTCAACGAAGTCTGGCCCGGCAAGTCGCGCGCTCTCATCGCCGGCCTGATCGGCGCGGCGGCCAACGTCGGCTACCTGCTGGTCGCGCTCCTGAGCCTCGGCCTCAGCGGTTTCATCGGCAACGTGGAGATCTTCCTCAAGGGTATCGGCCTCTCCGAGGCTTCCACCAACAGCCTGCTGGCCAACTCGGCGTGGCGTTTCCTGATGATCAGCGGCGCGTTCCCGGCGCTGCTGATCTTCTTCATCCGGATGTCCGTGCGGGAGTCCGAGAAGTGGGAGGAGGAGAAAGCGCGCGGGGCGACTTCGCATTGGAGCAACTCCGATTTGAACGGCGTGATGATCGGCTGCGTGGCGGCGCTGGTGATCATCTGGGCCTGGTCGCCGGCGGCCGGCGGGCTCGGGGCCGGGGCGGCGACCGTCATCACCGTGGTCGGCCTGGTGGTGGCGCTCTTCGGCTATCTCCACCCCGTGCGGCAGTACCTCGGCCGCGCGATCGCGGCCGGCGCGTTGACGGAGGATTCCCGCCGCAAGGTGGTGCGCAGCATGCTGCTCGGCGCGGCGCTGGCTGCGGTGGCGCTTCTCGGCACCTGGGGCTCGATCCAGTGGGCGCCGCGCTGGGCGGGCCAGTTGATGCCCGACACCGCCACCATGAAGTACTTCGCGAAGGAAAAGACCCAGATGGCGACCTCCATCGGCGCGATCGTGGGCACCATCCTCGCCGCGCTCGCCGCCGGGCGTTTCGGCCGCCGGCCCACCTACGTGGCGTTGTGTGTCGGCTCGTTCGCCTCCGCCCTGTATTTCTACCTTGGGCACGGCTCGTTCGACAGTTCTTTCCTTTTCGCGGCGTTCCTCGCCGGCGCGATCACCGCCGCGTTCTACGGCTTCTTCCCGCTCTATTTCCCGGAACTGTTCCCGACCTCGGTGCGCGCGACCGGGCAGGGTTTCGCGTTCAACTTCGGCCGCATCGTGGCCGCGGTGGGCGGACTCCAGACGGCGACGCTGATGAAGGCATTCGACGGCAGCTTCGCGCGCGCGGGTGCAGTGCTGGCCTCCATTTACCTCGTCGGCGCTTTCCTCGTGATCTGGGCCCCCGAGACCAAGGATCGCGAGCTGCCGGAGTGATGTCCGCGGATTCGTTCCGCGCGACCAACCCGGGCTTGCGCCACTGCGGCTCCGGGAGATTCCCTCATTCGTCGCCATGTTGAAGCCCCTGCTCCTCGCCGCCTCGCTCGGCCTCGCGGCCTTGGTCCGCCTGCCGGCCGCCGAGCCCGTCGCACTCACGCTCGAGCAGGCTCTCGGTTCGGTCGAGCGGGTGAGTTTGAACGTCCTGCTCGGCCGCGAGGCCGCGGCCCAGTCCCTCGAAGCCGCCAACCAAGCGCGTTCCGCCAACCTTCCGGTCCTCAACGCCTCCGCCCAGCAGCGCCGCTCTCAGGGAGTGAGCATCGCGACGGTGGTGGTCACCTCGGGCCGTCCGGCGAACCGCTTCGACGCCCTCATCTCCGGCAACTACGCCCTCTATGATCCCCGGCTCCGGTCGGCGGCCGACGCCGCGCGGGCCGGCTCCGAGGCCGCCCAGGCGACCTACCAGGCCACCGTCCAGTCAGTGCTCGCCGATGTCGCCACGGCCTACTTCGCCAACCTCCGCAATCGCCGGCGCCTCGAGGTGCTCGACGCCAACATCAAGCGTGCGAACGGCATCCTTGAGCTGGCGCGCAACCAGCTGGCGGCGGGCGTTGCCACCCAGATCGACGTCACCCGCGCGGAGGCCCAGCTCGCGATCGCCGAACAGGCGCGGCTCCAGCAGGTCACCACCCTGGTGGCGGGCGACTTGGTGCTGAAGCGGCTGCTCGACCTCGAGCCGGGTCGCGAGTTGCAACTCGAGGATTTCGATATGCGGCGCGGCGGAGCCGGGCTCTACACCTTCTCCGACGAGAAATCGTTGTTTGAGCGTCGCGCCGAATACCTCGCCGCGCAGCGCACGTTGGAGCAGAATCGGCTCTCGGTGAAATCCGCCGAATACCAGCGCCTGCCCTCGCTCTCGCTGAACGGCAACATGGGGCTGGCGGCCCCGCGCTTCGACGACGGCTCCAAGCAGGAGCAATGGGCGTTCGGCGTGGCGGTGAGCGTGCCGATCTTCGACGGCCTGCGGACCGGCGCCGACCGTCGGATCGCGCTTTCCCGGCAACGGGCGCAGGAGGCTCGGCTCCACGCGTTGGAACTCCAGATCTCGTCCGAACTGCGCCTGGCCGTGCAGGACGCCGCCTCGCGCAACGCGCAGGTCGGTGTCGCCGAGAAGACCCTCGGGCTGGCGCAGGAGGAGTTGCGGCTCGCCCGCCAGCGTTACCAGCAGGGCGTGGCCGACAACCGCGAGGTGCTCGAGGCCCAGACGCGCCTGGCCGAGGCCGGGGACAACCTGGTCGACGCCGTCTTCCGCTACAATCTGAGTCGCGTCGAGCTGGCCCGCGCGAGGGGCGACGTCCGTTCCGTGCTGGCGGAGAGAGCGCGGTGACGCGCCTCATCCTGGCCTCCGCCTCTCCCCGCCGGCGCGAACTCCTCGGCCGGCTCGGGGTGCCCTTCGAGGTGGTGACGGCCGAGGTGACCGAGCACGAGGACGCCGCGACCGATCCGCGCGAGATGGTGGCGCGCAACGCCGCGCTCAAGGCCGACTGGGTGGCCGCGCGGCATCCGTCGGCGCTGGTGCTCGGGGCGGACACGACCGTGTTCATCGACGGCCATTCGCTCAACAAACCGCGCGACGGCGCCGAGGCGCGGGCGATGCTCCGGCGTCTCAGCGGGCGGACCCATACGGTCCACACCGGCCTCGCCCTGCGCCGCCGGAGCGACGGGCTGGTGATCGACGCCGGCGAGTCGAGCGAGGTGCGTTTCCGGCCGCTGGATGAGGCGGTGATCGAGGACTACCTCGCGCGCGTCCACACCCTCGACAAGGCCGGCGGCTACGGGATCCAGGAGCACGGCGAGCTCATCGTCGAGGGCCACACCGGATCGCTGAGCAACATCATCGGGCTGCCGCTGGAAATGACGAAACAACTTTTGACCCGTTGCGGTCTGATCCCATGACTTTTCCTCCTCCACGGCGTCCCATCCACGAGCCATGAGCCAGACCATCGTCACTCCGCCCCTCGGCGTCGTTCTTCGGCGCCGCCTCGCGCGGATGTGGCGGGAGCCGGAGACGCGCTCCACGCTTATTGGTCTGGCGGCGGTGATCCTTTTTCACGTTCTTCTCTGGGCGTCGGCGCCGCACCTGATGAAGTTCGAGGCGATCCCGGCCGCGCCGCGCCCCGCGGATCGCGCTCGCGATTTCAACATCGAGCTCACCCCGGAAATCCTCGCCCGCGCCCAGCAGCCGAAGCCGGCGGATCCGTTCAAGTTCGTGGAGACCAACCCGGAGGCCCCCGAGAACACGCCGGATAAGACCAGTAATTTCGCGGCGCAGAACCAGCAGGTTGCCCAGCTCGTGGCCACGCCCGACGGGAAGAGCGACCGCCCGGCGTTGGAGGGGAAGAAGGACTTCGAATCCAACCAGATCGTGAGCGGCCGGCTGTCGCAGCCCACCGAGGTCACCCCGCCCGCCCCGCCGCCGGTCGAGGTGCCGCCCGCCGAACAGTCCGTGGCCCCGCCGCGGGCCGAGCAAAACCCTCTTCCGGGCGTGGAGAAGTTCGAGGGGGAAAACCAGCAGGGCATCGGAGGAAGCCTGGCCAAGCGGCTCGACAACGCGCGTTCCGTGCCCGAGCGCGTCGAGGGCGTGCCCGACGCCAAGGTGTTTGACGGCGCCACCTCGATGCAGCCGGCGATCGACCCGCGGCGTCCGATGCCGCGGCCCCAACTGGTGAAGAGTGTACAGGCCCGTCCGGCCATCCTCGCCGAGAACAAGTTCGGCACGACCAACATCGGGAACATCGCGGTCGACGCGCGCTGGAGCAATTACGGCCAGTACCTGCAGAAGATGATCGAGACGGTGCAGATCCAGTGGGAGCGCATCATCATCAACCAGAAGGCAAATCCGGTGAACGGCAGCCGCGTCACCGTGAAGTTCATCATGGACGACGAGGGAAGGATCGACCGCATCGTTTCGGTCGACACGACGGCCAACGAGGTCGCCACCGCCGCATGCATCAGCGGCATCTCCGACCCGGCGCCGTACGGACCCTGGACCGACGACATGAAGGCCGTGCTCGGGCGTCAGCAGGAAATGACGTTCACTTTCTACTACCAGTGAGCACCGGACCCGATGCCCTGGTTTCGCCGTGGCCTTTGGGCGAGGGCGTGAAGCTGCTCGCGCGCGACGCGAACGGCGTCCTGGCGTTCGCCAAGCCGGCGGGCGTCCTCTCGCATCCGAACATCCCGGGCGACGAGGTGCGGTCGCTGCTCCGTGCCCGGTATTCGTTGGAGGAGGAGTGCTACGAGTGGCCGGAACTGCCGGATCTGCCGGCGGGAAAGCTCTGGCTGCTCAACCGGCTCGATTCCGGGACCTCGGGCGTGATCCTTGCCGCGGAATCCGGCGATCTGGCCCGTGAGATCCGCGCCCAGTTCAAGCGCAAGCAGGTGCGCAAGATCTACCAGGCACTGGTCTTCGGTCTGCCGCGACCGCCGGTCCAGCTTTGGAAGGATCTGCTCGCGGTGGAAAAACGCGGCGGCCAGATCCGCTCGAGCGCGCGGGGAGGGCACGTTCCGGCCGAAAGCCAGATGAGTCTGGTTCGCGCGGGCCGCGCGGCCTCGGGGGTTTCCCTCGTGCGGCTCGAACCCCGCACGGGGCGCAGCCACCAGCTGCGGGTCCAGTGCGCCAAGCGGGCCCTGCCCATCGTCGGCGACCAAACCTACGGCGATTTCGCGCGCAATCGCGAGTTCGCCCGCACCGCCGGCACCCGGCGCATGTTCCTGCACTCCCTCGAGACCCAGTTCGGCTACGATTGGAGGGGAGGGCGGCACACCTTCAGCGCGCGCGCCCCGCTCCCCTCGGAGTTCGAGCAGGCGCTGACGGTCTGAGCCGCGATCCACCGCCCCGCAGGACGGCGGAAAAACCTCGTTGTCCTCCGGACGGCGTTCGCGCCAATGTCCGCGTTCCATGATCCTGCCGAAGTCCAACCGCCTCAGCCCGGAGCAAGTCGCCGAAATCACCGCGATCGTCGCGGAGTTCGGCTGCCGTATCCAGCCGATCGTCGGCGCGGTCCGTACGATCTATGCCATTGTGGGCGACGAGCGCGACGACCTGATGATCAACCGGCTGGAGGGACTCGACTACGTCGAGCGGATCGACCGCATCCAGTCGCCGTTCAAGCTCATGGACAAGCGGTCCGACCTGGCCTCACACCGCATCACGCTCGGTGGGGTGACTCTGGGTGAAAGCCTGTTGGTCATCGCCGGCCCCTGCACAATCGACCCCAAGAATCCCAACTATTTCTACGAGACCGCGGCCGCGGTGAAGGAGGCGGGGGCGAACGTCATCCGCGGCGGGGTCTGGAAACCCCGGACCAATCCCTATTCGTTCCAAGGCGATACCAAGTCGTTGGAGATCCTGATCGAGGGTGCCCGCCGCACCGGATTGCCGGTCGATACCGAGGTGATGGAGGAGTCCCACATCCAGTTGGCGCTGGATGCCGGTGTGGCGTGCCTGCAGGTCGGCGCGCGCAACGCCCTCAATTACTCCCTGCTGCGCGCCATCGGCCGGGCGGTCGCGCAGAAGCCGACGGCGGTGCTCCTCAAGCGCAGCATCCACATGGGTCCGGTCAACGAGTTCATCTCCGCCGCCGAATACATCGCCGCCTTCGGTAATCCGAACATCATCCTCTGCCCGCGCGGCACGTCGCCGGCCATCGACGGCTACCGCAACCATCCCGACGAGAGCATCACGCCGCTGCTGAAGGAGAAGACCTGGGCGCCGGTGGTGGTCGACCCGTCGCATTCCGTGGGCAAGGCCTCTTACGTCCCGGCCGCCGCGCTGGCCGCGGTGGCCTACGGGGCCGACGGCCTCTGTCTCGAGGCACACGTGAGCCCGAATCACGGGATCGGTGACGACCCGAAGCAGGCGCTCACCCCCGAGGCCTTGCGCCAGACCATTCGGCAGGCGCGTCAGCTTTGGGATCTGCGGCGCAGCTGAGACGGCACGGCGGCGCGACTCTCCGGCGCGGCGGACGCCCGATCCGTGAAATTCGGTTTGCTCGGGGCAGCGAGGCCCGGGTCGGAGCTTAATCCTGACCGGGCAGATGTTGAACCAAAGGTCGGGAAGGCCGGAAGAGGGGAGCGAACTTCCTCCATCCGCCGAGTCCTCGACATCCACGTTTCGGAAAACGCGGAATCCTTCGGGACGGCCTGAGGCGGTTGGAGTCGCCGTGAAATCCACGGCGGCAGCCGCGGCAGCACCGCTGACGAAGTCTCCGCGTCTCTAGGTTGAGACGCGATGCGTGGCGCTAACGCCGGGTTGCTGTGAGGCAAGCGGCGAGGTCCCGCGCGCAGGATGGCGGTATCCTCGCGACGCGGCCCGGTGCTGCTGCGGTCGATCAGGCGGTCGGGTACTCCCAGCCTTTGCGGTAGTCGCGGCGCAGGAGCTTGTTGGCCGCCTCGTCGCCCGGCACGCGTTCCTTCTCGCCGTCCCAGTCGATGCTGCGGCCGAGCTTGAGCGAAAGCATGCCGAGCAGCGCCATGTTGGTGGCCAAGTGGGCCTCGCCGATGTCGGAAACCGGGCGGCGGCCGGTGCGGATGGCGTCGAGGAAATCGGCCCACAGCTCGCGGATATTCTGCGAGTCCGGCTGGTTGAGACGCGCCTCGCGCGCGACCACGGGGTCCTTCGCGTTGGAGGGGTAGAAGGTCCAGCCCTTCTGCCAGCCGACGTGCACGATACCCTTGGTGCCGTAGAAGTAGCAGCCGACGTTCTCGCCTTTGTCGGTGTTGTTGCCGGCGAAGCGCCGGTGCTCCCACTGCACGGTGAGGCGGTCGAACGTATAGGATGCGACCTGGTGGTCGGGGGCGTCGGTGGTCTGGGCGGCGGCGGTGCTGACGACCGGTCCCGCGATGGGGCGTCCACCGGTGGAGTAGACCTTCCGCGGATACTTCTCGCCGGTGATCCAGAGGATCTGGTCGAGCCAGTGGATGCCCCAGTCGCCGAGGGTGCCATTGGCGTAGTCGAGGTAGTTGCGGAAGCCGCGCGGGTGGATGCCGCCGCGGCTGCCCGGTGAGTTGTCGCGCGGGTCGCCGCCGTTGAAAGGCCGGAGCGGCGCCGGCCCGCACCAGAAGTCCCAGTCGAGCTCCTTCGGCACGGCGACGGTCGGACGCGGCGTGTCGGGCCCGCCACCGTAGTGGACGAAGCAGCGCACCATGCCGATCTCGCCCGCCTGTCCGGATCGGATGAAGTCACGGGCGCTGATGTTGTGCGGGGAGATGCGGCGATGCGTGCCGACCTGCACGACGCGGCCGGCGGCGCGCGCGGCGTTCACCATCGCGCGGCCCTCGAGGATGGTGTGGCCGATCGGCTTTTCCACATAGACGTGGGCGCCAGCCTTGACGGCCGCGATGAGGGGCAGGGCGTGCCAGTGGTCGGGCGTGGCGACGATGGCGATCTCCGGTTTCGTGCGCTCAAGCAACTCACGGTAGTCCTTGAACACGCGGGGCTCGGCGCCGGTGCCCTCGCGTACCAGCCGGAGCGTGGGTTCGAACTGGCGTGAATCGACGTCGCAGAGCGCGGTCACCTCGCACGCACCGCTGGCCATGGCTTCGCGCAGGATGTTGTTGCCCCACCAGCCGCAGCCGATCAGGGCGGTGCGGAAGCGACGGGAGCCGGACTTGTCGGCCGCGCGGAGCGCGGGAAACGCGGCGAGCGGGGCGGTGGCGGCGGCGGAGTGCAGGAAGGTGCGGCGATTCATTGTGAGGTCGTGAGATGGGTAGTCCGGGCTTTAAGCGCGCAGGCCGACCCCGACCTTCCCGCGGAGATGGGCGATCGACTTCTCGAGCTCGGCGCGCTGGAACTCCTGCGTCGCCTGTCTCCCCTCGGGCCCGGATGGCGCCTTGAAGGCCGGGATCTGCCGACCGCGGCGCATCAGCGCCTCGAATTTGGCGAGTTTCTCGGGTCGACGGTCGTAGTGCCGCCAGAAGTCGGGCTGCTTGTAGGGGAACATGCGCGGGCCGCCGGAGATGGTCTCGATCATGATCGGCGTCGCGGGGCATAACTGGGCCCAGCGCGCCGCGTAGGCATTCCAATCGATCAGACCTTCGCCGACGGCGGTCCATTGCACGGCGGCGCCGTCCGGTGTCTCCCACGCCATGTTGTCGCGGAGGCTGGAGCAGAGGGTGACGGGCCCGAGTGTCTCGAGGACGTCCATCGGATCCTCCAGCGTCCAGATGGCGTTGCCGGAGTCGATGTTGGCGCCCACGAAGTCGCGGCCCGCAGTCTCGATCAGCTCGCGCAATTCCCAGGAGTGCAGGTCGCCGGCGTGGTTTTCGATCGCGACCTTGATCCCGGCGGCGAGGGCGTCGGAACGGCAGGCCTTGAGGACGGCGACGGTGTCGGCGATGCGGGCGCGGATGCCGCCCTCGGTCTTGCGGTCCTCGAGCGACCCGAGGACGACGCGGAAGACCGGTGAACCGAGGGTTTTCGCGACCCGCAGTCCCAGCCTCAGGTGTTCCTCCGCGGTGCCCCAGTTCTTTTTGAAGGTCTTCGAGGTCGGGCAAATGCTCCAGCTGCCCGCGTAAAGTCCGATGCCGGCCTCGTCGGCTTGCCGCCGGATGGTCCGCAGGTTGGCGTCGTCCAGGGACCCGAGGGCGTCGAGGTCCGAGATCAGCAGGGTGTCGCACTTCAGCTTCGTGGCGTAAGTGATGAGCTCGGGTGCCTTCCAGCCCATCGCCCGCACCGCGAAATTGTCGAGGCCGAGCTTGATTTTCGGTCCGGCCGGACGGGCGGCGGCACGGAGCAGGGGGGCGCTGGCGACGGTGGAGGCGGCGGCGAGGCCGGCGACGAAGTGGCGGCGGTTCATGGGAAAATCGTTGGTGCCAGTGGCGCGCGCTGTCGAGGGTGCTCAGGCCCCGGGTCGCCGGGCGCGGAGATCCTCGACGAGCCGGCCGAGTGCCTCGCACATGCGGTCCACCTCGGAGTCACCGCGGGACAGCGGCAGTGTCGCGAGGACGTCGCCGGCTCCGATGCGTCCCGCGGCGCGTTCCACGCTGCGCAAGCGGCGTGCGACGCGTCCCGCGGCGATCCAGGCGGCCATCATCCCGGCCGCGGTGAGGACGAATCCCCAGCGCAGCACCGTGCGCCGGAGTTCCTCGGCCGGGGCGAACGCGCGGTCCGCCGGCTGACGCACCGTGGTGATCCAGCCCAATCCCCGGAAATCCTGGTGACCGCGACTGCGGGCGTACCCGGTAAGATAGGTGGTGCCGAGCGTCGTACCCTCGGTGAACGCTCCGCGCAGCCGGCGGGTTTCGGTTCCGGCGGGCGCGTCGGGAGGCCGGGTCCAGCCGGAGCCGCCGGAATCATGCAGCACCTCGCCCGTGCCGGAGTAGAGCGTCGCACCGATCTGTTCGCGCCGCATTAGATCGGGTACGACGGAGATCTGCACGTCGCGGGTCCAGCCCCAGCGCAGGTGCGCCGCCAGCACACCACCAAAGCGGCCGTCGGGATCCGTGAGTGGCACGGCGAGGTCGATGACGCGCGGATGAGTCTCACCCTCGTCCGGCGTGATCACATCGGCCGGGAGCTGGCGTGCCTCGCGGGGGCCGGCGGCGTAGGCAACTTCCCGCGCGGCGATGAACCAGGGGCGATCGGCGGCGGACGAGCCTTCCGGGTAGCCTTTTGTGCAGGCCACGATCGAGCCCTTCGCGTCAAGGACGCCCAGCCAGACGAAGTCGGGGGTGGCGGACTGCAGGGAGGCGAGCACGCGGCGCCGCTCCTCGGCGGTGGCGGAATAGGAACGCAGCGTGGCGAGCGAGCTGGCGAACTGTAGCGCGCGGTAGCGTTCGAACAGCGTGCGGTCCAGTTTGTCGCTGAGTTGCGCCGCCAGAGTCTCGAATCCGGCTCCGGTCTGCGCCTCAAGCGACCGCCGCAGTTGGCGGGACGCCGTCTCGGCGGTCAGCGCGGTGAAGAGGGCGAGGGCGACGCCGGCGGTACAGGCGGCGAACGCCCGCAAGCTGTGGCGCGGGTCGAAGACCCACCACCAAGGGCGCTCGGCGGACTCGTTCGCGGCGGTGCGCACGACGGGCAGGTCAGCGGCGGGCGACCTGGTCGCGCCAGAGCCAGCGCATGATGTCAGGGAAGATCGCGCCGCCGTGGCGGCCGTTGTGGGCGCCGTCGCCCCACGCGTGGCGCACGTCGTAGCGCGGCCCCCCGAGGCGCTTCTCATCCGCGTTGCGATTGGCCCACTCGAGCGCGGAGAGCATCTGCTGGTTGGCGAGGAACCAGTTGCCGTGGCTGTTGTTCAGGTCGTTGGCGCCGTCCTGCAGGAAAATCCGAAGCGGGCGGATTGGGTTTTTCCGGATGAGCGTGGGGTAGAGGTCGCCACCGGGCTGCAGGGGGCGGCCGTCCTGCGCCGGGCGGTAGGCGATGGAGGTGAAACTGCCAATGAAGCTCACCACTTTGCGGAACGCATCGGGCCGCTCCCAGCCGACCGTGAAAGCGCAGATGCCGCCGGAGGAGTTGCCCTGGATTGCTCGGCGTTCCGGTTCGTCCGTGAGCTTCACGGTGCGCCCGACCTCCGGCAGGATCTCCTCGAGCAGGAAGCGCGCGTACTGGTCGGAAAGCGTGTCGTACTCGAACGAGCGATTGCTGCGCCCCGGGGTGCTGGCATCTTTGGACGGGAAAGTGCCCGGGTTGATGAAGATACCCACGGTGACCGGCATCTCCCCGCGGTGGATCAGGTTGTCGAACACCACGGGCACGCGGATGGTGCCGTCGGGTTTCACGCAGCCGGCGCCGTCCTGGAAGACCATCACCGCGGCCGGGGTGGATCCGTCGTACTGCGCCGGAACATAGACCCAGTAGTCGCGGGTCGTGCCGGCGAAGATGCGGCTCGACCACGTGTGCTTGGTCACGCGGCCTTCCGGCACCCCGGGTTGCCTTTGGGCGTCGGGGCCGGGTTTGTAGTCGTCGGCGGCGGGCAGCGCGGCGGCGAGGCCAAGGAACAGGGCGAGAAGGGTGGTGGCTTTTCCCATGGGACGGGGAAGGGACGAGGGCGGTGGGTGAAAGGTGCGGTTGACTTTCAGGTCGGACCAAACGGCCGGGTGCGTTGGCACAGCTGCAATGCCACGCCCCAGGGGTCGCGCAGCATGATCAGGAGGGAACCGTCGGGCTGCGGATCCTCCTTGAACAGGGTGGCGCCGGCCGCCTCCAGCCGGGCGCGTTCGGCGCGCGCGTCCGCGGCCACGACGGCGACATGGAAAACGAGCGGATGATTGCGCGCGTAGTCCGGTATCGGCGCCGCGGGGTTGGTGTAGAGCTCCATCACCACCCGCCCGCCGTCGTCGGCGAGAAAGTGCGTGAAGGGAGGGACCTCGAGACGGCGGGCGACGCGGAAATCGAGGTGGCGCACGTACCACGCGGCCTGGGCCGGGGCGTCGGGCACGTTCAGCGCGAAGTGTTCGAATCGCATGCGGGGCAGCGCGACCGTGCGAGCGCGTCCGGCCGGATGCAAGGCCGCGCGCGGCCGGGGACGCGTGGCGAAACTTGCACGTTGTCGGCCGTCGCCCCCGCGCCTACGGCTCAAGCGTTACTCATGAAGCGCCCCACGTTCACCCTGATCCTGCTTTCCATACTCGGCTCCGCATTCGCCGGCCAACCGCCCGCGCGGCCGAACATCATCTACATCCTCAGCGATGACCTCGCGCAGGGTGATCTCGGCGTCTACGGCCAGAAGCTCATCCGCACGCCGCGTCTGGACCGCATGGCCCGCGAGGGCACGCGTTTCACCCAGGCCTACTGCGGCACCAGCGTGTGCGCGCCGTCGCGGGCTTCGCTGCTCACCGGTCTCCACACGGGCCACTCGCCGGTGCGGGGCAATTGGGAGGTGCAACCCGAGGGTCAGTTGCCGCTGCCGGAATCGACCGTCACGGTGGCGCAGGTCCTGAAATCCGCCGGCTACGCGACGGCCGCGATGGGCAAGTGGGGTATGGGGATGTTCGACACCACGGGCAGTCCTTTGCGCAAGGGGTTCGACCGCTTCTTCGGCTACAACTGCCAGCGTCACGCGCATTCCTATTTCCCGACCTTCCTTTACCGTGACGACCGCCGCGTGGACTTGCCCGGCAACGACGGCAAGGGAGTCGGTCCGGTCTACGCCCAGGATCTGATCCAGCGGGAGGTGCTCGACTGGGTGCGCGCGCAGGGTCAGCGCCCGTTCTTTCTCTACTACGCGATCACGCTCCCGCACGGGAGGTTCGAGATCAACGACCTCGGCGAATACCGCGACCGGCCGTGGACCGAACAACAGAAGTCCTTCGCGGCGATGGTGACGCGCCTCGACCGCGATATCGGGCAACTGCTCGACCTCCTGGCGGAGATGGGTGTCGACGGACGCACCCTGGTGATGACCTCGGGTGACAACGGTTCGTCGTTCGATCCGGAGTCGGAGTTCGGGCGCTTGTTCAACCAGGCGGGCAACGGCCTGCGCGGCTACAAGCGCGGGTTGTACGAGGGCGCGTTGCGCCAGGCCTCGATCGCCCGCTGGCCGGGCGTCGTGCCGGCGGGTCGGGTGGCGGAGCAACCGTGGGCGTTCTGGGATTTTCTTCCCACGGCGGCCGAACTGGCCGGCGCCGCGCTGCCGGCGGGCTTCCGGCCTGACGGCCGGTCGATCGTCGATTACCTGCGGGGCGGTGCGGCGCCCGCCCGGGAATATTTCTACTGGGAATTGCACGAACAGAAACCGATCCAGGCCGCCCGTTGGGGGGACTGGAAGGCGGTGCGCAACGGCATCGATCTTCCGGTCGAGATCTACGATCTCGCGCGCGATGCCGGTGAGACGCGCGATCTTGCGGCGACCAGGCCGGATCTGGTGGCGCGCGCGGAGGAGATCCTGCGGACGGCACGGGTTCCCGATCGCAATTGGCCCCTCGAAGGGCGCGCCGCCCACCGCCTGGGTGGCGCCACGAAAGGCAAGGCCGCGAAAAAATGAGGATCAGCTTTCCGCGTCTCGCCGCCGCGCTACTGGCGGCCGTCGTCGCTCCTCATCTTCCGGCGCAGGCGCCCGGGTCCACCGGTGCGGCCGCGCGTCCCCGGCCCAATGTCGTGCTGGTGCTGATCGACGACATGGGGTGGGGCGATTTTTCCTGTTTTGGCAACACGGCCGCGCGCACACCGAACATCGACCGTCTCGCGGCCGAGGGGCTGCGTTTCAGTCAATTTTACGTCGCCTCGCCGATCTGCTCCCCGTCGCGGGCGGGGATCTCCACCGGCCAGTACCCGCACCGGTGGCGCATCACCTCTTTCCTCAACAACCGCGCCGAGAACGAGGCACGCGGCATGGCGCAGTGGCTGGATCCCCGCGCGCCGATGCTCGCGCGGATCCTGCGCGACGCCGGGTACGCCACGGGGCACTTCGGCAAGTGGCACCTCGGGGGACAGCGCGACGTGGGTGACGCCCCGCTCATCACCGAATACGGTTTCGACCGTTCGCTCACTAATTTCGAGGGCCTCGGTCCGCGGGTGCTGCCCTTGTTGGACGCGCGGGACGGCTCGCCGCCACGCCGCCACGCGCTTGGCTCGGACACACTGGGCCGCGGCGAGATCGAGTGGACCGACCGGGACGCGGTGACCCCACGTTTCGTCGACGCCGCGGTCGGTTTCATTCGCGAGGCGGCGGCGGCCGGAAAGCCGTTTTATGTCAACCTGTGGCCCGACGACGTGCACTCGCCGTTTTTCCCGCCCGCGGCGCTCCGCGGCGACGGCGCGAAGCGCACGCTCTACCACGCGGTGTTGGAGCGCATGGACGCCCAGCTCGCACCCTTGTTCGATGAGATCCGGCGCACCCCCTCGCTGCGGGATAACACGCTCGTGCTGGTATGTTCCGACAACGGTCCGGAGGACGGAGCGGGTTCAGCGGGACCCTACCGGGGCACCAAGGTCATGCTATACGAGGGCGGCGTCCGTTCGCCGTTCGTGGTCTGGGGGCCGGGTTTCATTCCGGCCGGCCGGGCGGGCACGTGGAACCGCTCCTCAGTGCTCGCCGCGAGTGATCTCGCGCCATCGCTGCTGGCGCTGGCCGGCGTGCGGCCGCCCGAAGGCGTGGCCTTCGACGGCGAGGCGCTGCCGCGCGTCCTCGCCGGCGAGGCAGGTGAGTCGCGGCGGGGTCCGCTTTTCTTCCGGCGCCCGCCCGACCGCGGGGCCTACTACGGCGTCGCGAATCTTCCGGATCTGGCCGTGCGGCACGGACGTTGGAAGCTGTTGTGCGAGTATGATGGCTCGGGCCTCGAGCTGTATGATCTCGAAGCGGATCCCGGTGAGTCCCGCGACGTCTCAGCCGCGCACCCGGAGGAAGTGACGCGTCTGAGGACGTCGCTGCTGGCTTGGCATCAAGCGATGCCGCCCGATCGCGGGGCAACGTACCGCGCTCCGCCCGCCAAGGGTAAGAAGAAGGGCTGAAACGGGCTTCTTGGATGGCACGCGCGCTCGTCGCCCTGCAGTTCCTAGCGACCGCCGCGGTATTGTTCCCCGCGGGCCGGCCCGGGTCGCTCGTCACCGGTCTGCTGGTGGCGGCCGCCGGCGTCATATGGATCGGTTGGACGGTGCGATTCAACCGCTGGGGTAATTTCAACGTCCGGCCCGAGCCCCGGGCGGGCGCGCGCCTCGTGACGGACGGTCCCTACCGCTGGGTGCGGCATCCGATGTACCTGGGATCGCTGGTGATCGGACTCGGCGCGTGCATCGCCGGTCCGCAGGCGTGGCGGGTGGCCGCTTGGCTGGTCCTTTCCGCCACGCTCGTGGCGAAGGCGCGGCGCGAGGAACGCGGCCTGCTCGCGCAGTTTCCCGACTACGCGGCCTACCGCCGAAGCTGCCGGTTCTTGATCCCCGGGTTGTGGTGAGACTCCGCCGCCCGCGTACCCCGAGGTTGTCACGTAAGGGGTGACAAAGTTTGGTGGGGCGGGCCTGCCCGGAGGTTCGCTGATACCTCCGAGTGACGAATACCGGTGGAAGGAAAGCCGGCCTCGATGCTAATTGGCGTACGGGGGCAAGTAGCGTGGGGGACCGGCGCGCGCCGAAAAAAGAAAACCCGGCCGTGTCCGGCCGGGTGGGAGAGTTCGCCTGTTCCGTCGCTCAGGCCTTGGGCGCAGCGCCGGCGATGCTCAGCGAGAGCTGGATGTTTTCAGCGACCTTATCGGCATTCTGGCCCGGGTTGATACCGAAGTCGCCGCGGTTGATCTCGAAGTTCGCGCGAATCACGAGCAGGTCGCCTTTGACCTTGGGGTCGTTCACGCGCGCGCCGAGTTTGTCGGGCAGATGGGTCAGGGAGACGGGTACCTTGATCTCTTTGGTCACACCTTTGAGGGTGAGCTTCCCGCTGGCGTCCGCGGTGGTCACGCCACCCTGGGTCCGCACATTTGCGAGCGAGACGAGTTCGAACGCGATGGTCGGGTGCTTCGCGGCATCGAGCCACTTTTCCCCCTGCATGTGCTCGCCCATCATCGGGTTCCCTACCGTGAGCGACTTCGTCGCCAGCTCGATGCGGCCGGTGGTGGCGCCGGGCTTGGCGGGGTCGAACGCGACCTTGCCGGAGATGCCCGTGCCCGTGCCGGTGATCGATTCCAGCGGGGCGTCGAGTTTGAACTGCACGTTGTTCACTCCCTTCGGATCCTTGAAGTCGAAGGAGAGCGGCGCGGCGAAAGCCGTGCCCGCGAGGGTGGAGAGAGCCAGGAACTGGCGGAGTTGGTTTTTCATGGGAAAAGAGAAGACTGGAGTCAGCGCGTGCTCGCGGGGCCGGAGCGGGCGCGGGGTCGCAGCACGGCGGCGGCGACCGTCAGCAAGGCGGCACCGCCGAGTCCCGCGAGCGGGATCTCGACTCCCGCCGTGAACTTGTCGCGCCGTACCGGGAAATCGATGCCGGTGATCTCGTCGCGGCGCATCTCCACCTCGCTGGTGCGCGTCCATCCGCGGTGTGCCCCGGTGGCCAGCCAGACGCCGATCCCGCCCACGGCGAGCGCGGTGGCGACGATGCGAAGGACGAAGTGGAGCATAATTGGGCGCGAGTCCGTTATCTTAGCACGGGAATCTTCCCCGTGCCACCGGCTGGTTTTATTTCCGGAGAAGGAAGGTGGCCGCCAGCACCGCCGCCAGCGCGAGCCGGTACCACGCGAAGAGGGCCAAGCCGTGGCGGGTCAGCCAGTGCACGAGGAAGCGTACACAGATGGCGGCCGTGACGGCGGCCACGACGGCGCCGAGGATCACGTTGCCCCAGCCGAAAACCTCGATCATCGCGCCGCCGCTGCGGAATCCCTTGTAAACCGAGGCGGCGGTCAGCGTGACGAAACCGAGCAGGAAGCTGAACTCCGCCGAGCGGCGCGGATCGAGCCCGGTGAAGTACCCCCCGACGATCGTCATCATCGAGCGGCTGGTGCCCGGCCACAGCGCCACGCATTGCAGGGCACCGACCACGATCGCGCGCGCCGGGGTTATCTCCGCGGGCACGGGGGGAGCGGTCTGACGGCGCCGCCAGGCCTCGGCGTAGAACATCAACCCGGCGCCCGCGACTTGCGCGGCGATCACGCCGCCGATCGAGAAGAGGTGCGCCTCGATCCAGCCGTGGGCGATGAATCCCAGCCCCGCCGCCGGCACGAAGGCGATCAGGACGCTCACCAGCAGTTTCCGGCCCGCCGGATCACGGCCGAGCAGGCCGTTGAGCATCGAGAGCAAGGAGTTCCAGTAGAGCAGCGCGACCGCCGCGATGGCACCGGCCTGGATGACCACCGTGTAGGTGTCGGCCGCCAGCTTCAGCGTGAGTGGTTCACCGCGCGGGTTTTTCGCCGAGGGCTTCTTGTGCCAGAGCGTTTCCCCGTCGGGTCCTCGCAGGGGCGTCTCGCGATCAAGGCCCAGGAAGTGGTTCGCGATGATGAGATGGCCGGTGGAGGAGAGGGGCAGGAACTCGGTGACGCCCTCCACGACGCCAAGGATGACAGCGTCGGCGAGCGACAATTCCGCCGCGGGGGCGCCCGGAGCCGGGGTTCCCGCGGGCGGCGCGGCGGCGGCTAGGGCGCAGGGAAGGAACAGGGCGAGGATCAGCAAACGCACGCCGAGTGGTCGCAACCACCGCCGCCGGGAGCAAATTTATTTGCGGCGGCCGGCGTCGGGAAATGGAGTCGCGGCATGAGCAGCCTCGCGTCCCTCTCCGCCCAAGCCGCCGCCGGACGTGACCTTTCCGCGGCCGAAGTCGCGCTGGCCGCGGCGGCGCTGGCGGGAACCGAGGAGACCGACGCCGCCAAGGCGGCGTTCCTTTTGGCGTTGGCGGACAAGGGCGAGACTCCCGCCGAGGTCGCGGCGTTCGCGGAGGCGTTCCGCCAGCGTGCGGTCGATCCCGGCGTGGGGGAGTGGTCCGCGCGCGCGATCGACATCGTTGGCACCGGCGGCGACCACTCGGGCGGTTTCAACATCTCCAGCGTCGTGACGCTCGTGCTCGCTTGCGCCGGCGTACCGGTGATGAAGCACGGCAACCGCGGGATAACCTCCAAGTGTGGCAGCGCCGATCTGCTGGCGGCGTTGGGCGTGAACCTCGAGGCTCCGCCGGCAAGGATGCGAGCCGCGCTCACGGAGCTGGGCTTCGTGTTTTTCTTCGCGCCGGCCTACCATCCGGCTTTCCGGCATATCGCCCCGGTGCGCAAAGCCCTGGCCGCGCAGGGCCGCCGTACGGTGTTCAACATCCTCGGCCCGCTCATCAACCCGGGGCGGCCCGCGCACGTGCTGCTCGGCACGTTTTCCGCCGCCGCCGTGCCCACCCTCGCCGGCGCCCTTGAGGTGCTCGGTGCCCGCGCCGGCCTGGCGGCGCATGGCGTGATCGGCGACGGACGAGGGATCGACGAGCTCACGACGGCCACGGTCAACCGGGTGCGGGGTTTCGGCGCCCGCCGGGAGGTCGACGGCGAATGGGTGGCGGAGGACTTCGGACTGGCCCGCGCGCCTTTCTCGGATCTCGTCGGCGGCGATGTCGTCGCCAACGCCGCTCTCGTAGAGGCGCTTTTGGAGGGCACGGCGCCACGCGGCCTGGAGGACACGATCGCTTTGAACGCTGCCGTGGGAATGTGGATCACCGGTCGCGCGGGCTCCGTGCGCGAGGGCGTCGGAGCGGCACGGGATCTCCTGCGCGGCGGCGCCGTAAAGGCCCGCATCGCCGCGACGCGCGAGTTCTTCCGGAGCTAGGCCCGCGGACCTCCGCCAGCCGGCGCGCCTTTCATGAAAGCTTCCTTGTTCCTCCTGCCCGCCCTGCTGGGTGCGGCGCCGTTGGTGGCCCAGCTGGCGCCGGCGGTGAAGCTCGCTGAAGTCGTGGTATCTCCGAGTCGCTTCGGGGTGGCGGATGTCACCACGATGGCCGCCGTCGGACTCACCGCCGGCGAACTCGAGGTCCTGCCGCAGGTCGGCGACGACCTTTTCCGCTCGATCGCACGCCTCCCCGGTTTGTCGACCGATGATGTCTCGGCGCGTTTCTGGGTCCGGGGTGCGCCGCAGTCCGAGGTGCGCCTGCGGCTTGATGGCGCCGATCTGCTGGAGCCCTTCCATCTGAAGGATGTCGACGGCGCGCTCTCGATCGTGGACCCGGCCGCCATACGCTGGCTCGACCTCGCCACGGGCGGATTCCAGGTCGAGCACGGGGACCGGCTCGCGGGAGTGCTCACGATGGAAACGAAGTCCGACCGTCGCGCCTTGACCGCGCTGAACCTGAGCCTGACCGGCGTGGGCGGACTGCGGCAGGGAGTTTTCGCCGGGGGCCGCGGGCGGTGGCTGGCGACGGCGCGGCGAGGTTATCCTGATATCGCCCTGAAGGCCTCGGGGCGCGATGACGACATTTCGCCGCGCTATTACGATCTAATGGGCAAGGTGGAGTACGACGCCGCACCCGGACACACGCTCTCCTTTCACGCCCTTCGCGCCGGCGACGGCCTGCGGTACGAGCGCACCAACTCGCCCTCGCTTTCGAGCGGCTACGGCAGCAACCACGTCTGGGGTCGTTGGCGCGGGGAGTTGTCCGGCGGGTTGGGCGGCGAGGCGGTGCTCGCCTGGAACCGGCTGACCTGGAGCCGGCAGGGCAGCGGGCGGCAGGACGGTTTCCCGTTCTCGCTCACCGATCATCGCGAGCTCGACCTTGTTTCGCTGCGCAACGACTGGACCTGGCAAACCGGCGAGTCGGCCGTCTGGCGGACCGGCTTCGAGGCCGGTGAAGGAGCCGCGGACTACGACTGCGCGCTTTCGCGGCAGCGCACCGTGGTGTCGGGGTTCACACAGGTGGTGGCGACCGACCGCACCGTGGTGCGGCTGGAACCCGAGGGGGCGAACGCGGCGGCATTTGCGGCGGTCAAGTTTCGTGTGGTCGGTCCGCTCGTGGCGGAGCCGGGTTTGCGCTGGGAACGGGCCGGGCACGTCGGCGGGGCGACTCTCACCCCGCGGCTGAACGCAGCCCTTACCTTGGGCGCCACCGTGATCCGTGCGGCTTGGGGCGACTACGCGCAACGCCAGGGGCTGCATGAGCTCTCGGTCTCCGATGGCGAACGGGTCTTCGGTCGCATCGAGCGCGCGGAACACCGCGTGATCGGGTTGGAGCGGGCGCTCGGGCCGCGTGTCGCCCTGCGGTTGGAGGCGTACCAGCGTCTGACCTCCAGGGTGCGTCCGCGCTGGGAGAACATCGACAATGCCTATGACCTGTTCCCCGAGGCGCAGTCCGACCGGGTGCGGGTGGCGCCCGCGAAAGCCCGGGCGGAAGGCGTGGAGTTCCTTCTGTCGAGCCGCGGCACTGGTGCCCTGCAGTGGAATGTGAGCCATGCGATCGCGCGTACCGAGGAACGGGTGGCGGGCCGGTGGGTGCCTCGGCGGCGTGACCAGCGCCATGCCTTCTACGCCGATGTGACGTACGTCTTGAACCCGCGCTGGCAGTTCAGCGCCGCCTGGCATTACCACACCGGCTGGCCCACGACCGACGTCGTCTACTCGCTCGCGCCGCTGGCCAACAACCGCCGCGTGCTCGTTTCCGCCAACGGTGAGCCGTACGGGCTGCGTCTGCCGGATTACCACCGCCTGGACCTGCGGGTGACGCGCCGCTTCCAGACCGCGCGCGGCGAAGTGCGGACATACCTCGATCTTTTCAACGTCTATGACCGCCTGAACCTGCTCGGCTATGACCACCAGGTGAGCGTTAACGGCGGTACCGTGACCTCCCGGCGCAAACCTCGCGAGCAGCTACCCTTCCTGCCCAGCATCGGCCTGAGCTGGGAGTTCTGACGTGAGGGGGCGGCCTCGCAGGGAAACCAATTAGGAGCCCGTGGCTTGCTGGCGCCGCGGCAGACAGCCGCGGAGAATGTGGTGGGGCGGACGGCCGAGGG
>CAXRGI010000241.1:0-2920 GCA_964229935.1 Opitutales bacterium
GGCCCTGGATCGCCTGCACCTCAAGGAGTTCACCCGCGAGGGCCGCGAGAAATCGGCCATGGAGAGCGGCAAACGGTATTATGTCCGCAGCCCTTTCCGTTTCCGCAAGGCGGGTGCCAGCGGCGCCGACATGGCGGAGAAATGGGAGCACCTCGCGAAGGTGGCCGACGACCTCTGCTTTTACCGCGGTTGCCAGGTCGACAGCGTCAACCATCCCACCGCGATGTACCAGATGAACACGGGCAACCGCTTCGGCGGCGATCCGGGGATCGGGGCTTGGGTGACCTACGGTCTTGGCTCGTTGAACCAGAACCTGCCCGGATTCGTCGTACTGCCCGAGGTTTCGTATCCGCAGGGCGGTGCCCCCAATTGGGGCAGCGGTTACCTGCCGGCGGTTTTCCAGGGCACGCCGCTGCGCGCGAAGGGCGCTCCCATTTTGGATCTGGCCCCGCCCGCCGGCGTTTCCGCGGAACGGCAGCGCCGCAATCTCGACCTGCTCGCCCGCCTCGACGCCGCGCACGCATCGCGCCATCCGGGCGCCGACCCCCTGGCCGCGCGGATGGAAAGCTACGAGCTGGCGTTCCGCATGCAGATGGAAGTGCCGGGCGTGCTCGATCTCACGGGAGAGGACGCCAAGACCCGCGAGCTCTACGGTATCGGCAAGGAACCCACCGATGCGTTCGGCCGGAAATGCCTGCTCGCACGGCGGCTGGTGGAACGCGGTGTGCGCTTCATCCAGCTCTACAACGGCACCTGGGACAGCCACGACTACATCGAACGCGCGCACGGCAACCTGGTGCGGGGTGTCGACCAGCCGATCGCCGGGCTGATCGCCGATCTCAAACGCCGCGGCCTGCTCGACAGCACGCTGGTCGTCTGGTGCGGGGAATTCGGCCGCACCCCGGACAACGGCGTGCGCGGCGGGACTGCCTACGGCCGCGACCACAATCCCAAGGCGATGACGATCTGGATGGCGGGCGGCGGCGTGAAGGCCGGTCACACCATCGGCGCCACCGACGAGACCGGCATGGAGGCGGTCGACCGCGTGCACCACGTGCGTGACCTGCACGTGACGCTGCTCCATCTGCTCGGGCTGGATGACAACCGCCTCACCTACTACCACGGCGGCCGTTTCAAACAGCTCAGCCAATTCGGCGGCACGGTGATCAACGAGCTCATCGCCTGAGCGGTACGCTCCTCATTTCTTCCGCGGCACCCCTCCTTCGACCAGCCTCCGGCGGGCAAACATCAGGGGCTACCCCAAAGCCATTTCATGCCGACGGTGATGGGCTTTCCTCCCCAAGAAACGTTCGATGCAGCCGGGGTGCTCCGCCGGAAATCTCACACGACACCTTACGCTTCGCGGCGTGATGCATCCCGGTGGGAGTCCCACGTTGAATCAGCGGCTGCAGCCGTTGCATTTATTTCAAGGCTCGGGACCGGTCCTCACGCTGAGGACCCATCGATGCTTCCCAGCCCCTTCGTGCTCGCGAAGGCCATGGTTTTAATCCCTCCCACGGTTTCCGGGATTTTCTACCTTCCGAGTCTTTCCCTTTTCCGACCGCTCGCCGGAAACAGCCTGCGACCTTGCGTGATTCCGCAGTGAAGCGTCAGGCTTTCCGCGTGATCACCCCGCCCCGCTTCCTCCTCGCCCTGTTCCTTTCACTCGCTCCACTCGTGCTGCACTCGCACGAGGTCGCCACCGACATGCTGCAGGCCGCCACGCGGTTCCGCGCCTCCCTGGAGACCGCGCAGCTGAAGCTGGCGAGTTACCCGCTGACCGACGCGGAACGCGAGAACTGGCACTTCGTGCCGCTCGAGAGGCGCGGGCTGCCCTTCAAGCGCATGACGGCCGATCAGCAGGCGCTCGGGCTCGCCCTGCTGCGGACCGGGCTGAGCCACACGGGCACGGCGAAGGCGCAGGCCATCATGCAGCTGGAGCTCGTGCTGAAGGAGTTGGAGAAAGACACCAAGGGCCGGCGCGATCCGGTGCAGTATTTCATCACGTTTTTCGGCGAGCCGGCCGGCGCGGATTCCTGGGGGTGGCGCTTCGAGGGCCATCACCTGTCGTTCAACTTCACCGTGGTCGGCGGGAAACACGTGTTCTTCACGCCCTCCTTCATGGGCACCAACCCGGCGGAGGTGCGCCAGGGGCCTCGCCGAGGCGAGCGCGTGCTCGGTGAGGAGGAGGACGCCGGCTTCGCCTTCATCGAATCGCTCGATGCCGACCAGCGCCGCGCGGCGATCATCGCCGCGGATCCGCTGAAGGAGATCGTGACCACGAATCAAAAACGCGTGGACCCCCTCTCGCCGGCGGGAATCGCAGCGACACGGCTGAACCCGGTGCAACGCACCCGTCTTGAAGCGCTGGTGAAGCTGTACCTCGCGCGCTGGCGGCCCGAGCTTGCGGCGGAGACGTTCGCGAAGATGGAGGCCGCCGGGCTGGACAAACTAACCTTCGCGTGGGCGGGCCCCGTGGACCGGACGAAAGGCCGCTACTACCGGATCCAAGGGCCGACGATCCTCATCGAGTTCGATAACTTCCAAAACAACTTCAACCACGTGCACACCGTGGTGCGCGACTTCAAGGGCGACTTCGGTCGCGACCTGCTCGCCGAGCATCACGCCCGCGATCACGCGAAGAAGTGACTGGTGTTCCGGAGGGCTACGGGATCCGCAAGCGCTGGCCGGGACGCAGGGTATTTTCGCCCTTCAATACCTCTCGGTTGGCGTCGTAGATTTCCTGCCACCGGCTCGCGGTGCCGTAGTAGCGCGTGCTGATGCGAGTCAGCGAGTCCCCGTCCGAAACCATGTGAAAACGCGGGGCCGGGCTGACCGGGGACCCCGCGGCGGGCGCGGAGGATACGACCGGGGCGCTCGGAGCCGTCGCGGCGGGCGCCGGGCCTCCGTTGATGAGGCG
>CAXRGI010000242.1:0-3258 GCA_964229935.1 Opitutales bacterium
AAGATCCACACCGTCGAGCACGTGCTCAGCGCGCTCCACGGCTGCGGCATCGACAACGTGGTGGTGGAGATGAACGCCTCCGAACCGCCGATCCTCGACGGCTCGGCGCGGCCGTACGTTAACCTCATTCTCCAGGGAGAGCCGGTCGAGCAGGACGCCGACCGCGAGTACTTCGAGCTCGACGCCCCCGTTTCGGTCTCCCGCGGTAATTCCTCCGTCATCGCGCTGCCCTGCGACCAGCTGAAGATCTCCTGCACCTCCGCCGACGACCGCGGCATCCACACCCAGCACCTTTCCCTCGCGATCGACCCCGACGTGTACATGGCGCAGATCGCCGCGGCGCGCACGTTCGCGATCTACGAGGACATCGAGGAACTGCTGAAGCTCGGCAAGATCAAGGGCGGCTCGCTCGACTGCGCCGTGGTGATCCGCGGCGACAAGATCCTTTCCAAGGAACCGCTGCGTTTCCCCGACGAGTTCGTGCGGCACAAGATCCTCGATATCATCGGCGACGTGATGCTGCTCGGCCTGCCGCTTAAGGCCCACATCGTCGCGACCCGTCCCGGGCACGCCATCAACGCCGAACTCACCAAGGCTTTGTTCGCTCGGCTGGAGGAGCGCCGCAAGGCCCCGAAGCGGAAGGAGCGCGCCGCGCGGCCGGTCGGCGTGCTGCCCACCGAGACCTCCCTGGATATCCGCCGCGTGCTCGAGACGCTGCCGCACCGATATCCGTTCGTGATGGTGGACCGCGTGATCGAGTTCATCGGCAACGACGAGCTGGTCGCGGTGAAGAATGTTACGATCAATGAGCCGTACTTCATGGGGCATTTCCCGGAAAATCCGGTGATGCCCGGGGTCCTGCAGCTCGAGGCCATGGCGCAGGCGGCCGGCATCGTGATGATGCGCCGCACCGCCGGCGCGGGAAAGACGGCGTTCTTCATGAGCGCCGACAAGGTGAAGTTCCGGCGTCCGGTGCGTCCGGGCGACCAGCTGCTCATCAACGCGAAGATCACCAAGGCGCGCGGCGACAAGCTCGCCGTCGCGGAGTGCAACTGCACGGTCGGGGGCCAGGTGGTTTCCTCGGCCGAGCTGATGTTCGGCCTGGTCGAGGAGGGCGAGGCCTGAGCTCATGGCCTCGGTGATCCATCCCACCGCCATCGTCGAGCCGGGCGCGCGTCTCGGCGAGGGCGTCGAGATCGGCGCCTACGCCTATGTCGGCGGCCAGGTCGAGCTGGGGGCCGGCACGAAGCTCCACCATCACGCGTCGGTGGAGGGCAACACGGTGCTCGGCGCCGGGTGCGAACTGTTTCCCTACGCCTGCATCGGCGGGCGCACGCAGGACCTGAAGTTCCGCGGCGGCAACCCCGGGCTGCGCGTGGGCGACCGCAACGTGTTCCGCGAGTACGTCACCATCCACTGCGCCACGCACGACGGCGCCTTCACGCGCGTCGGCTCCGGCAATAACCTGCTGGCGGGTTGCCATGTCGCGCACGACTGCGTGCTGGGTGACCACATTGTGATGAGCAACGGCGCCGTCCTGGCCGGTCATGTGGTCGTGGAGGATCACGTGGTCGTCGGCGGCTACGGCGGCGTCCACCAGTTCTGCCGCCTCGGGGCCTACGCGATGCTGTCCGCCACGGCGAAGCTTGTGCACGACCTGCCGCCGTTTTTCATCGCCGACGGCACGCCCGCCCGGGTGCGGGCCATCAATCAGGTCGGTCTCGAGCGCAACGGTTTCACCGCGCAGCAGGTCGATCGCGTGAAGCAGCTGCACCGGATCCTCTACCGCGACGGCCTCAACCGCACCCAGGCCCTCGAGCGCATCGCGAGCCATCCGGAGGCGGACAGCCCGGAGTTCACCCGTTTCCGCGCGTTCTCCGGCGCGAGCAGCCGGGGGCTGGCTCCGGGCGGACGCTGAACGCGTCCGGGGAGCACCGCGTCATTTCTTCTTATAGACGGTCGCGGGGTCGAAAAGCCGCTGCGCCGTCGTCGTCAGGCGGTATCCCGAAGCCTCCGCTCCCTCCAGATCGGCGAGGCGGCGGTAGAAGCAGGACTTGAAGCCGTTGTGGCAACTGGCGTTGGCCGGGCCGGTCTGGTCTACCTTGATCAGGAGGACGTCCTGGTCGCAATCGGTGCGCAGCTCGCGCACGTGCTGCACGTTGCCGGATTCCTCGCCCTTGACCCAGAGCTTGTTGCGCGACCGGCTCCAATAGGTCGCCTTCCGCGTGCGGAGGGTGTGCGCCAGCGCCTCGGCGTTCATGAACGCGAACATCAGCACCTCGCCGCTCTGCGCGTCCTGCGTGATGCAGGGGATCAGGCCATCGGGGCCGAATTTCGGCTGCAGCGTGGCGCCAAGCTCGATCTCGGCGGTGGTAGTGCGCGCGGGGAACACGGGATTGCTCATGGCGGAGGGAAAAGTGGAGTCGCGGCTTAGCTGCGGAAGCAACCCAAAGCTCCGACTTGCGGCTTCAGCGCTGAGTTCGGATTTTCGGCCGGAATGCTTCGTTGGCAGGCAAACCGTTTCACCACGGAGTCACAGAGGCACGGAGGACCAAGAAAATCTGGAAATCAGGAACTCAGGGCTGAGTTGCTCGGCGGCTGGGAGACACGGCGAGGTGGGCCCACGGAATATGGAAAACGCGGAACCAGCGGCGAAGGAGCGAATGAGGGGTTCAGGGCTCTGGCGCACGGCGGGCGCAAGTTTCCGCATTACTCCCATGCACTTTCCCTCGTCCCACCCGGCACTGCGGAGCGCGCCGGGTGGAAACGCGCCGCGGGACACTTTACGGGAGGACGTCCCCGTGTATGTTCGCCGCCGATGAATCGCGCGTGGTCATGGCTGGGTGTCGGGCTTGCTCTGCTGGCGGGGGCGGGGTGCTCGTCGTCGCAGATGAGCCGCATCGATCGCAACCGCGACGTCTATGAAACTTGGCCGCTCGAGGTGAAACAGGCCGTGCTCGACGGCAAGGTGGAGCCCGGGATGAACGCCGACATGGTGCGGGTCGCCTGGGGCGAGCCGAGCGAGGTGAGTGTTTCCCCCGCCGGTGATGAGATCTGGGTTTACACGAAGGGCGGAGATCCGGGGTCCGTCATATATCCCGGTTCCGCCGGCATGGGCACGGTCGGCATGGGAGGAGTTGGCATCGGCATGGGCGGCCCCGGGATCGGCATCAGCACCGGACGCGGGGGAACCGTGATCGGCTCCACTGGCGGTGTGGGCATCGGTATCGGCTCCGGAGGCATCGGGGTCGGCGGCAC
>CAXRGI010000243.1:0-6373 GCA_964229935.1 Opitutales bacterium
GAAGGCGTGGCGTCGAACATTTCAGCCAGGACCGAGCCCGCGGCCGGGGTCGCGGCGCCCACGCGCACCGTGTAGGCGCCGCGCGCGAGGGCGGGCTGGAAAAGCGCGGCGTCGCGCGAACCGTTGGCCAACGCGAAAGCCCCGACCCGCCCGAAAACGTCTCCCGCGGTCGTGCTCCAGTCGTCGTTGGAAGCGAGCGGCGCGGCGGCGATCAGCTCCAACCGGGGATCCGCCAGGGTCTCTGCGGCCGGGATTCCGAACTGCACGAGCCCGGGACCCACCGCCCGGAATAACAGCGGTTTATTGCCCGTCGTGCGATCCCCGCCGATCACGGTCCCGACCGTGAATTCCGGATCCTGGGGATCGACGGCCGTGAGGATCGAAAGGTTGATCAACCGACCCGCGTCGGCTGAGGCCGACAACGTCAGCGTGGCGGCCGATGACGTCACGGAGCCGACGGCGTTGGCCGCGACGCACGTGTAAACGCCCGCCTCGGCGGCGCCGATGCCGCGCAGGATGAGGAGAGCGGAGGTGGCACCCGGCAAGGGCACGCCGTCCCGGCGCCATTGGAATACCGGCGCCGGATCGCCGGCGGCCGCCGCTTGGAAAACAACCGTGGACCCGGACGCGACCGATTGTGACCGTGGCGCAGCAGAAAAGACCGGCGCCGAGCGCGCCGTGACGGTGAGCGAAGCTGCGGCACTGGCCGCACGTCCGCCGGAGTTGCTCACCTCGACCGAGTAGGAACCCGCATCCCCAGCCTGGACGTCGGTGAGCGTAAGCGTGTCGCTGAGGGTCGCCGGACCGAGGGCCGCGCCATTCCGGCGCCACTCATAGAGCCGGGGCGTGGAGCCGGTGGCCGCGACCGTGAAGGTTACGGTCTGCCCCGGGCGGGCCTCGATGGCGGCGGGAGATCGCGTGATGACGGGCGCCACCGGTCGCGCGGTGACGTTCAGGTTCATCGTGCTGGTGGCCGATCCGCGGCTGTTCGTGACCGTGACGCTCCACGTCCCGCTGCTCACGATCGCGACATTGTTGAGCGTCCACGTGGCGGTGGAAACCCCCTGCACGAGGCCATTACGACGCCACTGGTAGGTGAACGGCGCGGTGCCGGACACGCCGACCGCGAAGTCCACCGCATCGCCCTCGACCGGACTCTGGTCAGCCAAGGCCAGAGTGATGCGCGGCGCCACCGCTCCCTCGTTCGAGGCGTAAAGGAAAGCGGCACCCTCGCGGTCATCGGCCGTCAGCGCGTCGACGTCGCCGGAACGGCTGTTCATGACCGCGGACACGAACTGGCCGGCCTCATCGGGGTGACCGAGGCCGATCACATGACCGAATTCGTGCAGCGCCACACGGGAAAACTCGGCGGAGCCGCCGCCCGGGGATTTGAGAGGACCACGGTAGGAATCCCACGTGTAACGGGTGTTGAAGATGACGTCCGCCTCGGTGCGTCGGGTGCCGACACGCCAGACGGTGGTCACCGCGAGAGTCGAATCGCCAAAGGCGCGCCCGAAGATGTCGCCGCGAAAAACAACGTTGTTCACGCCGTTGCCGTCACCGATCGGAGCGGAGGAGTCGGCGATCCAGGTGAAACGCGAGCGGACCATGGAACGGTTCCACTCGGCCAGCATGTCGGCGGCGGCGGTATTCCAGGTGCGTCCGTCCGCGAGCACCGGGCCGGTGCCCAACTGGAGGTGCATGACGATATTGCCGTCGGGCCACACGGGGCTGCCGCCGATCGGGGTGAACGCATGCGAGACGGCGAGCGGCAGAGCGAGGCCGGCGAACGGAAGCAGATGGAGCAAACGGCGCATGGCTCAGGGCAGACGGGCCCGCAGGGCCTCGGAACGCACGGCGGCCGTGAACTCCGCCGGGCTCAGGGGCCGTGCGGCGGCGAGCGACTGACGCGACGTCAGCACCGCGACCGCCGGAGCGGTGAGGGGCAGCGCCACATCGTCGGGCCGGACGAGCGGCGCGCCGTTGTCGCGCGCGACAAACTCCGCGCCGGCGGAGTCGAGGAGTACGCGGTAACGCCCGTGGGCCATCGCGACCAATGGACAGATCTGCGGACCCGAACGCTCCACGAAGACGATCTCGCGGCCGCCCGGCTCGAAACGCGGCATGCCGGCGACCTCGAGCGTGAGGTCGCCGACGGTGCCCCCCAGGAACTCAAGGGTGACCTCGGAGGGAAGCGGCGCGCCGCGGATCACCTCGGTGACGCGGAACGTCACCCGCGTGAAGATCGCGCGGTCGGGACCACGCGTGACCAGTTCCGAGCGCAACGAAACCACCTCCCCGCGGAAGACGCTGGCCGCGCGGGAAACCAATTGCGGGAAGTCGGGCGGCTGGACCGTGGTGGCCGAGGCGGGCGACGCGGCGACGAGCAGACCGCCCAGCAGGGCGATGGCCCGGAGGCGGATCGCACGCCGGAAAGCGGAGGCGCGTACAGGCGGAGACATCGGGAAAACCCGTGCGCCAATCCGGGCGAAAGACAAATACTCTCCGGGTGAACCCATGCCCGCGGCCTGCAGCGAACGGGTTTTCGGACTGTCCCGCGAATTGACGCCACTCGCCCCTCGACTCAGCCGCCGGGTGGCGACGACTTTAAGCGAAACCACCCGCCCGGTTCGGAAGCCGCGGCGACCCTGCCCCATGAAAGCCCACTCAATGCTCCGCCTTCTGCTTCGAGCCTCGGCCGCGCTCGCCGTTTGTCTTTTGGCCACGCCAGGTACCGCGCAATCCACCTTCGGCTCCATCGGCGGCCGGGTTTTGAACGCCGGCAACGGGTTGTATCTGGCTCGCGCTCTGGTGAGCGTGGAGGGCACGGCGCTGGAGGTGCTGACCGACGATTTCGGCAACTATCTCCTCCGCGACGTTCCCGCCGGTCCGGCCCGCCTGCGCGTCGTCTACACCGGACAGACCACGCTCTCCGTCGCGGTCGAGGTCTCGCCGGCCGGCACCACCCAGCGCGATCTCATCTTCAACGAGAGCGCCACCTCCTCGTCGCGCGGCACCGTGCGGCTCGACCGATTTGTCGTGGCCGGGGACAGGTTCCGCACCGCGCAGGAGATCGCGATCAACGAGGAGCGTTTCTCGGTGAACATCAAGAACGTGGTGTCCTCGGAGGCCTTTGGTGACATCCCGGAGGGCAACGTCGGGGAATTCGTGAAGTTCCTCCCTGGCGTCGAGATCGGCTACGGCGGCACCTACACCTCCGAAGCGGACGCCACGGGCATCTCCGTGCGGGGATTCGGGGCCGAGGACACGGCGATCTACATCGACGGCGTGCCCGTCGCCAACGCGTCTCCCGCGAGTCTTTCCCGCGCCGTCGGGCTGGACATGCTTTCCATCAACAACGCGTCGCGGGTGGAGCTGATCAAGGTGCCCACCCCCGACATGCCCGCGAACTCCATCGGCGGGCAGATCAACCTCGTGAGCAAGTCGGCGTTCGAGTACGCGCGCCCCAGCACGAGCGTTCGCGCCTATCTCAGCGTGAACTCGCAGAATCTGGATATTTTCTCCCGTGCGCCCGGACCCACGGACCGGGAGATGTTCACCGCCAAACCCGGCTTCGATCTCACCTATGTGCGACCGGTGAACAAGACGCTGGGTCTGTCCCTCACGCTCTCATCCTCGAACCAGTTCAACGAGAACCAGCGGGCCCGTCCCGAGTGGCAGGCCACGCCGGTCACAGCCGTCGACCTGCGCCCCGTCGGAGGACCGGCCGGCGCCACCCTCTCCAGCCTCACCGGCGGCCACACCTCGGATTACCTGCATCCGTTCCTCACCCGCTTCTCGCTCACCGACTCCCCTCGCTATTCCAACCGGCATTCGGCGGCGGTGAAGGTGGATTGGCGCCCGGCGCCCCGGCTGACGCTCGCCGCCAACTACCAGATTTCGGTCTACGACTCGGCCGACGCGGCGCGCCGTCTTCAGATCCGGATCCAACGGCCGCAGGATTGGACGGACACCAAGTCCGTCTCCTATCCCTACGTGAACGCGCCGCAGTCCGCCAACGGCGCGGTTTTCAACCCGAACAGCACGCTCGCGATGAACATCGATTCACGGGACAAGATCGGGACCACCCACACCGGCTACGTGAAGGCCGCATGGTCCGCCGGCGCGTGGAACATCGCCGCGGTCGCCAGTGCCTCGACCTCCCGCGGGTCCTACAAGGACGTCGAACACGGCCACTTCTCCACCGTCGACCTGAGCGCGAGCATCGGCCGCATCGCTTTCGAGGACATCCGGGACGGAGTGCCCCGCTCGACCCGGATCTGGGATCGCAACAATAACGCGGTCGATTTCACCCGATTGTCCGCGTGGACACCGGATTCCATCCAGGCCCGCTCGGGCAAGGCGGAGTCGCTCGACGACGAGTTCACCTACAAGCTGGACGTCCGGCGCGAGCTCCTGACCGGCCCGACGCTGCAGCTTTCCGCCAAGACCGGTTGGTATCGCGAGCAGGCGCTGAAGAAAAAGTGGGGTGTCGGCACCGGCTATCGCGAGACCTACACGGGGACGATGCCACCGACCGCGGAGTACCTGGACACGACCTACTACAACATCGAGCCAGGTTTCGGCTTCGCTCCCCAGCAATGGGCCAGCACCTACCGCTTGTACGATTTTTACCAGAAGAACCGCTCCCTGTTCAGCGCCGCGAGCGACAGCGACCAGGTCAACAATTACAACAGCTTCGTTAATCAAAACAAACGCATCAAGGACACCTCGGATGCCTGGTACCTCCAACTCGAGGGACGCGCCCTCTCGAACCGGCTGACCTTTGTGGGAGGCCTGCGCCAAGAGCAGTCGCGGCGGACCGGCCGCGGTCCGCTGACCGACAGCAAATGGAATTTCATCAAGACTGCCTCCGGCGAACTCTACCGGGATGCGGCCAATCCCAATGGCGTGCGGATCGACCTCGCGACCAGCAATCTCTTCGCCGCGACCCCGGCCGGCGCGGCCCTGCGCAACGCGCTCGCGGCGCAGCGGATCGCCTTCCCCGACCGGGTCATCCTCAACACGACCCTCGAGGGGCGCCGGCTGCAGCTCAAGCCCCTCCAGGAAGTGCGCGCCCGCTCCAAGGGTGAACCGGCGCCCAGCCTGAACCTGGCCTACAACCTGACGCCGAATCTGACCGCGCGCCTTGCCTGGTCCCGCACGTTCGGCCGCATCGCGCTCGAGGACTCCACCAGCGGGCTCCTCTCGGGCAACGGGGCCTTCGTCATCAACGAGAGCGAGACGGCCGGCGCCGTGCCCGCGGGCACCATCTCGGTGGCCAATCCGTCGCTGAAACCGTGGATCTCAGACAATTGGGACTACCAGCTCAGCTACTACACCTCTTCCGGCGGCAAGCTCGCGGCCTCCTACTTCACCAAGAGCGTGAGCAACTTCCAGGAAAGCGTGTCCTACGCCGCCGGCACGGAAGGATTCAGCGAGGTCGTGTCCGCCATCGGCCTCAATCCCGCGGAGTACGACGGCTGGATCGTGAACACGGCCTACAACGGGATCGGCACGGCCAAGGTGAGCGGCTATGAGCTCGAGGTGCGCCAGAACCTCGGGCAACTGCCGGTCATCGGCGCGTGGGGTCGCCATTTCAACGTTTTCGCCAACTATACCGACAAGAAGCGCCGGCAGACCGCCACCAACCGCCTCACCGCCCGTCCCGCCGCGGACCGCACGGCCGCCGCCGGGGTGAACGCGAACTTCGCCTCGTTCAGCGTGCTGCTCAAGGGCACCTGGAGCGACGTGCAGCTCGATCCCTCCGGGAGCCAGCAGACCATCTCCTACGCCGGCACGCCCTACCTGCTGGCCACCTACCTGCCCGCCACCTTCAAACTCGACACCAATCTCAGCTGGCAATTCTCGCGGCACTACGGGGTGTTCTTCAGCGCGCGCAACGCGCTGAACCGCTCGAACCGCAAGTACCGTTACGATCTGCAGGGCATGTACCCGGCCTACGCCCGCTGGGACGACATCCGGCGGTTCGGTGTCCAGATGACGTTCGGACTGCGCGGAACCTTTTGAGGCAACCCGCGCCGGAGCGATCATGCGACCGAGCCTCTCCGGGCTTCACCATCTCGCCGCCTTCGCCGCCCTCGCGTTTTCCGGCGCCGCGGCAACCGCCGCCGACCCGGGCTACGCGGCGACCGCCCGGGCCCGGGCCGACAAGATCGTCGCGACGTTGTCCATCGCCGACCCCGCGCAAGCCGGCCGGGTGCGCAACCTCATCGCGGGGCAATCTCAGGCACTCCACGACCTCCACGCCCGGCGCGACACCCCCCTCACTGCTGCGAACCCAGCGGAGGCGGCCCGGGTTCGCGCCGAAAGCGACGCGGATCTTGCCGTCCTGCACGCCCGCTACCTTCGG
>CAXRGI010000244.1:0-12053 GCA_964229935.1 Opitutales bacterium
GATCGTCGTCACCGACGACGAGACCAACGAGAACATCCGCAATATCATCCAGACCCTCGACAAGCCCAAGCCGCAGGTGCTGATCAACGTGGTGTTCGTGCAGGTCACCCACGACAAGGGCGTCGATCTCGGTTCCGAGGCCGTCTTCAACGGCACGATCGCCATCAAGAACGAGCCGCGCGGCATCGCCACGACGAAGTTTGGTGTCGCGGAGGCGCTGACCGACGCGACACAGTTCGGCGCGTTCTACCGGATCCTGAGCCAGGATGTGAACGCCACGCTCCGGGCGCTTTCGAGCGTGAGTAAGACCGAGATTCTCTCCCGGCCTTCCGTGCTCACGCGTAACAACCAGCAGGCGACCATCATGGTCGGCCAGTCGGTTCCGATCATCACCAATTCCCGGGTAAGCGACCAGACCAACACCACCATCAATACGGTGCAGTACCAGGACATCGGCATCATCCTGCGTGTCACGCCGTTCATCACGCAGGAAGGACTGGTTGAGATGATTGTCTCGCCGGAAATCTCCTCGCTCAGCGCCACCACCGTGCCGATTTCCAACACGGTCAGCTCGCCGGTCATCGACAAGCGCTCCGCCGACACCGTGGTCGTGACGCCGAGCGACAAGACCATCGTCATCGGCGGCCTCATCTCCACCCAGACGACCGATCGCGACAGCAAGGTGCCGCTGCTGGGCGACATTCCGATCCTGGGGTATGCGTTTAAGCGTAAGCAGAAGGCCGACGTGAAGACCGAGCTGCTGATCTTTCTCACGCCGCACGTCATTCGCTCGCCCGACGACATGAACGCGGTGACCGTGCAGGAGCGGGGCAAGCTCGACCTGTCGCCCAAGGCTTTTGAGCAGCACGAGCTCGAGCGCATGATCGGCAAGCCCTGACAAGGGGCTTGGAAAGCAGCGCGGGTTGGGCGACGTTCCGCCGCTCCCATGCGCTGGCTCGCGACCGGTCAAAAGTTAGGTCTTCACGCCGCCCTGCTCGGCGTGACGGTCGCCTTGTGCGGTTGGCAGTGGAGCGAGCACCGGCGGTTCCGCGAGGCCGCCGGCCAGAGCCTCATCAACCGCGGGCGCGACATCACCTCGACGCTCGGGATCGTCATCGGCTCCCAGCGGCGCTTCGGTCTGCTGGTTTCCAAGGAGCGCATCGAGGCTTCGCTGCAGGCGCTGATTCAACCCGGCCGGCTCGAGTCCATCGCGGTGCTCGGTGCCACCGGCGAGACGATCGCGAGCGCGGGTCGCCCGGTGGAACTGGGGCCCGAGATGTTGCGCGCGCGGGGGGTTTTCTGGCGAAAGGGGGAATTGGTGCTGATGAACCTCACCGACCTCGGGGGGGGCAGCCCGGGAAGCGAGGAGAAGCCGCTGCCGTCGGCCGTGGTGGTCAGCAATCCCCGCTTTTCCAAGGCGCTGCGGCCCTCCCAGCGTCCCGGGGCGGGGACGGAAGCGGGCGCTCCCCGCGCGCCCTTCGGGCGGCCGGCGTGGATGTCGCAGGAGGAGTACGAAGGACTGATCCGCACGCAGGGGGTGCATAGCCTGGTGATCTCGCTTTCCACCGATGAGATGGACCGCGCGGTGCGCGCTGATCTCTGGCTCCGCCTTCTCGTGGCGGCGATGGGCTCGGGCGCCGCGCTCGTCTCCTCGCTCGCGTGGCGGAACTTCACCCGCAGCTCCGAGCTCCGGATACGCCTGCTCAAAGCGGGTGAGATGAACAGCCACCTCGCGCGGATGAACCTGGTCGCCGCCGGGCTCGCCCACGAGACCCGCAATCCGCTCAACCTCATCCGCGGGCACGCCCACCTGGTCACCACGGACCGGGAGGCCGTCCCGAAACTCCGCGAGCACGCCGCCGCCATCCTCGAGGAGGCCGATCGGGTCACGGTGCAGCTCAACCAGTTCATCGACTACTCCAAGCCGCGTGAGCCGCACCCCGGGCCCGTTGATCTTCCGCGTCTGGCCGCGGATGTCGCCCGCACCCTCCTGCCGGATGTGGAGGACAAGCGCGTAAGGCTCGTGACATCGAGCGATCCGCTGGTGGTCGAGGCGGACGAGCCCCTTTTCCGCCAGGCGCTCTTCAACCTCGTGCTCAACGCGGTGCAGGCGGTCGGCCCGGAGGGTCGCGTGGAGGTGCAATGGCGGATGACCGAGGACGCTGGGGTGGTCGTCGAGGTCGGCGACGACGGTCCGGGGGTGCCCGAGGAACAGCGGGCGGAGATCTTCAAGCCGTACGTCACCAAGCGTCCCGGCGGTGTCGGTCTCGGCCTCGCGATCGTATGGCAGATCGTCGCCGCGCACGGCTGGGAGATCGCCTGTCTGGCCCGCACTCCGCGCGGGGCCTTGTTCCGCATCAGCCATCTGCGCCCCGGCGCCGCCCGCCATGAAGCCTGACACCGGGGGTGGGAGCCGCATTCTCGTGGTCGACGACGACTCCGGCCAGCGGAGCCTGCTCGAGACCTTTCTGCGCGCGCAGGGCTTCCGCACCCAGTCCGCGGATTCCGGTGCGGCCGCGCTCGCGCGACTTGAGGAGGGCGACTTCGGCCTGATCATCAGCGACGTGCGCATGCCGGGAATGTCCGGCATCGAGACGCTGCGTCGCGTGCGCGAGCGCCATCCGGGTTTGCCGGTGCTGCTGGTCACCGCCTTCGCGGACATCCGTACCGCGGTGGCCGCCATGCGGGACGGCGCGGTCAACTATCTGGCGAAGCCGATCGATCTCGACGAGCTGATGAACTCGGTGCGCCGTGCGCTGGGACCGGAGCTGGCCGCCGCACCGGGCGAGGAGCCGTTGCCGCTGCCGGAGGGAGTGATCGCGCAAAGTGCCCTCACGCGGACGGTGTTCCGCGACGTGGCGGCGATCGCACCTTCGGAGTCCCGCGTGCTGATCACCGGGGAGAGCGGGGTGGGGAAGGAGGTGGTCGCCGATCTGATTCACCGCTGGAGCCGCCGGACGGATCGACCGCTGGTGAGGACCGGGTGCCTGGCGGAAAACGAGGCGGCGTTGGAAGCCGAACTATTCGGCCGGGACAAGGCGGCGGGTGCGCCGAGGACGGGCTGTTTTGAGGAGGCCGCGGGGGGAACCTTGCTCCTCGATGAGGTGGCCGACCTCCCGGTTGGCCTGCAGGCGAAGCTGTTGCGGGTGATCAACGACGGAGTTTTCCGCCGCGTCGGTTCGGCGCGTGACCTGCCCGCGAACTTTCGGCTTCTGGCCTCCTCGCGGCAGGACCTGGAGGAGAGGATCGCCCAGGGCCTTTTCCGCGAGGATCTGTTTTACCGGCTCAACGTGATCGAGATCGTCATGCCTCCGCTGCGCGAGCGGCCGGAGGACATCGTGCCGCTCGCCTCCTATTTCATCGGGATCAGCTCCCGGTTGCGTCCGCGTTTCTCCGCTTCGGTCTCCGCGGCCCTGGCGCGCTACCGCTGGCCCGGCAACGTGCGGGAACTCCGCAACGCGATGGAGCGCGCCGCGCTTTTGTCGCGGGGGGAGATCGTGCTGCCGGAGCACCTGCCGGCGCGGGTAATGGAGCCGCCTCCGCTTCCCGCCGGCGGGATTGAGCCGGTCGATGGCCAGCGGCTGGCCGAGATCGAGCGCGAGGCGATCCTGCGCGCCTTGCGCAAGAACAACTTCAATCGCACGGAGACCGCGCGGGAACTCGCGATCAGCCGTCGCGCGCTCACCTACAAGCTGCAGCGGCTCCGGGCCGAGGGCGTGCCGGTCGACGGTTAAGCGGCCACGTCGCCGGCCGTCAGCGCCTCGGACCGTCGGGCGGACTTTGATGCGGACGGGAGCCCGTGGCGGCGGCTGAAAGCACGCGTTGGCGCAGGTCTCGGGGCGGCGGTACCGCGGCGACGAACGCCAGCGCGGCGGCCGCCTCGGAAAGATCGCGGACGAGATTCTCCAAAGGCGATCCCGGAGGGGCAATACGGGCGAATTCCCCCGTGGATTGCTCGTCGAGCAACCCGAGCGCCCTCAGGCAGGCCATCTCTTCTCCCCGCTCGTCGATCATAGGCGGTCGGCGAGCGAGTCGCGCAGCCTCATCAGGCCGCGACGGATGCGGGCCTTCACGGTCCCGAGGGGTTCACGGAGCTTGCGGGCGATCTCCTCCTGCGTGAGGCCGCCGAAGAAGGCCAACTCGAGGGCGCGTTGCTGCTCCGGCGGCAGCGCGGCCACGGCCGCGCGGACGGCACGGGCCTCGTCACCCAGCGTGGCGCTCTCGTCGCCACCGGCCTGCAGGCGGCCAGCCAGGTAGCCGAGATCCTCCGGCACTGAGTCGGCGAGCAACTCGGAACGCCGGCGACGCATGCGCACCCGGTCGATTGCGCGGTTGCGCACGAGCGTGACTGCCCAAGAGAAGGCGCTGCCGCGCGAGGATTCGAACGTGGCGGCTTTTTCCCACAGGGTGAGGAACGCGTCCTGCACCACGTCCTGGGCCTCCGCGGCGTCACGCAGGATCTGCATCGCCGCCCCGTAGAGGGGCGCCGAGAAGCGGTCATAGAGCTCAGCGAAGGCCTCGCGGTTGCCGTCGGCCACGCGCGTCAGCAGCAGGGCGTCGATCTGGTCACGCTCCGGCGCGGCTTCGCGGGTCAGGCTGCCTTCGTCCGGTTTCATGCGCCGGGCGTGAGCGGACGCTCGGGGACCGCGCCGCGGAGGTGAAAGCGAGGGGTGGCTGGCATCAACAGGCTGGCCAGAGGGCATGCAGGTCGCTGGCGAAGGCGAGGCTTTTCGCGGGAGGGTTGCCGGGTCCTCTGCCTTCCGTTTTCAGCAGGCTTCACCCGTCACCTGCCGGGAATTCCTTTTGCCACCGTGCTTCCCGGCGACGCTCACCAGCAGCTGAAAACGGGAATCCCCTGGGCCACCGGCAGGAGAATTTGTGGATGCCGGAAGCCAAGGTCGCGGCGCGGATCTTCCGTGAGATGTTGCGGCTAGTGGGAGTTGCTTTGCTGGAGCGGCATCATCCTGAGGAGAGGAGCGGGACCTCCTGCGGCGGGGCCCGGATTGCCGTCGCGTATTTGGAGACCGGCGCGCGGTTGACGCCTGCGGCCTCAGAGGACCGCCAGCCCGATCAGGCCCAGCACGATGATCAGGGCGAGCGCCGCGAGGATTCGGCGTTCGATGCGGGTCAGGCGGAAAGGCATCGCGGGTCAGAGTCCGAGGGCGGCCACCCGTTGGAAAAACTCCCGCACCACAACGGAGTTCTCGATCTCGGCCCAGGGACGGTTGCTGGAGATGCGGACAAACAGCTGGTCCGCATCGCGGCGGAAACCGTAGCGCCACGCATAGCGCAGGAGCTCCACGGCGGAGTAGGGGTCGCGGTGAGATAGCGGCTGTCCGCCATGCAGATGCCAGAACCAGACGTGGTGGGGCCGGTCCGCCGAGCGGAAAACGCGCTGTTCCGCCGGCGGGAGGACGCGGTCGGCGAGCTTCAGCCGGACCGTGGTTTCCGGAATCGGAACCGCGAGCCACCCGGCTCCGGGCCAGCAGGCGTCGGGCGTGTGGCTGGCGACCAGGCTGACCGGCGCCTGTCCGGCCCGCCAGTAGGCGGCGTAGATGACGATCTCCCGGGAGGCGGCTCCCGGGAGCGGTTCCAGGTAATCGCGCTGTGCGAGGATATCAGTCTGCAGCGTTCCGCTGAACGCGTAGAGGTTGGGTGTTCGGGCCGTCCATCCCGGCGGCGGTGAGGGCAGGATCGCCGCCAGATCGGGCGGTTGGTTCTGGGGCCCGGTCACGGGGCGGGTGTTCCAGATGAAGAAAGCGAGCGTCGCCGCAATCGCCGTGAGTCCGGTGCCAAGCAGCGCGACCGAACCGCTCCGTCGAACCTCTGTCGCCTGCGCGGCGGGTGATCCCCGCGCCGGCGCAGGCTCTCGTTCGAGCAGTAGCGCCAGGCCCCCGAGAACGATCGCGGTGACTCCGAGGACCGCGAAGCCGGTCGCGTCGTGCCAAAATCCGGAAATGTCCACCTTGGCCCCGGCCAGCAGGGTGAGCGTCAACGACCGGATGAAGTTCATTGCCAGGGCGAGCAGCGGGGCGAGGGCGATGATCAGTGCTCTCGCCCAGGGGCGCCGCACCAGCGTCGCGGAGAAGAAGAGCGCCGCGAAAATGCAGGAGATCAGACTACGAATGCCGCTGCAGGCTTCCTCGACGCCGACGGTGGCGTGCACCAGATCGATGATGTTGCCGCGTCGCGCCGCGGCGATGCCCAGCAGATGCAGCGTGTTGAGCACGAACTCGCTGACCCAAAGTTGCAGCGTGAGCGTGATCCGGGAATAGGTGCCGGGAGGCAGTGGCGCGGCGAGCAGCCAGAGGCCGGCGGCGACGAAGAACGGCCAGTTGAGGTGCACCAACCCGATGTCCGATTTCGATAACACCACCCCGGCCGCGATCAAAATCAGGGCGAAGGCCAAGGCCAGCATCAGACCGACCGCGGCATGCGACCAGTACACCGTGACGGCGTAAAGTCCGGCGACCGCGGTCGCGGTGAGAGCTGCCACCATCAGTCCCGAGGCGATTGCGCGATTCCAATTCCCCGCGCGGAGCGCGCGGGGTGTGCCGCGACGGCTCTCCGCGAGCAGCAGAAGGAACAGCACCGGCACGAAATAGCCGTGGGACAGGTCCGTGTTGGTGCTCCAATGCGGCCAGAGGTGCCACGTCAGTCCCGCGGTCGCGGCGGCGATCGCCAACAGGACCGCGAGCGTTGGCGCCGGGAGCTGCCGCAGGGTTTTCAAGAACGAGGGCATCACGGTTTCGCTCCTCGTGTCTCGTTGGATCGCGCGCCGGGCGCGGTGTCGAGGTAGCGCTCGAGCAGGGCGTAGGTTACCTCGAGGGGGATCAGCAATGTCGGAAGGAAAGGCAGGATGCTCCGCTCGTTCGAATCACCGCGGAAAAATGCCTCCGTGGCGCCGAGGACGAGGAAGGGCTGGCCGGTCGCTTGGCGGATGGAACCGGTGAGCCGGCCCAGCGAGAACTCGTCGCCCACGGCTCCCGCCGCGCAGAAAAGGCCGAACCAGATCCCGGCGGTCTGGTCGGTGAAGGGGACGCGCTCCCCTTCGACCTTGGCCAGTACCCGTTGGAAGATGTCCCGGTCGGGATGACGGATGAGGTGGGCGGTCAATACCTTGATCACCGGGAGGGTCGCCGGACTCAACCGCGAGGAGAGCGCTCGATCCACCTCCTGTGACAGGAGTCGTTCCTTGCCGGCCGACGCGAGGGCGGCCAGCCGCGCCATGAGCAATACCTCGCCATCGGTCACGACGGGTTTACGCGCCAAGGCATCCAGCGCCGCGAAGCTGTCGTTCAACTCCGTCAGCACCGATGATTGGTAAAACGCCTCGAACTCGTCGGGGGTTTCCGGCCAGTCCGCGGTGAGCAGCGCCCTGGCCTCCGCGTGCCGGCCGGTCCGCAGCAGGTCTTCCACCCTGAGAACGGGTCGCCACGGAGCGAATTCCGGGCGTGTCGACTCCTCGCGCACCGCCTTCTCCCCTGGAGGAGGCAGTCGGCGGCGCGCGAAAACCAGCGCGCGGATCCAGACCGAAGCACCGGGTGAGCCCGCCCGGAGTTGTTCCAGGGCCAGCTCCGTGACCCTTTCCATGTTGCCGCGGGCCAACAGGGCACGAAACCACTCCTGAGCGATCAGGTGACGCCGATCCGGGTGTTCCGCCATCAGACGCTGGAAGATGGCGTCGGATCTCGAGGGCTGGGCGATCTGCAGATGCTTGGCCAGCGTCAGGCCGGCCGCGTGGTTCCGCGGGTCGAATTCGAAGGCGCTGTCGAGATACAGCAGCGCCTCGGCCGGTTTGTTTTCAGCAAAAGCCTGTTGGGCCCGGTTGAGAAAGTAGCCGCTGCGGACCTCGGTCACACGGTGCCAGTACGGCGGCAGCGTGACATGAAAGATGTTCACCGGATAGCCGACCGTCCGGAGAAAAATAAAAAACGAAACGGCTGCGGTGAGGTAGAGTGCGAGCGCGGTGCCGCTGTAGATCGCCGCCGCGCGGCCCCAGAACGGCCGAACGTCGGCGGTGTCGGCCGAGCAGCGAAGTCCGTCGGAAGTCCGGACCAATAGCGGGCAGACTGCACGGAAACGCGTGGGCTGGCTCCAGTGCAGGCAGGCGTCGCACGCGGTGCGCAGGGCCCGTCCCGAGTCACTCGGAGATTGGCAGGGGCACGGGGAACGGCCGCGCCGCAGCCGGAACCACGTCTTGCGCAGGTTCCAGTAGATCAGGCCCCAGAAGAGGCGCAGCGTGTCGGCCAACCATCCCACGGGAGGACCGTAGTTGGGCTACGGGTACCCGCAAACCGTTTTGGTCCCGGCTTGGAAGATCGTTCGGCTGAGGGCTTGACCGCGACTGACGTTGGCATGGCGTGGGGGCGCCTCGTTTCGCAGCGTCTCGTCTGCCGCTTCAGCGGTGAGGTGGTGTGCGGCGAACGGCGCGTTTTCTCCACTCATGCGCTTTCTGCCCGTCCTCCCCGTCGCCTTGCTGCTGCCGGTCCTTTCGCTCCCCGCGGGCGAGCCGGTCGTTCATGATCTCGTCGTCTACGGCGGCAATGCCGCCGGCGTCGCCGCGGCGGTGCAGGCGTCCCGGCTCGGCGCCTCCGTCGTTCTACTGGAGCCGGGGCCCGCGCTGGGCGGGCTTACCACCGGAGGTCTGGGTGCGACCGATGTCGGCGATAAGCGCGTGGTGGGGGGGCTCGCGCGGGAATTCTACCAACGCGTGCACGATCACTACCAAAAGCCGTCCGCCTGGTTGCGGGAAACGCGCGCCGACTACCTGCCGCGCCATCCGCTCAACGTCACCGAGGCCACGCGCCAGCATTGGTTCTTCGAGCCCCGGGTCGCGACGGCGGTGATCGACGCGCTGGTCCGCGAGGCGGCGGTGCCGGTCCACCTGGGCGCGCGGCTCGACCGCTCGCGTCGCGTGGAGCGCAGCGGGGCGCGCCTCACCTCCATCACGCTCGTGGACGGCCGCGTCTTCCGCGGACGCTCGTTCATCGACGCCACCTACGAGGGGGATCTCCTGGCCGCCGCGGGGGTGAGCTACACGATCGGGCGCGAGGCGAATTCCCTGCATGGCGAGAGCCTCAACGGGATTCGGTTTCTGGCGCCCGAACAGACCGCGGGCATTGACCCGTACGTGCGCGCGGGAGACCCTTCGAGCGGGCTGCTGCCCCGCGTCGCCCCGCGCGCGCCGGGCCGGGAGGGCGACGCTGATCCGGGGGTCCAGGCCTACAACTTCCGCCTTTGCCTCACCGACATGCCGGAGAACCGCGTGCCGATCGAACGCCCGCGGAGCTACGACCCGCTCCAATATGAGTTGATCCTGCGGTCCATCTCCGGACGGCCCGTCGCCCCGGGACCGCAGTTGTTCACACTCACGCCGATGCCGAATCGGAAGACCGACACCAATAACCGCGGGATGTTTTCCACGGACTACGTCGGTCGCAGCACCGGCTGGGCCGAGGCATCCGACGAGGAGCGGGGTAAGCTCTGGCTTGAGCATCAGGAGTACACGCAGGGGTTGTTCTGGTTCCTCGCGCACGATCCGCGGGTTCCGGAGCCGGTGCGCCGCGAGGTTGGGCGCTGGGGGCTGGCCAAGGACGAGTTCGCGGCGTTCGGCCACTGGCCCTTCCAACTTTATGTGCGCGAGGCGCGTCGCATGCGGGGGGAATATGTGATCACGGAGCTCGACGCGCGTCGGCGTACGACCGTGCCGGATCCGGTCGCCTTCGCTTCCTACGCGTTGGATTCGCACGCCGTCGGCTACTTCGCTGATTCGGAGGGGCGTCTGCGCGTCGAAGGCGCCTTCCTCGAAAACATCCGTGCTTTCCCCCTTAGTTATCGCGCGCTGCTGCCGCGTCGTGCCGAGGCTGAGAATCTTCTGGTGCCGGTCTGCCTTTCCGCCACCCACGCCGCCTACGGGTCGGTGCGGATGGAGCCGGTGTTCATCATGCTCGGCCAGGCCGCCGCGACGGCCGCGGTGCTCGCCCAACGTGCAGGGCGCCCGCCCCACGAACTGCCTTATGCCCAGTTGCGTGAACGCCTGCTGGCGGACGGAGCCGTGCTGACCAGCCCGCGCTCTGAGTCCGCCGGCGCGCCCCGCGGGCCGGTGCCGCCCGCGGCGGCTGCCGCCGTCGACAGCTTGCAACGGTCGGGTTTCCTCGCGGCCGCCGACGCCTCGTTGAGCGCGTGGCGCAACGCCGCGCGGCCGGGCGCCGAAAGCGAGGCCGCGCGTTCGGTCGCGCTCATCATCGCGGCCGCGCGCCGCTTTGATCGCTCGGTGGACGGATTTCCCGCGGCGCTGCGCGTGCTCGCCGCCCGCGGCGTCCGTCTCGACGCCGCCTACTGGGAGGCTCGCCAGCGCCCCGATTCGACCGCGGATGGCGACGCCGTGGCGGTGGTGCTGGTGGAACTCGCCGGAATCTCCCCCGGCAAGACCGGCTCCGGTTGAATTAAGGTCCCCCGGCGTCAGACCTTAACCGCGAAGAGCTCGGGGTGCATGACACCCTCGGCGACCTTGTTCACTGTGCCGGTCATCATGATGGAGAAGCCGTCGCCGATCTCGATGCCGATGGTTCCGCCCGGCATGTGCACGGTGACCTCCCGGTCGACGAGGCCTAGCCGGTGGGCGACCGCGGCGGAGGCGCTCGAGCTGCTGCCCGAGGCCAGGGTGTAGCCGGCGCCGCGTTCCCAGATCTCGATACGGATGTTCTTCCGGTCGATAACCTGCAGGAACTGGACGTTGGTCTTGCGCGGAAAAAGCGGATGGGTCTCGAGGTGCGGCCCGTATCGGTGGGCGAGCTCCGCCGACACCGCGGTCAGCGGGATCACGCAGTGGGGATTGCCGATCGTGGCGGCGCAGTAGGTGAACTCCCGGTCTAGCACTGTGACCTTCTCGTTGAGGACCTCGCGGGTCGGGCCGGAGACGTTCACCGGAATGCGCGCGCTGTCGAAGCTCACTGAACCCATTGCCACCTTGATCAGGCTGCCGTTGTCGCGGATCTCCGAGCGGACGTGGCCCCCCGGGGTTTCCACGGTGAAGCTGGCCTCGCGCACCAGCTTCTGATCCCAGAGGAACCGCGAGAAAATGCGCAGGCCGTTGCCGGACTTTTCCGCCTCGGAGCCATCGGGATTGAAGATGCGGAGCCCATGCTGGCTTTCACGCGAGGGCAGGGGACCCCAGAGGATGCCGTCGGAGCCGACGCCGAAATTGCGGTGGCAGACGACGCGGATCTGGTCGGTCGTGGGCGCGGCGCCCCACGAGGGGAAGTCGGCCGGGTTCAGGACGATGTAGTCGTTGCCGAGGGCGTGATACTTGTGGAAGCGCATGGCGTCGGTGAGGGAGCGGGCAGAAAAGCACGCGAGCCTCAGCCGGCGAGCGGAATCTCGGCGGGCGCGGGGGTGTAACCGAAGAGCCGGCGGCGGCGGATGGTGGCGGCCACCGGTTCGGGCACCATGCGTTCCCAGGAGGGGTCCCGTTCGCGAATCCGGCTGATCACCTCGCGGGAGACGACACCGAGCGCCTCGCGGTCAAAGCCGGTGAGGCAGTCGATGTAGTGGTTCTCCAGGAGGTTGTCGTAGAGATTACGCAGGTGGGGGACGATGTGGACGTTACGGGCCGTGATCAGAACCTCCCCCGCGAAAGCGTGCCCGGGGGGCGTGGCGGGGGCGGGTGCGCCGCCGGAGGCGAGGTAGCGCGCCATCACCTCCTGGCGCATCGGGTAGATGTAGAGCTTCACGGCGTTCCGGAACATGCGCCCGAAGGACTCGAGAATCCCGCCCTCCAGATGCTCGTAGTACTTCTCGTTGAAGATCTCGAGGAGGTTGTTGATGCCCATCGTCACCCCGATCATCTCCTTCGTGTAGCGTCGGAAGTAGGAGGTGAGCCGGTAGTACTCCGAATAGTTCGAGATCAGCGTGGTGAAACCCAGCTCGCCCAGCAGGTCGACGCGCGAGAGGAAGTCCTCCGCGTCGAGCGTGCCCGTGGTCAGCAGGTTATTCACCGTGATCTCCATCAGCGCGATCACCTCCCGGCCCTGCACGCCGGGCTCCTGGAC
>CAXRGI010000245.1:0-2171 GCA_964229935.1 Opitutales bacterium
ACGCCGGGCAAGTTGAACATTGCCAAGGCCGTGGGCGGCGCATGGATGGGGGCATGAAGCAAAGACGGCGTGCGGGCGCGGCGGGCGAACCTTGGGGGGTGGAGCGGGCGGCACTCGAGGTGGCCCGCGATGTGGCGAAAACCCCGGCCGGCGGCTGGCTTCGGAGGGTGCGCGAGTGGCGCGGCACCCGACAGAAGGATCTTGCGGCGCAGCTCGGCACGCAGCGCCAGGCGTGGGCGCAGCTGGAACTTTCGGAACAGCGCGACGCCATCTCTCTCTACTCATTGCGCAAGGCGGCGAAGGCGCTGGGTTGCGACGTGGTTTACTATCTCGTGCCGGCCAAGGGGGAGCCGGCGGCGGCCAATATTCCTTCATCCGAAGCCTCCGCTCCGGTGTCCACTTCCACGCCTTCCGTCCCGATTGCTCCGGCGGCCAAGGAGGCCCCTTCGGGCGGTTGGTTCGACAGCGAGCTGCGGACCGAGTTGCTCTGACCTGCGAGAGACGTCAGCCGCGCCGGCTGAGCACGTCGCGTTCGTGACGCTGCACCTCAGCCAGCCAGCGTTCGCCGACAGGTACTTCCTCGGTCTCGCAGTAATAGTCCCAGACCGCGGCGAACGGCAGCGTTTTCGCCTCCTCTAGCAACGCGAGCCGCGCGGTGCGGTCTCCCGACTGTTCCGCGGCTCGGATGCGGTCCAGGGGTGCGACCAGCGCGGTCAGCAGGGCGCGTTGCATGTTGCGGGTGCCGATCACCCATGCGGCGATGCGATTGATGCTGGCGTCGAAGTAATCGAGGCCGATGCGCACGCGATCCGTGTAGCCGCCCCAGACGATCTCCTGCGCGATCGACTGCAGGTCGTCGGTCAGGGTGACGACATGGTCACTGTCCCAGCGCACCCCGCGGCTCACGTGCAGCGCGATCTGGGGCAGGAATTGCAGCACCGCGGATATCTTGTCGGCGATGCCCTCGGTGGGGTGGTAGTGCCCGGCATCCAGGGTCAGCATTTTCCCGCGGCTTACCGCGTAGCCGAGATAGAACTCATGGGAGCCGACGACGTAACTCTCGGATCCGATGCCGAACAGCTTGGGCTCCACGGCGTCCACGTTGAGCCGCGGATCGATCCGTTTCCGGAAAATCGCATCGAGCGATGCCGCGAGCCGCTCGCGCGGACCGCGGCGATCAGCCGGAGTGTCCTTCGCGCCGTCCGGAATCCAGAGGTTGGTGAGGCAGGTGAAGCCCGTCCCACGTCCCATCGCGGCGCCGATCTCGCGGCAGCGGATACCGTGCTGGATCCAAAAGCGCCGGATAGCCGGATCGGGGTGGGAGAGGGTGCAGCCGTCTTTCACCAGAGGGTGCGAGAAGTAGGTCTGGTTGAAGTCCAGCCCGAGACCCAGGCCGCGCGCCCAGCTGATCCAATTGGAAAACTGCTCCGGCCCGAGCCGATCGCGGTCGACGCGTCGGCCGTTCATCTCGGCGTAGCAGGCGTGAAGGTTGAGCCGCTGCGTGCCCGGGATCAGCGCGCGGGCCTGCTCAAAGTCCGCGCGGAGTTCGTCCGCCGTGCGCGCCTTGCCCGGATAATTGCCGGTCACGGCGAGTCCGTCGCCGAGCGCCGCCCCGGCGCCTTCGAAGCCGCCGACGTCATCCCCCTGCCAGCAATGCATGGAGACCGGGATGCGAGCCGCCGCGCGCAGGGCGCGGTCGGTGTCGACGCCGAGTTCCGCGTAACGTTCGCGGGCGATTCGGTAGGCGGTTTCGAGGGATCGTCGATTCATGGCGGGTGAGGGATGGGAAAAACGTGGGGCCGAGGCGGGAAGAGGCTCTCCTTTCCCAATCGACCAGTCCGAGCGCCGTCAGAAGCACGCCATCCCCGTCGATGCTTCAATCGAGAAAATGGAGCGGGCCGGAGCCATTCCCAGGCCGGTCGGTCGCGCGCTTGCCTCCGTCGCGCCCGGTGGCCGTGCTTGTCGGCAAGTCCCTGTGAAAATGCGTTCTTCCTTCCGCCTTACCCTCTGCTGCATGATCTCTGGGTCTGCAGCCACGTGGAGTTCCTCCGCCCAGACCTTCCCCGAGCAGGGACAGCGGGACGAATCCGGTTTCGAGCGCATTTTTGACGGGCGCTCGCTGGCGGGGTGGGAGGGCGACCCGGTCTACTGGCGGGTCGAGGAGGGCGTGC
>CAXRGI010000246.1:0-2521 GCA_964229935.1 Opitutales bacterium
GCGGGCACCGCATCCTCGGCGGCACCGGGCGCGCCGCCACCGCGCACAGTGAGCTTTGCCAGGGCGACACCCACGGCGCGGAGGCGCTCGCGATGCAGACGGATTCGGAGAGGCTGTTGGTCGCCGGCGTGGAACTCGCGCGGGAGACGTGGGCGGAGTTTTCCCGCGACCACGGCACGACGTTCGACCGCTTCATCTGCCATCAGGTGGGTTCCGTGCACCGGCGTAAACTCTACGAGACCCTCGGGCTCGATCTCGCGCGCGATTTCTCGACCTTCGAGACGCTCGGCAATACCGGCTCGGTGGCCTTGCCCGCGACGCTGGCGCTGGCGGCCGAAGCCGGCGCGGTGCAGACGGGACAGCGGGTGGGGCTTTTGGGAATCGGCAGCGGCCTGAATTGCCTGATGCTCGCGCTGGAATGGTGACCACGCCGCAGATTCCAGGCTGGTTGCAGGCGGAGTATCCGTTCACGCCGCGCAGGAACCGGCTGCCGGATGGCACCGGCCTCAGCTTCCTCGACGAGGGGCCGCGTGCCGCGACGGCGGTCGTGATGGTCCACGGCAATCCGACGTGGTCCTACTACTACCGTCATCTGGTGCGTGCGCTGGCACCCGCGCGTCGCTGCGTGGTCCCGGACCACGTGGGCATGGGATTCTCCGATAAACCGGAGAATCGCGCCTACAGCCTCGCGCAACGCATCGCCGACCTCGAGGACCTGATCGCGTCGCTCGGATTGGAGCAGATCGATCTGGTGGTGCATGATTGGGGTGGGGCGATCGGACTCGGATTCGCGGGGCGCCATCCGGAGAAGGTGCGGCGCCTCGTGATTCTCAATACGGCAGCGTTTCCGGATAGCCGTATCCCCGCGCGGATCGCGCTCTGCCGGGCACCGTTCCTCGGGCCCTTGGTCGTGCGCGGATGCAACGGTTTCGCCTGGCCCGCCACGTGGATGGCGATGTCGCGCCGTGCTCTCAGCGCCGAGGAGAAGCGCGGCTATCTTCTGCCTTACGGATCATGGGCGGACCGGGTGGCGGTGAACGCGTTTGTGCGCGATATCCCGATGGATGCCGCGCATCCGAGTCATGCGACGCTCTCGGAGGTGGAGGCGAGGCTCGCGGGCCTCCGCGACAAAGACGCGCTGATCCTCTGGGGTGGCCGCGATTTTTGCTTCAATGACCACTTCCTTGAACGTTGGCGGGGTCTGCTGCCGGCCGCCTCGGTGCACCGCGTCGCCGACGCGGGGCATTACGTGCTGGATGACGCGCGCGAGGACGTCGTGCCGCGGGTCACCGCGTTTCTGAAGCGAGACTGACTGCCGGCAGGCGGCCGTGGAGCTCGCCGAGCTCTCGAAGGTAGGGAGCGGACTGCGCGGCAAGCCGTGTCAGTTGTTCGGCACGATAGCGCCAGGTCCAGTTGCCTTGGCCGACTCCCGGGGTGTTGAGCCGCGCCTCGCTGCCGAGGCTCATCAGATCCGGCAGGGAGATAATCGCGAGCCGCGCGACGGAGGCGTAGGCCGAACGGATGAAATCCCATCCGATCTCGCGTCCGCTCACGCGCAGGTAACGCCGGACGTGGTCGCGGGTGCGTTCGTCGGCAGAGGCGTACCAGCCGAGGGTCGTGTCGTTGTCGTGGGTGCCAGGATACACGACCGAGTTGGCGGTCTGGTTGTGGGGCAGGTACGCGTTGTCGGCGCCGCCGCCGAAGGCGAACTGCAGCACGGCCATACCGGGCAGGCCGGTGGCCTCGCGCATCGCCACGGTTTCCGGGGTAAGCAGGCCGAGGTCTTCGGCGATGAGCCGGGCATCGGGTAGGGCGGCGCGAACCCGGCGGAAGAAGTCGAGTCCGGGGCCGGGAATCCATGCGCCGACGCGTGCGTTGGGGCGACCGGCGGGGACGGACCAGTAGGCCTCGAAGCCACGGAAGTGATCGATGCGGACCACGTCGCAGAAGGCGAACGCGGCGCGGAGGCGCTCCAGCCACCACGCGTAGCCGTCGCGCGCATGGGCCGGCCAATCGTAGAGCGGGTTCCCCCAGAGTTGGCCGTCTGCGGAAAAGTAGTCGGGCGGCACTCCGGCCACGGCGGTCGGACGCAGGGAGGCCGGATCGAGCTGGAAAAGGTTAGGGCTGGCCCAGACATCTGCGCTGTCGAGCGCGGTGAAGATCGGAATGTCGCCGATGATGCGGACGCCGCGGGAGGAGGCGTGGCGGCGGATTGCCTGCCATTGGGTGAAAAAGAGGTGCTGAATGAACGCGTAGCCCTCGATGCGGGTAGAGAGATCGCGAGGGAGACGGGATCGCGCGGCGGCGCGGCAGTCGCGGGCTTCGGCGGGCCATTCCCACCACGGTTTTCCACCGAAGTGGTCCTTGAGGGCAGAAAAGTCCGCGTAGCTTTCAAGCCAGGAAGCCTGGGCGGTTCGGAAGGCTCGAAAGTCGCCGTAGCCGGGAAGGTCAGGGCGACCTCGGTCGGCCCAGGCGGCATGCGCAGTGAAGAGCAGCGGCAGTTTGATTTCCCAAAGACGTC
>CAXRGI010000247.1:0-6856 GCA_964229935.1 Opitutales bacterium
GGAGCGGTCATCGCCCGCCAGGCAAAGGCGGGGCTCTCGCCCACCGAGGCCCCCGGCTGGATCGCGGCGAGCAAGAATGGAGCCGGGGCGCTGCTGGCGATGGGGGTGGTGCTGCATCTCGGCCTCGCGCTTCGCGCCTGGAGGAGATCCCGCGTGGCGATGGCGGCGCTGCACGCGGCGGTGGCCGCGGCGTTGTTGTCGCCCCTTGCCGCCTTGTCTTCGTGGACGGGCCTGCTCGCGCTGCTGGCGGGGACAACGGCGCTGGCGGCGGGATGGCTCGGAAGCACCGGCCGGTGGAAACACCCGTGGTTGCTCGCCGCGGCCACGGGCGCGGGGATCGCGCTCATCGCGGCCGCGCTCCAGCCGGCGCTCGTGCGGCGCATGGCCGATTTCACCGGCGATTACCGTTTGGGGATCTGGCGGGACGCGATGGCGCTGGTGCGTGACAGCCCGCTGTTCGGCGTCGGGGCCGGCGCCTTTGAAACCGTCTACCCGCTTTTCGGCCAGCTCAGGATCGTGTTCGACGCACGGCTTTCTCACCCCGATTCGAGCTGGGTGCTGCTCGCGGCCGAGTGGGGACTGGTGCCGCTGGCCCTGCTCGCGGCGCTCGCGTGGCGACTCCTGCGACCGGGGACGGACGCGAGGGGAACGGAAGCGATCGAGCCCGGCGCGATCGCGCGGGCGGGATTGGTCGCGTGGCTGGCGGCGGGCGTGACCGACATCGCGCTGCACCGGCCGGAAAACTTCGCGGTGGGGATGATTTTGGTCGGGATCGCAGCTGGGCCACGAATCTCGTTTGCAAGGGTGCGCGGAGAGACCGGGGCGACAGCCGCGGCCCTCGCGGCCGGGATCGTGCTCGCCCTCTGGTCCGCGGGTTCCGGGGCGCGCGCATTGCGCTGGAGCCTGCTTGATCCCTCGCGACTCTGGACCGCGGCGCTCGCGGACGGCGAGAAAGCCGCGCTGGAGCCGGCCAACCTCGCGCGCCTGCGGGCGGCCGTGAAACTGCAGCACCGCGCGGTGACGTATCCCTTCGCGGCGGCGAAGCTGGTCCACCCCGTCTCACCGGAAGCCGCGCGGGAATTCTGGCGCGCCGCGATCACGCGCGCGGGCGATCTCGGCTTCGATTACCTCGCGCAGGCGCAGGCGGCGTTTCCCGCGACCCCGTGGTGGTACTGGCTCGATCTGGCGCGGGAAACCGGACCCGACCACTTCCTGTTCATCGAAGGACTGCCACGCGCCGAGGCGGCCAGGGAGCTTGAGACTTGGGCTAAGCGGCCCGAGGTGGCGAAAACGCGGGCGGCGGTCGCCCGCCAGTTCCTGCGCGTCGCCCGCGGACTGCAGCGGCCTGAATTCATCGAGAGCGTCGCGGCGCGCTTGGAGACCCAAGATCCGGATTTCTGGGAGGAGGCCGCGCGGTCACTGCTGGAATCGGACCGGGCGAAAGCCGCCTGGCGCGCGCTTGAACGCCGGCTGCCACCGGAAGAGCCGGCAGCGCCCGGAGCACCCCGTCCGCCGGGAACCATCGAATCGCTGCTCGCGGCCGGCCGCTTCTCGGAGCTCAGGACACTGGTGCTGGGAACACCGCCCGCCGACGTCCCCCGGATCCTCGCGGTGATCTGCGCGAGCGAAAAGGCTCCCGCTTGGTTCCGGCTTCGGCATGCGCGGGCGTTGGCGGCGTCGGGCGATGAGCGAGGAGCAGTAACGGAAGCGTTGCGCGGACTGGCGGGCCGGACCACGCGCTAGGCCCCACTCGAAACGTTGGGAGCCGGCGAAGGCTGGCTCAGGAACGGCGGCCGCCGTAGTAGCGATAAGCCGAGTAGTCGTAGTAATCGTGTCCGTCCGACGGACGCGTACCGTTGACCACCACGAGAGGATCCCGCCGGGCGGAGCGCTTCAGGACCTGCAGCGCTCTTCCCGCCGTCGAGATCAGGGCGTTGCGCAGGCGCACGACGAAGATCACCCGGTCGACGCGGGAGAGGAAGGGGATGGTGTCGCTGACCGGGATGATGGGTGCCGAATCGATGATCACCGTGTCATACTCCGCCTTGGTTTCCACGGTGAGGGCCATGGGCAGTTTGAACATCAGCCGGTCGACCAGCGCCGAGGAATTGGCGCCGCAAGTCATGACTGAAAAACCAAGATCGTCCATGGGCCGCACAAAGGCGCGCCAGTCCGTCTCCTGGCGCAGGTAGTCGGCCAAGCCCGGATTCTCGGGAGGCAGCCCGAGCCGCTGCCCGACAGTCCCTCGACGCAGATCGGCGTCGACGAGCAGCGTCTTCAGTCCGGAGCTCGCGGAGGCATGGGCGAGATTGAGTGCGAGCGTTGACTTGCCCTCGCCCGGCGTGCTGCTGCACACGACAAAGACCATTCCGCCGGAGCTCTCCTTGTGGTGCTCCAGCGCCAGCGCGGACCGCAGGGAGCGGATGGCCTCTGCGAAGCCCCCCGGGCAGGAGGGATCCGCCAAGGCAACCTGGGATTTGAGGCGCCGCCGGATGAGGGGGACCTCCACGGCGATCTCGGCGCCGAGTCCCTCCGCTACCTCGGCGACGGCGAAGGCGCGGCGGTCCATGCGCACCCCGACCGCGATCAGCCCCACACCGCAAATTATACCCAGGATTAATCCGTTACGGAGGGGCAAGAACGTGTCGGGCTTGTTCTCCATCGACCCGCCGGCCCGCTTGAGGATCTGGATCACCTCATCGTCCACTCCTTTCCTGAAATCGATGTTCTGCAGGCTGCCGACGAGGCGCTGGTAAAGTTCGCGCGTGCGCGTCACGGAACCCTGCAGCTTCTGGTGCTCCGCCTCGATTTTGGACGACTCAAGGACCTTCTTTTCCCATTCGTCCATCGAGGCGAGGATCGTCTGCAACTCGCTGCGCATGCCGTCGACCTCGGACTTGAAGGCGCCGATTTCCTCCTGCTCCAGCAGGCCGACCAGGCGACGCAACTTCGCGAGCTCATCCTCGACCTTGCGGAACTTCGGGTGCTTCGGAAGGTAGACCTTGGCCAAGGCGTCGCGCTCGATCTCGAGTTCGCGCACCCGGACCTTCTGCGCCGCCAACCCGGCCGAGCCGGCGGGAACAGCGCCGGAGCCGCGGGCGCGGACACCCCCGGTGTCGGTGATCTCGAGGGAGCCCGCGCGCTGGGCAAGCGCCTCCTTGTCGGCGCCGCGATCCAGCAACTCGGCCAGTTTGAGCTGCATGCGCAGGCTGGCCTCACGGTTCTTGAGCTGGGAAAGAAACCGCGCGGCGGTGGTCGACTGCTGCTCCCAAAAGACGATGTTGCGCTGCTGTTTGAAACGGAAGAGCTCGGCCTCCTGGTCGTTGAGGATTTTCTCCAGCCGCGCGATCTCCCCGGAAATCTGATCCATCACCGAACGCGAGGAGACGAGGCGCTGTTCGCGACGCATCGCGATGTACTCCTCCATCACGAGATCGAGGTAACGCTGGACGTGAGTTGGCGCACCACTGGTCGCCGTGAGCTCGAAGATCGTGGTCCGCGGCACCATGCGGGCAGCGAGGTCGGGCCGCACGGCGGCCTCGGGCCGCTCAAGCTTCAGGCGGATCATCGCCCGTTCGCGCAGTTCCTCGCTGGTGAGGATCTCGAGCTGCGTGCCGAGCACGTTCATGAAGTCGTTCGCCACCGGATTTCCCTCGGAGAAGTTCAGCCGCCCGCTGATCACGAGTCGTCCGGAGGACTGATAGGTGGAGGGCAGGTCGGAAGTCCGGTAAAGAGCGATCGCCCCGCCCGCCACGGCACACACCGGCAGGACCCAGAGGTACGAACGAGCCTTGGCGGGAAGGAAGGAGCTTAGGTTCCAGCGGAAACGCATGGCGGCGGTCACCAATTCACCAGCTTGGAGTCGGCAATCACGAAGTCCCCGTCGAAAAGCGGCACATCGCGGTCGATCCGACCCTTCTTCAGGACCTCCTCGAGGTCGACGGTCAGTGTCTCAAGATCGCCCCCGCCCGCCGATTTCCGCACGATACGGATGCGCTTGGCGTCGGCGAAATCGCTCAAACCACCACTGGAGAGAATAACCCGACCGACGGTGTTGCGCTCGGAAAGATCGATCTCCACAACCCCGATCTTCCGCATCTGGCCGGCGAGGTAAACGCGGCCCCGGCTGCTGGATTTCTCCGGCCGATCGATCAGCAGCAGCCGCACGGTGGCGCGCACGAAGTACTCGGACTCCAGCGCGGACTTGGTCTCGCGCGTGACCTCGTCGACGCTCTTGCCGGCGACGGCCCAAAGCCCGAGCAAAGGCAGATCAATCTTCCCCGAAGCGTTTACGACCACCTCGGCCGCCGCGTCGGAATCCTCGAGCACCGCGAAGCGGAGCCGGTCCCCCGGACGCAAACGGATCTCGGCGGGGGCGGCGGACGTATTCACCTCTGCGGCCCGGGCGGGAACAGGGAACCAGCCGCCCAGCAGGACCGCAAACGTTAGCGTGAGCCGCCGGGCGAGTCGCGCGGCGGAGCCCCACCCATCAGAACTGATGGTTGAACAGGAGGGTGACCCGGTTCTGCGTGTACTCACGAAGCTTGATGTCGGAATTCTTGAGCGTGTGGTCGATCATCAGGCGCACATCCGACTTGGCCGCAAGCGCGTACGAGAGCGACAGGTTCACGGCGAGCCGCGTCGCCCGCTCGCCGAGCGGTCCCGACTCCCGGATCCATTGGTGGGTCGCCGTGAAGCTGGCGTTGAGCCTCTCGGCGAACTTGTACTCGGGGGTCAGCGAGGCCTCGGCGAGGCGGAAGAAGTTCGAGGCGACGCCCTCCTGGATCGAACGCGCGAAACGCCAGTTGAGCTTCAGATTCTCCCGCAGCGCGTGCCGGAAATTCAGGTTCACGAACGGGCTGCCGCTCCGCAGCGTGTCTCCGTCGGTGCGGGGTACCTCGAACCGCTGCTCCCCGTACCCGTAGACCGCGGTGAGCGTCTTCTGCTCGGCGATCTTCCACTCGTCGGAGATGGAAACCGATTGGCTCCTGACCCTCGATGACGGGCCGCCGATATAACGAGTGCGGGCCAGCACCGCATCCAGCATCAGCGTGTGCGCGGCGGAAGCATTGTAGATGCCACGGATGCCCGCGGAGCGGGTCCACGAAGTCTGGGAAAGCGCGACGTCACCTTTTTGGGAACGACGATCATGAATGCCTATGAGCTGCAACCCGCCGAAAGACATCGGAAGGTCCGCCTGCAGGCCCTTGGTGAAGGTGGCCTGATCAAGGATCCGGGTGCTGCTGACGACCGGCGAAAGCACCGGGTCCAACTGGCGGCTGTACTTGATGAACGGCGTCAGACGCAGGCTGCGAACCCACACTTGAAAGCGCAGCACCGAGTTGGGCGCCACCGAGAAGAGCCGTTCGGATTTACCGGGACCGGAGAGCGGCGTCCGCTGGTTGATGACCGCCAGCACCATAAGTTCCTGGCGGCTGGAGACGCGCAAAGCGCCCTCCAGATTGACTCCTCCGCTGGCGAGGAGGCCCGCTTGCGGTACCGGCTCAACCCGCACGTTGTCGTTGTACTCCAAGCCGGCCATCAAACCCACTTTGAAGGCGAAAGGACCCGCGGAAACGGTCTTTTCGCCACCAGGCTGCGCCGAGACGTTGTCGTGGAGGTTGGTGACGGGAGGAGCCGCTCCGGTTTTCAAGCCGCTCGGAGGCGGGTCATCCTGCGGCGGGGACTCGGGGCGAGTGAAAAACTGGGATCGGGTGGAGTCCTGAGCGGTAAGACTGGGAGCACCGAGGAGCAGCGCCAAAAAACCGCAAATTCCAATTTGGATGCGAAAGAACGCCTGCACTACGTGGAAACAATGCCCCATCACCTTACAGCATTGTAAGGCCAGAGGTCGCGACGAAGTTGCCATGTAGATCGATAGGGAAGGACTGAACCGCTAAAAACCAGTAAACCGTAACCCTAGGGTGTTTTACCTATCGCTCAAGATCGAATATCGAAGACGAGCAGCGATCATTCCGGCTGATTTAATCGGGCCTCGGTCAAGCCGCCCATCCCGATCAGATCCCTCGATTCCGGGTGCGAATTGAGCCTGCAGGCCGGGGCAAATGGAGGCGCTCCTTTGCTCGGCACGGATTCCCCCTCGGTCCTTGACCCGCGCGCCTTAACCCGGATCTGTGTCGTTGCGACCGGTAAACCTGTGGATTGCCGCCCGCCTGCCCCCTAAATGACGAATCCGAAGAGCAACCGGCCACCTGTGCTCCGGCTCGCCGGGATCCGTAAATGCTTCGGTGCGACGCAGGCGCTGCGCGGGGTTTCCCTAGAGGTCGCGGCGGGCGAGGTGCACGCGCTCATCGGGGAAAACGGCGCCGGCAAGAGCACGTTGATGAAAATCCTCTCGGGCGCCCACGCTCCCGACGCGGGCACGCTGGAGCTCGACGGCCGCCCGTACCGCCCCGCCAACCCGCACGACGCCCGCCTCACCGGCGTAGCGATGATCTACCAGGAGCTCAACCTCGCGCTACACTTGCCGGCCTGGGAAAACATCGTCCTCGGCGCCGAGTCGGTCCGCGCCGGCTGGATCGACCGGCGCGCTGGACGCGAACGGGCCCGCAACGCCCTCGCCCAGCTGGGCCATGAAGGACTCGACCTCGACCGGCCCGCGGGGGCCTTTGGCATCGCCGAGCAACAGGTAATCGAGATCGCGCGCGCCCTGCTCGTCCGGCCGCGCGTGCTCATCCTCGACGAACCCACCAGCAGCCTCACGCAGGCCGACGCCGCTCGGCTGTTCGACGTCTTGGGTCGCCTGCGGGCACAGGGGGTGGCGATCATTTACATCAGCCACTTTCTCGAGGAATGCCGCCGCATCGCCGATCGATTCACGGTGCTGAAGGACGGC
>CAXRGI010000248.1:0-6033 GCA_964229935.1 Opitutales bacterium
AGAAGCCGGCGCGTCAGAAACGACGCGTGAGCTCGAGGGTCCAGATCCGGCCCGGGAAGAGGGAGCCGTGGACCGAGGCGGAGTAACCGATCGCACCGGAACTCATCGGCGGCTGGCGGTCCGTGAGGTTGGTCACGCCGAACCGCACGCCGGTCTGCCGGAGCCAGCGGTGCGCCTGAGCGCCGAAGCGATGGCCGACGAAGGCGTTGTAGGTGAGCACGTCGCTGATCACGTAGCGGTAGAGGAAACGTCCGCTGTCGAACTGCTGCGAAACGTAGCGCGGACGTCCGAGCGACTCATAGGCGGCGGCGGTGATCGACGCGGAGTCGGCGAAGCGCCCGATGTAGTAGCCGCTCAGCCCGGCGCTCCACGCGCCCTTGCGCCAGTTGATGCTCGTGGTGCCGCGCCAGCGTGTGGCGCCCTCGACGTTCAGCCGCTCGATGAAATCGGGCGCGCGGCCGGGCACATCGCGCAGCTGGTAGTTGCGCATGAGGTAGGACCAGTCGGCGTTGAACGAGAACCGGCCGAAGCGCTCGGCGGGGATCTGGTAGCCGACGCTGAGATCCACACCGCTGGCGTAACCCTTGGCGAGATTCTGGAACTGGATGCTGCGCGACAGGATGTTGCCGACCACGGCGGCCTGCTGCGCGGTCGGCTTGCCCGCGTTGTAGGCCGCGAACGCCGCGACATCGGCCGCGGTCGGCGCCGTGCGCACGATCGCGGGGTCGCCCTTGTAGGCCGGCGTGCCCGAACCCACGTCGATCTGCGTGATGGTGCGGCCGGCGGCCAGCTGCGACTGGATGTAGGCGTTGAGCTTGGACGCGTCGCTATTGAAGAGCTGCGAGTCGGAGTAGCTGCCGATCACGTTGGACTGGTCGATCTGCCAGTAATCCGCCGTGATCGTGAGCCCCTTCACCAGCGGGACCTCGACGACCACGCCGGCGCTCTTGCCCACCGAGGTCACCGGCTGCAGGGCCAGATTGCCCGTGGAGTACCGCCGCATGACATAGGTGGCGTTGCCGACGGTCTGGTTGCGGTACACGTCGGTCTGGCCCGGCGCGCTGTCGACCGTGAAGCGGGTCGGAGCGTAAAGCGTGGGGAGGTTGGGCGCCGCGAACCCCTGGTTGTAGGAAGCGCGCACCATCATCCCGCGGTACGGTTTCCAGTTCAGACCGGCCTTCGGCCGCGTCGTGTTACCGAAATCACTGTACCGCTCGTGGCGGGCGGACCCGGTGAGCTCCAACGAGTACAGGAGCGGAAGGCGGTGGGTGGGCGCGACCAGCGGGATCACGACCTCGGCGTAGGCGCTGGAGACCTTCCGGTTGCCGGTGGAGTCGGGCGCGTAGGACGCGACGAGGTAGTCGTTGTCGTCGACGTTGAGCCCGACGCCGGGCGGATTGCTGCCGACGTAAGCCGGCCGCGTGTCGAGGAACTGCTCGCGTCGGTATTCGGCGCCGATCGCGGCGGAGGCGGTGTTGCCCCAGTAGCGCAGAACGGGGCCGCTGGCGCGCGCGTCGAGGCTCGCGATCGCGCTGAAGCCGTCGTGGCGCCAGACCTGCACGAACGAGTCGAGCACCGACTTCGGATTGGAGTAGGGTTGGTCGGGCACGACGGCATTGCCGGAGACACGGAACGTGACGCCGAAGGGATTGAACGCGGTGGCGTCGGTGCGCTGGAGCGCCTGCTGGAAGAGGGACTCGCGGGCGCCGTTGTTGGAGACGTCCGACGTGTAGGCGCGGGTGTAGAGCGCGGCGCTTTCCCACGACCAGCCGCCGGGCAGCTTGCCGCGCAGACCGGCGACGCCGCGGTAGACGCCGGAGCGCACGTTGATGTTCTCCGGCCCGACCTCGCGCAGGAGGACGGAAACCATGGTGACGGCCTGGGGATTGCCGGTGAGGCGCGGCGTGCCGTCGGCGTTGGGCGCACCCGTCGGGCTGTAGAAGCGGGAACCGTAGGGGTTGAAAGGGTTGTTCACGTTCATCGGCGCGAACTGGTCCGAGCCGGGGGCGTTGAGCTGCACCGGCTGCCGGAGGAGGAACGCGCTCGAGTGGTAGAGGGAAAAGTCGGCGAAAGCGGTGACACGGTCGCCCAAGTCGTACTCGAAACCCGCGAACCAGTTGTGGCGGTCGGTCTTGTTGTGGCCGGTGTTCTGGTACTGGTTGATGTTGGTGAAGAACTCCGGGCTCGCCGCGCGGGCGGCCACGCTCGCGGTGGGCGAGGACGTGGTGAAGGTGAGAGCGCCGTTGATCGGCCGCAGGAAATTGGCGGTGGTCGAGGAGCCGATGCGGAAGGACGGGAAGACGCTCACGCTGGAACGCCCGTCGAAAGATCCGCCGAGGGCGTTGAAGCCGGCCGGCGCCAGCGCGGTGCGGTTGGCGTCGCGCGTGAACGAGCGGTCGCGGTACGCGATCTCGTCGCGCCAGAAGTAATCGAGGGTGAGCAGCAGGCGGCCCTTGCCGCCCGCGAAGTCGCGCCCGTGCGTGAGCGTCACCTGCAGGTTCTCCCCGCCCCCGTGCTCGGGCACGCCGAAGCGGGTGCGGACGTCGGTGCCGCGGAAGTCGCGCCGCGTGACGTAGTTGATCACGCCCGCGACGGCGTCGGAGCCGTAGATCGAGGACGCGCCGTCGCGCAGGACGTCGATGCGCTCGAGGCCCTGCGTGGGGAGCTGGTTCACATTGGCATAGAACGCGGGCACGCCGCCGTCGTTGGACGTGATCGGGTGGGGCGCGATGCGGCGGCCGTTGAGGAGCACCAGCGTGTTGCCGGCGCCGATGCCGCGGAGATTGACGTTGGCGTTGTCACCGCGGGAGTTGGCGCCGCCGTTCTGGGTCTCGTTCAGCGGGACGTTCGTGATCTGCGGCAGCGCGGTGAGCATCTCGACCGGCGTGAGGGCGTTGCGCACCTCCATCGCCTCGATGTTGAACACCGTCACCGGGAGGACGTTCTCCTGGTCGAGCCGCTTGAAGTTGGAGCCGGTGACGGTGAAGGCCTCGAGCTTCACGGTGTCGCCCGGTCTTGCCGGGGTAGCGGAAGTGGTGGTCGAGACCGCCTGCGCCAGCGCGGAGACGGCGAGTCCGAACGGCAGCAGCAGGGCGGGAACGAGACGACGGGGAGTCAGGTGCATGTTGGAAAGGGTCGACCGAGGCAGCTTGGTTGCCGGCGGGGCGCGCAAGCCATGGTGGCTGGTCCCTTCCAAGTCGACGTAAATACCCGCTGCGCGGAAGGTGATTTTCCGCACGTGCCTTGCATCCGCCAGGAGCGGGGATCTTTGTCACAACACCCAAATCCCATGAACGCGTCACTCCGCACCCTCGGCCTTCTGGCGGCTCTGCTTATTGTCGTCTCCGGCCGACCGCTCTTCGGCCAGGATGAATCGCAGCTCGCCGCCCTGGCCCAAGCCGGGGACTTTGCGCGCGCGCGCACCCTGATCGCCCAGCTCATCGAACGGGAACCGCGAGAACCCCGCCACCGCTACAACCTCGCCTGCGCTGAGGCACGACTCGGCTTCCGCGAGTTGGCGCTCGACTCGCTTGAGACGTCCGTCCGGTTGGGCTTCAAGGACCGCGCACTACTGCTGTCCGATGAGGACCTGGCCACGCTGCGTGATCTCCCCCGCTTTCAGGCCATCGCCGCTCGCGTTCCCGCGACCCCGCCTCCGGCCGCCGCGCCTGCCGCACCCGCGCCGACCAAGGCCCCGGCCAGACCTGCCGCTCGCCCAGCCGCTCCCGTCGCCGCTCAGGCCGTCGCGGCACCGATACCCTCCCGAATCACGCCTGCCGGCCCGGAAGGGCTCTTCTTCATGACCCGGTTCTGGATGGCTACCGGCAGCCTGGAGCAGAAACTCTGGTACTTCACCACTGACGGCAGGGTCTTCGACTCGCCCGGCGGCGTCTTCACGCCCGAGCAGCTCGAACGCGACTCGCGCCGCCACGGCCGCGGCTCGCTGGCGAACAAAAAACTGACCGTGAAGTGGTCGGACGGAAAAGTGACCGAGTCGAACTTCGAGGTGGACTCCTCCGGAAACGGTTTCGCCTGGGACGGCGGACTTTTCAACGCGGTCGCGAAACCGGATTGGAGCAAAGTCTCCGGATTCTTCGAAGGCGGGGCGTCCTACTCCCATTCCTCCGGGCGCGGCTCGTCGATTTCCGGCCTCACCCTGCGGCCGGACGGCACCTTCACCTTGAGCCGCAGCTCATCTTTCCGGTCGGAAAATTCGACCTCCGTCGCGACCGCCGGCAGCGTGGCCGCGCCCTTGGAAGGAAAATGGAAAGGCGAAGGCTACGAGTTGACCCTCACCTTCGCGGACGGACGGATCGAGCGCCACGTCTCTTTCCCCACACCCGATGCCCGTGACGCGAGCAAAGTCGGCATGCTCTTCTTCAACGGTTCGATGCACCTGGCAAAGAATCGCTGAGCAGGTCTCATTCGTTAGGCGGCAGTACAACCCTCTGCCGTCACACTGCGACAAGGTGCGCCGGACTTGAAACGGCGGAGGAGGAGCGCGCATGATCACCCCAACCCGATCGTCCCTCCTGATGAAGCACCCCACCCTGCCCCGCCCCGCCGCTTTCGTTGTTATTTTCTGCCTGGTCACGGCGTGGACGCATGCCGCCGACGCCGTGCTCACGGGCCAGGTCAGCAACGCCGCCACGCGCGCGTTTCTCGAGGGCGCCACCGTGTCCATCGCCGGCACCACGCGCTCGGCGGTGACGGACCGTGAGGGCCGGTTCGAGCTCGCTTTGCCCGCCGGCACGGAAGTCACGGTGGTGGCCGGCTTCACCGGACTCGACCCTCAGCGCGCCGCGGTGCGCGCCTCCGCTGGGCAGCGCGTCACCCGCGACTTCGCTCTCACCGCCGAGGTCTACCGCCTCGACAAGTTCACCGTGGCCGGGGAACGCGAGGGCACGGCCCTTGCCGAGACGCTCCAGCGGCAGGCACCCAACGTGAAGGCCATCGTCTCCTCCGACACGTTCGGCAACGTGGCCGATGGCAACGTCGGCGATCTGCTGCAGCGCATCGCCGGCATCACCGCCAACTACAACGGCCACGACGTGCGCCAGGTGAGCATCCGGGGCGTGGGGCCTGACCTGAACGCCGTGACGATGGACGGCATGCAGGTGGCCAGCGCGCAGTCCGCCAACGGCGGCCGCGCCTTCGAGTTCGACCAGGCCTCGCTCGGCAACATCGAGACCATCGAGGTTACCAAGGCGCCGACGCCCGACATGGACGGAGCTTCGATCGGCGGCAGCGTGAACCTGGTGACGAAGAGCGCCTTCGACCGCGCCGTACCGCGTGTCTTCACCTACACCCTGGGATTCATCACGCGGCCGACGTACAAGGCGTCGGCACCGACGTGGAAGGCGCCCGTCGAGGGCTTCGGACCTTCGCTCAACTTCAGCTACTCGGACGTGTACGGCGAGAAGCGGAACATCGGCATCACGCTCACCGGCACGGTGCACAGCCAGCCCGGGGCGGGCTCCACCACCCTGCAGTCGTTCGAGCGCCGCAACGATCCCGGCGCCGCCTACAACTTCTCGATGGGGCGCCGGGTCGAGAACGCCACCCGTTCCCGCGTCGCCAGCGGCCTCAAGGTGGACTACCGCTGGAGCCCGCGCACGACCGTCTCGGTCAGCCTGTCGTACAACTACTACTTCGAGAATCCCGACACGCGCCTGAGCACGCTCTCGACCGTCGGCGTGCCCACCGCCGCGACCCCGAACGTGCTCGCCACGGTCGACGCCGCCGGCCGTCGCACCGGCGGGGGCTACATCCATCCGAATTACGCGGATAACATCACGCGCGTCTTCGCCCACCCCACGCTTTCCACCAACGCGATCTCGGTGAACGCGTGGGACAACTCGGGCCGCACGTACTTGTTTCAACCGATGGTGCGGCACCGTTTCGACGGGCTCACGCTCGACTACAGCGCCTCCTACTCCAACGCCGGCGCCTACAACGGCGTGCCGCAGAACGTCGTCAGCCTGCGCCTCGGCGGCATCGGCTGGACCGTCGATCGATCCCGCGACGGCATGA
>CAXRGI010000249.1:0-2362 GCA_964229935.1 Opitutales bacterium
GGCCCCATGTAGCCGTAGTTATCGGGCGTCACGAGCAGCGACGAGATACCGATCGTCACGACCGAGGCGTCGCGGGCGAGCGCCGCCTTGAACGCGCGCGCGATCTCCACCAGCGAGAACGAGGATACGGCCGTGGCCTGCAGAAAATCGGCACGCGTGGTCTCGTGGAAGGCCCGAGGCCCCGCGCTGTAATTGGCGAACGCGATCGAGTGCACGATGCCGTGGATCGGGCCATGACCGGCCGCCGCGATCTCAGAGGCGAGACGGTCCACGGCCCCTTCCTGCTCCACGTCGCAAACAAAAACCGGTCGCGCGGCGAGGAGGGCGGTGAGGGATTGCCGGCGCGTTTCCGAGCGCACGCTGTAAATCACTTTCGCCCCCTGCTCTTCCAGCGTCTTCGCCACCGCCCAAGCGACGCTCTTCCGGTTGGCGACCCCGAACACGACCACCGTGCGGCCGCCGAGCTGGAGGAAATCGCTCATGCCGCCGGCGCGCCCGCAGGCGCCTTCCAGGCCACCGAGAAATCCACGTTCAGCACGCGGGTGCCGTCGGCCTTCTTGATCGAGCCACCCAGCATCGTGAATCCGCCGAGGGCGTCCTTTTCCTTCACCTCAAGGAGGATCGTGTCGCCCGGATAAACCGGCTGCCGGAAGCGCACGTCGCTGATTTTCGCGATCAATGGCACACCGGCCCCCGGTGCCGCACCCGCGGCGCGGGCCTTGAGCGAGAGATGACACCCGGCGGCCTGAAACACCGCCTCGCACAGCAGCACGCCCGGCGTGATCGGCGCGCCCGGATAATGACCGCGGTAAAAATCCTCCTCGGCCCGCCACGTGCGGCGCGCCACGAGCCCATCGGGCGTCTGGCTGACGATCTCGTCGAGGAAAAGGAACGGGGGACGGTGCGGGATGAGGTCGGTGACCGGAGGAAAGCTCATGCGGTGGGAACGGCAGTGGCCGCACGTTTTTCGGCGTGAAGCGCCTTGTCGACCTTGTTCGCGACGATGACGCCGTAGTTGATGGTGCCCAGCCAGCCCGACATGATAATGCCGACGGAGCCGGCGTGGTAGAGCCCGGGTAGCATCTCCGGCAGGTCCATCGAGACCTTGAGACCCTCGAACTTGGTGCCGAACGACGTGCCGCCGAAATGCGTCGTGTAGCGCTCGATCGTCCGCGGTGTCGCGGCCTCCTTCCAGTCGATCTTCGCGCGCACATCCGGGATGTAGCGCTCCAGCGCCACGATCGATTCCTCGATCAGACGCTGCTTCTCTCGCTCGTAATCCTCGTCGGACAATCCGACCCAGTCCTCGTGGCGCGCGTTGAGCGACACCACGACGGTGTAACGGTCACCGCCCGGCCGCGTGTCCGGATAGTAGACCGAGAAGGTACGGCTGGTGGTGTGCAGGTCGGTCAGCTCGGTGCTGCTGAAGCGCGGGTTGGCCGAGGTGAACACAAGGTCGCCGATGTGCGGGATACTCTCGCCCTTGCGGATGCCGAGGTAGACCTGGCACGAACTCGTGTTGATGCGCACAGCCTTGGCGGCCGCGACGAATTCGGCCGGAAAGTTTTCCTCCCCCGCCAACCGCAGAATGGTGTTCTTCAGGTTCGCGTTGGACAGGATCGCCTTCGCGCGCACGACCCGGCCGCCCTTGGCGACGATGCCCGCGGCCACCTTGCGACCGCCGCGTTCCTCGACGAGCACGCGCTCGACGAGCACCTTCTTGCGCAACTCGACGCCGTTGCGCCGCAGTTCGTCCGCCATCTTGCCGACGAGGTCGTCGGACCCGCCGCGGTACGTGTAGACCCCGGCGCCCATGAAGTTGGAGAACACGATGCCGAAGGTGATCGCCGGATCATCGACCGAGGAGCCGTTGGCGTAGGCGATCGGCTCCATCAGCAGCCGTTTCACGTCGTCGCGTCCCGGGAAGAACCGCTCGAACATCGCCCCGGTCGTCTCGGGATTGTTATCGTAGAAGTTCATCGACCGCAGGTGGTCGTAGAAGCCCTCCACCTTCGCGCGCTCGACCCCGAACTGCTCCACCAGCACCCGCGTGTAGTCGTCGCGCGTGAACGTCGTGCGCACATCCATCTGCGGATTCACAAAGCGAACGTCCTTCAGGGGCACGATCGCGTCGGCGATCTCGCGGGTCCAGTACTTGCGGCACGACTTGAGCATCCCGCTCGGAAACCCGTGCAGGGAAATGTCGAAGATGTGCCCGCCCCGGCGCGTGAACCACGTGGCGAGCCCGCCGAACTGGTAGTGGTGCTCGAGCACGAGCACGCGGTGCCCGGCCTTCGCGAGCACGTTGGCGGCGGTCAGCCCGCCCAACCCGCTCCCGATGACGATGACATCGTACTCATCC
>CAXRGI010000250.1:0-2768 GCA_964229935.1 Opitutales bacterium
CGTAGCTGAGCCGCTGCACCCAGTCGGGGGTGGTAGGCCACTTCGCCTCGACCGGGATGTCTCCACGCGTGAGCCGCGGCGCGCGCTCCTCCGTCTCCCGCGCCCACTGCAGCAACTCGGGACTGATCGTGCGCCACGCCAACGGCAACTCGCGGTAACGGGCGCCCAACTCTGCCCTGTCGCGCCACGCCACCCCCGCGAGCGCACCGTGGACCCGTGCGGCGACATCGCGACCGACCAGACGCATCTTCTCATAGGCGGGACGCCGCGGCTCACGCTGCCGGAAGTTGATGTTGTTGATATCGCCGCTGGTGCCATTGGCCAGCAGGGCGACGAACGGCGGCCCGTCTTCGCGCGCTCCCTCGAGCCGCGCCAGCTCCTCGCAGAAGACCCCGAAGTAATCGGCCGAGATGGCTCGGCCGGAGACGCCACCGACGTAGTGCAGGGAGTAGGCGGCGAAGACCGAGATCAGCCGGCCGCCCGGTTCCCGCAGCGCGACGAACGAGACCGCGGGGTCGATCGGACCCGCCGGCTCCAAGAGATCCGCGCCTCCTGCGGTCGGATTCATCTTCACCCGCTCCACCTTCCCGAACGGGCTGGCGGGCGCGGTGCCCTCGCGCATCAGCCAGCGGCGGTTGAAGACATGCTCGGGAACATCCACCGAGCCCGCCGCAATCTCGGCGGGACGCAGCCGGCTGATCGCGAGGGTCACCGCGTCGGTCACCCGCCGCGCGATGAATTTCTGGTAATCGTCGAGCGGCTGGTCGTAGGCCAGACGGCTGACGCCGAGCGCACTCCCCGCGGAGTGCGTGTGGGTGCCTGCGAAGATGACGTTCTCCGGCGGGATGCCGGTGGCGTCCTGAATGAGCCGGCGCGCCTCGAGGCTGAGCACGCGATGCACCCCGAGCAGGTCGCAGATCACGATCGCAAGCCGCGTGCGCCCGTCGTCGAGCACGAGGCAGCGGGCGTGCAATTCGTCGTGCACCTCCTGCGCCGGAAACGGCGCGAAGCCGCCGATGATCGGCGTGCCCAGCGGCGAGGTGATGTTGGTCTTCGCGGCGCCCGCGCGCAGCGGGGCGTTCGGCTGGGCCGCCGCCAGCGCGGAAACCAACCAGCAGGCCAGAGCGAGAAAGCGGACCGGGGTAAGTCGCATCATGCCCCGAGTCAAAGGCCCGCGCCTCGCCGCACACAAGCCGGAGTCGGGGGTCATCGGTCCGGGTGGCGGCCACCGCGACGCAGGTGATGCGGACTTTCCGCGAGACCACGCGCGGCTAGCCGGGACGCGATCGGGCGGGAACGTACGAGTCGTCGATGTATGCAGGAAGGAGCTGACACGCATCGCGGACTTCGCGGCGCGGACGGCCCTAAAACGAGCCCTTCAAGCCGAGCGCGAGGGCGATGCCGAATTCCGACGTGCGGTTTTGACGGGCGTACGCGGGGGTTTCGTCGCCGTAGCGCAGCAGCGTCTGCGGGACGTTGAGCACGTTGCTCGCGCTGCCTACGAGCGACAGCGCCTTGGTGAGCTGCCACGAGGCGTTCAGGTCGAGGGTGGTGCGCGCTCCGATATACTGGAACGCGTTCGTGGCGACCGCCGGCATCGCGGTGCGTTTGTCCAGACCCCGATGGTTCCAGCGGGCGACAAAGCCCAGCCGGCGCCAGTTCACCGAGAAGCCCCAATTGCCGGTGCGCGGGATGAAACTGGTGAAATCGGCCTGCCGGTTGCCCTCCAACCGGAGCAGGGTCGCGTTGGCGAACACCGTGAAAGGTGCACCCCAGGGGCCGAGGCGGCGCAGGGATTGCCTGAAATTGGCCTCGCCGCCGGTGATGCGCGCCGCGCCCGAGTTGAACTTCGAGCTCACGTTCCAGCCGGTGTAAACGGGATCGAGTCCGAGCTCCTCGAGCAGCGTGGCGTCGGCCAGCCGCACCTGGGTTCCGAAGAAATTGCTGATCTGCTTGCGGAACACCCCCGCGCTGATGATGCCGCCCCCGTCGGTGTAGTACTCGGCCGAGAGGTCGAAATTATCAGCCGTCCACGGCCGCAGCGCGGTGTTCCGCACCGTGATCGTGCCTTTCACCACCGCGGGGTTGTTCTGGTCCTGCTCGTTCAGGTCGTTCTCCGCGAACTGGGCGTTGGGGATGACGTCGACGAGATCGGGGCGGCCGTAAGTGCGGGCGTAGGCGGCGCGCAGGAGGAAACGCTCGGTGGCGTCGAACGTGAGGTGGAGACTCGGATAGAGACCGTCGTAGGAACGCGTCACCGCGTACGCGCGCTCCTTCCGCATGAGCCGCAGCTCCTCCATCGAGCCCGCGGCCCCGGCCTCGGGCCGCCGGATGCGCTGGCCGGCCGCGTTGCGCGCGAACGTGCCGTTGGGATTGCGCACGAAGACCGCCGCGAGATCGACCAGCGGGCCCCGGCCGGAGTCGTCGGTGCGCTCGAACCGCGCCCCGCCCAGGACCGTGAGACGGTTCCGCCAGAGCCGCGCCTCCGCCTGCGCATAGGCCGCCGTCACGGTCTCGCGCAGCACCTCGGATCCGGTGATGCGCGACTGCTCGGCCGCCACCAGGTTGGCCGGCGTCCGCACGAAATGGTCCAGGCGGTCGTAGGCCCGGTTCACCGAGATCCAGGGCACATTCGTGAACCCGTAGAACGAGTCCTGCCCGCGGTAGGACTGCATCTGGAAGGGCGCGGCCGAATCGGGCGTGGCCACGTTGCCGTCGGGCCCGGCGTACGTCCACGTGATGGTCTGCACACGCGCGTCGACCTTCAG
>CAXRGI010000251.1:0-5621 GCA_964229935.1 Opitutales bacterium
GAGCAACAGCACGATCACCATCGCGGCGAAGAAAGGCAGCAGCGGTCGGATCACTTGACGCAATGTGGTCTGCGCCACGCTGCAGCCGATGAACAGCACGCTGCCGACCGGTGGCGTGCAGAGGCCGATGCAAAGATTGAAGATCATGATCAGGCCGAAGTGGATCGGATCGACCCCGAACTTCTGCACCACGGGCAGCAGGATCGGGGTGAAGATCAGCACCGCCGGCGTCATGTCCATGAACGTGCCGACCACAAGCAGGAGCACGTTGATGAGCAGGAGGAGGAGGAGTTTGTTCTCCGTGAGTTCGAGCAGCGCGGCGGTCACCGCCTGCGGGATGTTGGCGGAGGACAGCACCCAGGAGAGCCCCATCGAGGCTCCGATGAGCAGCAGCACCACGGCGGTCGTCGCGGCGGAGTCGGCCACGAGCCGTGGCAAGTCGGTCCACTTCACTTCGCGGTAGACAAGGACCGCGAGCACGAAGGTGTACAGCACCGCGACGGCGCTGGCCTCCGTCGGCGTGAACCAGCCGAGAATGATGCCGCCCATCACGATGAGGACGAGGGCCAGACTCGGGGTCGCCGACCAGAGGATGCGCAGGGCGGCGGGGAGGCCGACGCGCTCGCCGACCGGATAGCCGCGCGCCTTGGCGATGCGTCCGCCGACCACCATGAGGACGAGACCGAGAAGTATCCCGGGCACGTAACCCGCGACAAAGAGCGCCGCGATGGAGACTCCTCCGCTGGCCAGGGAGTAGACGACCATCACGTTGCTCGGCGGGATAAGCAGACCCGTGACGGCCGATGAGATGTTGACCGCGGCGCCGAAGTCACGGTCGTAGCCCTCTCGTTTCATCAGCGGTGCCATGAAGCCGCCGTTGGCCGCAGCGGCGGCCGCCGCCGAACCGGAGACGGCCCCGAACAGCATGTTCGCGAGCACGTTGACGTACGCGAGTCCGCCCGGCAGCCGTCCGACCACGACCTTCGCCAGGTCCACCAGCCGCGCCGCGATGCCGCCGCGGTTCATCAGGTTGCCCGACAGGATGAAGAACGGAATCGCGAGCAGAGCGAAGCTGTCGAGCCCCGTGGCCAACCGCTGGGCCAGCACGGTGGCGGCCGAACCTGGACTGAGGGAGACTGCGAGGGCGGCGAAAGCCGCGAGCCCAAGGGTGAAAGCGATCGGCACGCCCGCGAGGAGCAAAACGCCGAAGACGACGAGGAGAACGACGGCCTCGCTCATGTTAGTTCAGCCCTCCCGACGGACGCGCTTGCTCGTCGCGACCGCGCCAAAGGGCGTGGAGCGAAGCGAGGCAGAAGGTGACGATGCAGGCGCCCGCGAGGGGAACGGCGGCGTAGACGTAACCCAGTTTGAGGCCCAGCGCCGCGGAGGTCTGCCCGAGGGTGAACGTGACCCACATCAGCCGTACCCCGCCTCCCACCATGACACCCGCCGCGAAGATCATCACCGCGGCCTCGATGGCCGCATGGGCCCAGAGGCGGGCGCGGCCCGACAGGCCGGCGATCATAAAGTCGACCGCTAGGTGCGACTTCGTGCCGACCCCGTATGCGCCGCCCAGCAGGCCGAGCCAGATCATGAAATAGCGAGCGAGCTCCTCGGTGTACGAGCTGGGGGCTCCGAGCACGAACCGGGAGAACACCTGCCACAGCACATTGATCACCATGGCGGAGAGCAGAACGGCGATGACGACGCCGAGCGCTCCCTCTATTCCGCGACGAAGGCTGCTCATGGCCGGGCCTCCCGGACGCGCCGCGCCAGCTCTCCGACGGCGGGAAGCTCGCGGGCGATTTCCTCGTGCAGCGCGGCGACCCGCTCCTGGAACAGCGCCTTTTCCGGTTCAATCACCTCGACTCCCGCCGCCCGTACCGCGTCCAGCGCGCGCCGCGTTGCCTCGTTCCAAAGTTCGCGCTGGTGGCGTTCCGACTCCCTGGCGGCTTCCTGCACCCAGCGCTGCTCCTCGGCCGTGAGCTGACGCCACAGATGGGTGCTAATGAGAAGAACGTCGGGCACCGCGGTGTGCTCGCTGAGCACGTAGTGACGGCAGAGCTCGTAGTGGCGGGAGAGGTGGAAGCTCGGGGGGTTGTTTTCCGCGCCGTCGACCACTCCCTGCTGCAGGGCGGTGTAGAGTTCGCCGAAGGCGATGGGGGTAGCCGAGGCCCCGAGCGCGCGAACCATGCGGATGGCCATCGGGCTTTCCTGCGTGCGGATTTTCAGCCCCGCAAGATCCTCGGGCCGCACGACCCGGCGCTTGGTCGTGTAAAAGTTGCGGGTGCCCGCGTCGTAATAGCAGAGCCCGCGCAGGAATTTTCCCTCGGCCGCGAGCAGAATCTCGCGCCCGACTTCTCCGTCGAGCGCCGCCCAGCGGTGGGCCTCGTCGCGGAAAAGAAACGGCAGGCCGAAGACGCGAAACTCGGCGGCGAAGCCCTCAAGGGCGGAAGAGGAGGCCTTCGTCATACCGAGTCCGCCGAGTTGGAGCAGCTCGATGCACTCACGCTCGGAGCCGAGCTGGCCGCTCGGATAGAGGTCGACCCGGAGGCGACCTCCCGACTTTTCGGCCAGACGCGCGGCGAAACGGGCCATGCCGAGGTGGACCGGGTGCGACGGGTCGAGCGCGTGGGCCAGCTTGATGACCTTCACCGACCGCACCGGGCCGCAACCGGCGAGAAGCACGGCGAGCAGGGTGCCGAGGAGAAGGAGGGCGTTCGATCGGCGCAGGGTCACGGGAACGAGTCCGGCGACTGTCAACGGTCCAGGGACGGCAGACGAGGCTTTCTTTGTCGGCCGGGAAGGGGCGCGCGGAGGCGGGGTTATTTGCTTCCGGAAGCGACGGGGTGGGGAGGGAGTTGCACGCCTCGCCGTGCCCCTTTCCCGGTCCCAATTCTGTTTCGGGGCAAATTTCGCGAGTCTGCCGGCCGAGGTTAGGCTAAGCGGGGCGGGAGGTGTGTTTCGGCAGCTTCGGGTTGAGGATCTCCAAGCGGGCCGAGGATCCTGGAATCGCCTTGGCGCGCGCCTCTCCGCTACTCGTGGGTGTGCGCACGCGGGCCTCGGCGGCGGATCGCGGGTGCATCCCTCTGCCGTTTCCGCGAGCCGGCGCCCAAGCCAAGAGAGATTCAGGCCGGGCTCTTCGTGTCTGACGCCTCCAGCGGCGCGCCTTCCCAGCGGGCCACGATGGCGGGGGACGCGCAGTGACCGATGGCGTTGACGCTGGTGCGCACAGGATCGACGAGGGCATCCACGCCCAGCAGGAGCGCGAGGCCCTCGAGCGGGAGGCCGAATGCTGGAAAAAGCGCCGCAAGCACGACGAAGTTGCCCCGCGGGATGCCCGCGACCCCCTTGCTCGTGAGTTTGAGCGTGAGCAGGATCAGGACCTGTTGCTGCAGGGAAAGCTCGATGCCCGCGGCCTGCGCCACAAACAGGGTGGCGAGGGCCAAGTGCAGGGTGCTTCCGCAAAGGTTCAGACTCAGGCTGAGTGGCGCGACAACGCCCAGGATCGGGCGCGGTACGCCAAGGCGCTCGAGGTTTTCGAGGGTTTGCGGCAAGGCCGCGGCGCTGGACGTAGTGGCGAAGGCCACGAGAAAGGGCTCCCGGGCGTGGGAGGCGAAACGTGCCAGCGGCACCCGCGCCAGCGCGAGCGCTCCGCCGAGCACCACGAGCAGAAAAAAAGCCTGGCCCGCCCAAGCGGCGCCGGCGAAACGCGCCAGACCGGAGAGCGCGTTGAGGCCCCCGCCCCCGATCGTGGAAGCCATCGCGGCGAAGATCGCCGCGGGCGCGAGGAGCATCACGATCCGGGTGAATCGAAACGAGATCTCCGCCAGCGCCTCCACGAAGGACAGAAAAGGGCGTGCTTTCTCGCCAACCTGCAGAGCCGCGAAACCGAAGAGTAGTGAGAACACCACGATCTGCAGCACATCCCCGCGGGCCATCGCATCGATGATGCTCGTCGGGAAAACATTCGTCAGCACGGTGACGAATGTCACCGGGGCCGCGGCCGGCACCGCTGCTTCGCGCGGAAGGGCGACTCCCTCCCCGGGTCGCCACCAAACCCCGGTCAGCCAGCCGAGCAGCAGGGCGATTGTCGTGAGGACCTCGAACACGATGATCGCGCGAAGGCCGATCCGGCCCAGACTGCGCGCCTCCCCGGCGCCCGCGACAGCCCGAACCAGCACGCTGAAGAGGAGCGGCGCGATGATGGCGCGGATGAGACGGAGAAAAATATCGCTGACGGGCGTAAGCTGGCGGGCGAACTCCGGCGCCGCGAAACCGAGGCTGATGCCGCTGGCCGCCGCCACCAGCAGAACCCACGGCAGGGAGATGCGGCGCCACGCAGGGGTCATGGCGCGGAGTTTTTCCCGCCGCGCCCAGATGTCCACGCCCAAGGCGTCTCGCCGCCGGGTCGACGAATCGCCCGGGGATGGTCCGTTCGGAATGCCGATCACGCGCGGGAATTTTCGGTCTTCTCGGTTCCTGTCCGTCCCCCGCCGATCCTCTTCGAACGCGACGGCGCGGCTAACGCAGGGCACCACCCTCGGCTGCATCGCATGCGATTCCTGACGAAGTTCGGTCCGTCCCACCCGGACGAAAGGCATCGGGTGTAGCCGCGGCCGCCCGCCGCGGATCATGCTGTTCGCCCGAGGGCCAAAGGCTTTTCCGAACGCAGCGAACTTGAACCGAAGATTGCGCGGAAAATACGACGATGGCGCGACTCAGTGGAATCGTGCCGAAAAACCCGATCTCCAAGTGGCGCAGCGCGAAATGATCGTCGAGATGTAAGGCCTGCCGTGACCCGGCCCGGGTGCGGTGGACGCCGCGAGGGCCCGGCCGCCCCTCAGAAGTTGAACTGGTCGATGTTCTCCTTCGTGAAGGCGAAAGGTTTTCCGAGGAGGATGTTGTCACCCTGGATCTCGATGGCGCCGAGCTGGCGCGAGGGGAACGTCTTGGCGCCGGGTTTGAGGGTGCCCTTCGCGACGGCGACGGCGGCCTCGATCGTGAGGTAGCCGAGGTCCTCGGTCTTCCAGAGCACGACGGTGTCGGTCACGCCTTCCTTCACGTAGCGGCGGTTTTCGCTCGGGAGTCCGAGGCCGATGACCTTCACCTTGCCGGTCTTGCCGGCCTGCTTGACCGCCTCGGCGGCGCCGGGGACGGCGGGTGAGCAGATGGCCATGATGAGCTTGAGGTTCGGGTGGGCGCTCATGAGGGCGGTCGCCTCCGACTGGGCCTTGTCCTTGAGGTCGTCGCAGGGACGCACGGCGACCAGCTTCATCTTCGGATACTTTTCCTTCCACCGCTTCTCGATGAGCTGCTGCCACTCGCGCTGGTTGGCGGCGGTGAGCGTCGCGAGGATGATGGCGAACTCGCCCTCGCCGTTGAGGAGACGGGCGGCGTCATCCATCAGCGTGTGCGCGATACCCTGTGGCGTGGCCTGGTTGACGAAGAACGAACGGGCGTCGGGTTGGGCGTCGGCATCGTAGGTGACGACCTGGATGCCCTGCTTGCGCGCCTTGCGGAGGGCGGTGGAGATGCCCTCGCGGTTCTCGGCGGCCACGGCGATGACGTCGACGCCGAGCGTGATCCAGTTCTCGACGATCTCGTTCTGTTTGGCGGCG
>CAXRGI010000252.1:0-7750 GCA_964229935.1 Opitutales bacterium
CAGCGCGGTCACGGTGCAGAACGCGGATATCTTCGGTTTCGCCGCGACCGGCGGCGCCCTGCCCAAAGTCGGGCCCAACGGGCTGGTCGGAACGTTCACCACCCCGGTGGGGACCATGGACATGTCGCGGGTCTCGACGGATTTCTCGGCCAACTTCGATCCCGTCGCTCAGCCGACCGGAGGCACCTGGGTCGGCGCCATCGGCGCCACCACACTCGGCACGGCAGGTACGGCCACGACCCTGAGCGGTTCGGCGATCTCACTAAGCGGCAGCGCTTCCAACAAGCTCGTCATCAACGGGGACGTCACGCTTCACCTGACCGCCACGGCCGGCTCGTCCGCGATCAGCGTCGCCGGTAGCGCGAGCATCGAGATCACGGCAGGCAGTTCACTGGTGGTGTACACCGCCGGAGACATCAGCGTCGCCGGCAACGGTGTGCTTTCAGGGGGGGCCACCGCCTCCACGGCGAACAGTCCAACCAAGTTTCAGCTCTGGGGAACCAGCACCAGCGCCACCAAGCAAAGCATCGGCATAGTCGGCAACGGCGTCCTATCCGGGCTTATCTACGCCCCGAACGCCTCGGTCAGATTGAACGGTACTGGAAGCATGATGGGCTCGGTCGTCGCCAATGACATCACCGTCACCGGAAATGCCGACTTCCACTACGACGAGTCCCTGGCGAACTTCTCCAGCGGAAATCCTTTCCGCGTGAGCGAGTGGAACGAGATCACCTCCGCGGCCGATCGAGCCGCCCTCAGCGCATCGATGACCTGGTGATCACGGCGGGCTCCGGCCGCCAACGCGCGCGCAGCGTAAGCCAAGCGCCGCGGAGCCCGCGCCCTACAGCCGTGGCAAAGTCGCCGGGTGCAGGACGACCTGATCGCCGCGCTGGCCGACCGCCGCTTCATGATCCGGACCCGGTGGGAGGCACTCCTGCGCGCCGACCATGCCTGCAGCCCCCTCGCCGACCCCGATGCCCTCGTTCACCTCATCGACTGGACCCTCTCCGAGTTCGAACGCACCCTCCGCGGCCTGCCGACGCGGCGACGCCCCCTGCGCCCGCTCTCCCGCGCCGATCTCGACTGTCCCTGCGGAAAGAATCCGCTCTTGGTCTACTTCGCCGCCGGCGAGCAGGCCCTGCAGGAATCACTCATCCTCGCTCAGGCCACCCGCTCCGAGCTGACCGCCATGCAGCGCGACGCCGAGCTGCACGAGCTCAACCTTGCGCTGCGCCACATCGCAGGCCGGGAAATCGGTTCGTTCTGCGCGCTCTGCCAGTTCCGGGGCCGCGAGTGCCAGGGTGATTCGGTCCTCGTCGCGTACGGCAAGTGAACGCGGGCCCGCTCGTGACGATTTTCCCCGGCTCAACCGGATGGAGGGCACCAACCGCTGGAACGGATCACCCTGCCCCGTACCCTCGGCTCTACTCCCGTGCGCTCCCTGTCAGAGGCTTTACCCGAAGCTAGCCGTGGCCTGCACGAATCCGTTTTTCCAGAGCCTCCGTACCGAATTTGTCACGTATTACGTGACGAACTCTGGAGGGCGGCAGCTCAGAACAAGCCGTTGGCGACCACGCCGACCGCCGTGAGCGGGCCGCTGTCACCCATGCCGTCGAGGGCGCGGTCGGCCTTGCGCAGCAGCGAACGCATGTCGCGCAGGAGCGTGTCGTCGCCCAGCAGCTTCCCGAGCGTCCCTTCCCCGCGGGAAATCTTGTCCGAGACCGATCGCAGGCTGGCGAGCGAAGCCTTGAGGTCGTCGCCGGCCTTCTGATCGAAGACGAGCGTGCCCAGCGTGCCGCGACCGGACTTGACCTCATCCACCAGACTCTGCGCGCTCGCCAGGAAACTCTTCGCCTGGGCGGCGCCGCTCCGCAGATCGGCCACGCCCGCGACCAGTTCGTCGTGGAGCTTGGGGTCGTTGATCAGTCGGCCGAGCGTGCCCTCGCCGCGGTTCACCTTGTCGGTGATGAGCTGGAGATTGGCGGTCGTGCGGCTGAGATTCTCGCGGTTGTCGGCGACCAGCTGGTCGATGCGCTGCACGAGGCCGGGCGACTTGGCGTCGCCCGCGAAGGCGCCGCTGATGCCCTGCAGCGCGTCCTCGAGCTTCTTCCCGAGGTCGCCGATCTGCGCCATGACCTCGTTGATGTCGGGGGTGTTCCGGGTGCGGATCTCGGCGCCGGGCTTGAGCGGCCCGGCGCGGTCCGAACCGAGGTCGATACTCACGTAGGCCGTGCCGATGAGGCCGTTGGTGATGATCACGGCCGAGGCGTCCTCCTTGATGACCTGGTGGCTGTCGATGCGAAGCACGGCCTCGGCGCGGCGCCCGGCCAGCCGGGTGGCGGCGACCTCGCCGATCTTCACGCCGGCCATGCGGACGTCGTCGCCCTCCTTGAGCTCCTTGAGCGTGTCGAATCCGGCCACGATCTGGTAGCCTTTGTCTCGGAGTATCTTTCCCCCGCTGAGGGTCTCGAAGGTCACCCAGATGAGCGCCATCCCGAGGAGGAAGAAAAGCCCGACACGGGCGGTCTGCTGTGCGTTTTGCATGGGAGTTCTCCTTGGTTTGAAAAGTTTCCGGCACGGATCAGCCGGCGAGCCGGCGGAAGCGCGGGTTTCTAAGGTCGATGCTGGGATTGAGGAAATCGGCGACACGCGGGTCGGACGGGGTGCGCAGGTCGGCGGGCGGGCCGAGTGACACCAGCCGGCCGCCCATGAGGATGCCGACGCGGTCGGCGATCCCGAGGGCGAGGTCGCGGTCGTGGGAAACCACGATCGACGTCACATGGTACTGCTCGCGCAACGTGGCGATGACCTCGGAAATGGTGGCCGACATGACCGGGTCGAGCTCGCTCGTGGGCTCGTCGTAAAGCATGAGCTGCGGCTCCATCACCAGCGCCCGGGCGATGGCAACGCGCTTGCGAATGCCGCCGGATAGCTCGGCGGGAAGTTTTCCCGCGGCGTTTTCAAGGGAGAGGATCTGCAGGGATCGCATCACCTTTTCGCGGATCGCGGCCTCGGAGCCGAGCCGGTGCTCGCGCGGGTAAAGCGCGAGGTTGTCGTACACGGTCATCGAGTTGAACAACGCCCCGGCCTGGAAAACGAGCGCCATGCGCACGCGCCCACGGGTGGCGGGGTCAGCGGCATCGTGACCATCGACGAGGACGCGGCCGGCGCTCGGCCGCTCCAGACCGACGACGTGCTTGAGCAGCACGCTCTTGCCCGAGCCGCTGGGCCCCATGAGTACAAAGATCTCGCCGGGTTTGACCGTCAGCGAGATGCCGCGCAGGACCGGGAAACCACTGAAGTCCTTCGAGAGGTCCTCGACGGAAACCCCCACGGCGGCGGAGTCCGGGCGAGCGGAGGAGACGGGAGCGGAAGCGTTCATGGCGGGGCTCACATCAGCGCCTTCGTGACGAAGTAATCCAGCACGAGGATGAGGATGAGGGACGTGACCACCGCGCGCGTCACGGAGGCGCCGATCTCGCGCGGGCCACCGCGCGTGTTCAGACCGATGTTGCAGCAGACCAGCACCACGGCGAACCCGAAGATCTCCGCCTTCACGAGGCCGTTCAGCACGTCACCGAAATCCATGTACTGCCGCATGGTCGCGAAGTAGGAGGCGGGCTCGATCGAGATGAAGTTGGTGTATTTCGCGACGATCGCGCCGCCGAACCAGCCCACGAGATCGGACATGATCGTGAGCACGGGCATCATCGCCAGGACGGCCGCCAGACGCGGCAGCACGAGCATGCGCGCCGGCGGGATGTTCATCGTCTCGAGCGCGTCGACCTCCTGGTAGACCTTCATGGAGGCGAGCTCCGCCGCGATGGCCGAGCCCACGCGGCCGGCCAGGAGCACGGCGGCCATCACCGGCCCGAGCTCGCGCGCCATCGAGAGACCGACCAGCAGGCCGATGAATTGCTTGGGACCGATGTTGGCGGCCGCGTAGCCCGATTGGAGCGCGAGCACGCTGCCGATGAAGAAGCTCAGGATGGCGACGATCGGCAGCGTCGTGTAGCCGATCAGGTAACATTGCTCGATGAAGCGGCCGAACTGCCGCGGTAGTGTCGGAAGATGGCGCGCGGCCTCGAACAGCAGGCTCAGACAGCTGCCGATCCCCTCAAGCACGCGCACGAACGGCCGTACCGCCTGCCTGGGAGCGGAGGTAAGGATGGATTCGTTCTCCTCGGAGGCTTGGTTCGGTTCAGAGGCCATCGGAAGGCGGGGATGAAAAGCGGAGCGCGAAGAATTTCCAGCCGCTCCGGGCGTCGCGCTCCAGACCGAGCAGCCCGTTCCCGAGCGCCAGCCGGCGGGCATTCCCCGCGCGCACGCTGGAAAACAGCGGCCCCAAGTGGAATTCAGAGCGGTTTTCGCGGGGCCGGTGCTCCCATGTGACGGCATCCCAAAGCAATGAGGTCCGCGCGCCTTCCCCGGCTTGGCCCTCGTGGCGTGCGAGGGCGAACAGCGGTGACCAAGCCTGACGTACCTTCACGTTGCCGGGCAGGAAGACCTCAAGCGGACTCAGCAACTGCCATTGGCGCCGGCCACGTCCGTCCTCCCAGTGACTGAAAAGCGGCCAGACATGCGTGAGGGTCGCGGCCGGACCGTCGGAGCGGCCCGCCGCGCGCTGGGACTCGTGCCAGTAAAGGAAATACAGTAACTGGCTTCGCGAACGATCGACGCCTTCCTCGGTCCATTCCATGTGTCGCGCCAGGGGCCAGAGGTACCACCACTTCGCCTGCCCCTTGATGACCGAGTGGCTGTAGAACGGCGCCCAGCGGTTGATGTACGCCTCATCGCCCCGGCCCTGCACGAGCAGCGGCCAGAAGTAACGTTGTTCGGAGTAGCGGACGGGGGCGGTGCGCTCCGTGTAGCCGAACAGCGGCCAAACAAACGTTTCGTTCACGTACCCCGGCCCGGTGCTTCGGCTGAAGAAGGGCAAAAAAGCTGTCTCCCGCCGCGGCGCGGTGCCGGCTGGATCATCCGAATCTGGTTGCCGCACCCGGTCGTGTCCCAACGGCCAGAGCACGTGCGTTTCCGACATTTCTCCCGGGCGCTCCACGGTGCTGTAGAGCGGCCAGACTCCCCAGCCGCGCGCGGCTCCACGGGTGGTGCGCACGAAGGGCCATGGAGCGTACGTCGTGACGGCACTCCGCTCTTCCACCTCAGCAAAGAACGGGAAAAAGACCCACGAGGCGCGCTCGAGGCCGAACTTCTGTCGAACCGTTCCTAGAACAGGGAAGAGCGCACGATAATTGAGAGTCGCATCCTCGAATTCCCGCTCGAACCAGAAAGGTGTGACTTCGAAGCGATGCCGGGCGTCGAAGACCTCGGGCGCCGCCGCACCCGCGAGCCGGCCCTCGCGACGGACCAGCTCCAGCAGACTCCAGCGGTAGTTGCCGCCGTCCTCCGCATAATTGAACAACGGATAGAGGATGTGCGCAGACCGGAAGCCGCCCGCCGGATCGCGGAACTCGACCCAAAAAGGACGGATACCCCTGGCCGTTCCGCCCGACTCACCACCGGCCGGTGTGGAGAAAACAAAAGGACCGAGACCGCCCCGACGCGCATCGGCCCGCCCCGCGCCTACGTTGCCCGGACGATACACCGACACGGGCCAGCCGTTGATTTCCCGCGCCGTGACCTCGGCCAAAGGCACCGCGGTTTGGGCGCGCACCTCCAGCCCGGCAGAGAGCATGCCGGCCATGGAAATGAAAATCGTAAGACCCTTTTTCAGAATGATTTGAAATAGCCGCCGACGCCTGCACAACGGTCCCCGCGAGATGCGGCCGCCTGTGAAGCGCCCAAACGGTAGAAAGTTGGCCATCCCTGACCGCCGCGCAAACGCTATGTTTCCCGCTAAACGGTGTTTCCCGCTTCGGGCTATTCGGGAAACAAGATTGAAGAAAAGGCCGCCAGCGCGCGTGGTAGGCCGCGCCGAATGTCGTCGCATCCCGCCCACCTCCGTTCGCGCCCGCGCGCGCACCCGGCTCGATGAGAATCAGTGGGGGCAAAGCCCGTGGAATCGAGCTGAAGGTGCCCAAGGGTGACCGCGTGCGCCCGGCGACGGACGGGCTGCGCCAGTCGGTTTTCTCCAGCCTCGCCGCCGCGATTCCGGGAGCGCGTTTCCTCGATCTTTTCGCGGGCAGCGGGGCCTATGGATTGGAAGCCTTCAGTCGTGGCGCCACCGGAGGATTGTTTGTGGAACGCGACGCCCGCGCCGCCGCCTGCATCCGGCAGAACATCGAAGCGGTCGCCCGCAGCGTCGGCGCGATTGGCGCCGCGGATCTCAGCGTCACGCAGGCCGATGCCCTCCAGATCGCCGCCGCTCCGCCCGGGCCTGTGCCCGATCTCGTGTTCATTGATCCGCCCTACGAGATCATCCCGGAGGTCGCGCCGATGCTCTTCGAGCGACTGACCTCTCTATTCGCCGGCCGGCCCTCGGCGATCGTCGTCTTTGAGCTGCCGGGCGAACTCAATCTCGCGCCCGCGGGCTGGAGCCTTGTGAAACGCCTCGGTAAGGGAGCCCGCCAACCCACGGCGGCGTTCTTCCGTCCGAAACCCTGAAATCCCTCGGATGGGGTCAGGGCGTTGGGTGTTTGATCTCCGGATCAGCAAACGTTCAACGCCCTGACCCCATCTGGAAGGACTATTGGTCCGCGTCAGTAAGTCGGAAGACGATCGGCACGCGCATCCGCGTGTTGACCGGTCGGCCGTTCCTCTGGCCGGGACGGAATTTCCAGCGTCCCACTCCCGTGACGGCCGCCTCCTCGAATCCGGGATGCGAACTCTCGACCGCCACGGCGCCGAGCACGCGTCCCTCCGTGTCCACCACGAACTCCACCACTACGCGGCCTTCGATCAAATCGCGCTTTAAAACGAAGGGGAAGACCGGCGCGACCTGCACAACTGCCTCGGGGTGACGGTCGAGTTCGGCGATGCTGAAGATCGCGCCGATGCGCGAGCGCAGCTCCAGTCCGCGACGGATATTCTCCGGAATGACGGAAATGCGAGCATCCCTCATATCCGGCTTCTCAAGCAGTGAGGAGAAATCCAACGCCTGCACGAAATCGTCCGGCCGCGGAATGCTCGGGACGTCGGCCTGCATCGGTACCGGTAACGCCAAGTCGGGCGGCGCATCGTCGCCGTGGTTCGAGGCCGGCTCCGGCTCCTCCTCCAATTCCTTCACCTGCGGGGGCGCCAACATCACCGCGATCATCTCCGGCGGAGTGGCCAAAGCCGCCTTCGGCGCCGGGCGCCGCACACCCAACAGCAGGAGCAGATGGAGCGAAAGCGACAGCGCTAGCGCGAACCCCAGGCGACCGCGGATCGTATCGCCGGACCGGTAACGCACGCTATCGCACTCGGCGCGCGCGTCCGGGCGCGCACCGGAAGGGGAAAGTCCCTCGGGAAAAACCGTCCCTGCGGGTAGAGGGTATCCTTGTGCCATGCTTTCATTTTACGCCACCCAGGTGCGTCCGGCCCCGCGCCATTTGCCTCGTGCTGCGCGCCTCTTGGCCAAGCAGTCCAAGGCACCCCGCGCCCCGAAGGGGTCGGGGCGTTGGGTGTTTGATCCAGCGCGCGGCAAACACCCAACGCCCTGACCCCTTTGACGCGGCCCGGGGCAAGAAATGCACAGCTCTTCACATGCCGCGCGCACCATCGGCACTTCCGCGATCGCACCACCCGACCAAGGATCAGCGCCATCAACTCCCGCCCCATGAGCGACAACTGGAGAACGCGCGCCGTTTCC
>CAXRGI010000253.1:0-9871 GCA_964229935.1 Opitutales bacterium
TTGTGGCCGGTGGAAAGCGTGGGTGATTCCGCGGGTTCGAGCGGGTGGATGCGCACACCCGGGTTTCGGGAACGCAGGTGGCGGCCGACGCCCATCACGGTGCCGCCCGTGCCGACGCCCGCGATGAATGCGTCCGGTTTCCGACCGAGCGCGGCCAATTGGTTCCAGATCTCCGGTCCGGTCGTGAGCGCGTGCGCCTCGATGTTGTCCTCGTTGGCGAACTGGCGCGGGAGAAAGACATCCGGCCTCCGCGCGGCCTGCTCCTCGGTCATGCGGATCGCCCCGAGAAAGCCGCCCTCGTCAGGGGAAACGGGCCTGACCTCCGCGCCCAGGCTGCGGATCAGCAGCACGCGTTCGCGGCTCATCCAGTCGGGCATGAAGATGGTGACGCGGCAGCCGAGGGCGCGTCCCGCCGCGGCAAAGGCGATGCCGGTGTTGCCGCTGGTCGCTTCAAGGATATGCCGGCCCGGGGCCAGTTCGCCGCGTTCGCAGGCGCGACGCAGGATGTGCAGCGCCATGCGGTCCTTTATACTCCCGGTCAGGTTGTAGCTCTCGAGCTTGGCGTGGATGACACGCTCGCGGCCGCGGAAACGGAAACGCACCCCGATGAGCGGCGTGCGCCCCACGAGGCGGGCGATGGCGTCGAGCCGGGAGGCGATCTCAGGAGCTAAGTTCGGCATGGTGGGATGGGACAACCTCGCGTCAGACCGTCTCCGGGGTAAGTCCGGCGGCGCGCAGAGCCGCCACGACCTCGGCAACGTGCGCCGGCCCGCGGGTCTGCAGCACCAGCTCGACCTCGACGTGCTGCGCGGAGAGCGAGGAGAACGCGCGCTGGTGATGCACTTCCTCGATGTTGGCTCCGGCGTGTGCCACCGTTCCAGTGATCAGCGCAAGCGAACCCGGCACGTCGCGGGCGCCGACGCGCAACCGCACCAGCCGCCCGGCCTTGACCATGCCGCGGCCGATGATCGACGAGAGTAGCAGGGGGTCGATGTTGCCGCCGCAGAGCACCAGTCCGACGCGCCGTCCGCGAAAACGCGCCGGTTCGGCGAGCAGTGCCGCCACTCCGGCCGCCCCCGCGCCTTCCACGAGCGTCTTCTCCACTTCCAGCAGGAGCACGATCGACTGCTCGAGATGACCTTCATCGACGAGGACTACGTCGGAGACCAACCGTGAAATCAGCTCGCGGGTGATCGTCCCTGGGCGCCCCACCGCCATACCGTCGGCCAGCGTGCTTTCGCCCTGTGGGAGCGACGTCCCCTTCACGGCGTTGTACATCGCCGGAAACCGGCGCGCCTGCACTCCGATCACCTCGAGGTCGGGTCGCAGGGCCCGCGCCGCCGCGGCGACCCCGCCGCTCAGGCCTCCGCCGCCGACCGAGATCACCAAGGTGTCCAACGACGGCACTGCGGCCCGCCTCTCGAGTGCGAGGGTGCCTTGGCCGGCGATCACGGCCGAATCGTCGTACGGATGCACGAAGATCAGGCCGCGTTCGCGGGCCAGCGCGTGGGCATGCTCGCTGGCCGCCTCGAGGGTTTCCCCGTGCGTCACCACCTCCGCGCCAAAACCCCGCGTGCGCTCCACCTTCACCGCCGACGTGTGGCGCGGCATCACGATCACCGCGGGAATGCCGAGCCGCTGGCCATGGTACGCCACGCCTTGCGCGTGGTTACCGGCGCTCATCGCGACCACGCCGCGCCGGCGCTCTTCCGGCGTTAGTAGCGAAAGCCGATTACAGGCGCCGCGCTCCTTGAACGATGCCGTGAACTGCAGGTTCTCGAACTTGAGATGAACCTCCGCCCCGGTGATCTCGCTCAGGGTGCGCGACAGCACGCACGGCGTCTCCAGCACCTGGCCGCGAATAAGATCGGCGGCGCATCGGATTTCAGCGATTCCCGGGGTCATTGCGGGGAGCCTCGATTGGTTTTCCGGGGGATTCAACCGCGGGCCGGTTTAGGCCACGGGATTTCGTTCCCGAGGACGAAGCGGATTCCTGGCCCTGTGACGCCTTCCGCCAGACTCGCCCACAGTCTTCAGTCGGCCGCAACGGTTTCTCGGAGGGTATCGGAAAATGCAGAAAGGTGATACCGGCAGGGCGGCCGCGGCGAGAGGGGGTATGGGATGAATGGCGTGCTACACGGCGGTTTGCAGCAGCTTTCCCAGATCGGCCAACCCGAGCGCCTCGGTTTCCGCATTCAGCGGAAAGCGCTCGCTTCCCGGGTAAACCACGAAGCGTCTGGCCGGCGCTAGGTCGGCGCACGCGTGGTGGAACCCCCTCTCCAGTTTTGGCGCCGAGCTGCGCTTGATTTCTACCGCCCAGAGCGCGCCGCCGGGAAGGGTGAGCACGAGGTCGATCTCCGCGCCGCCGGACGTCCGGTAATAATAGGCGCCGGTGCCGCGCGGTGCCTGCAGGAGTAGGGACTCGGTGACGAAGCTCTCCCAACTCGGCCCGACAACCGGGTGGCCGAGCAACTGCTCCTTGTTTTCGAGGCCAAGCAACGCGTGAGCGATCCCGCTGTCGCGTACGAAAACCTTCGGCGCTTTCACCAGACGTTTGCCGGTGTTGCGGTGCCAAGCGGGCAGCCGGCGCACCAACATGAGATCCACCAGCAGATCAAGGTAACGCGCCACCGTCTTGCCGTCCACGCCCAGTCCCTGCGCTAGCGCCGCCGCGTTGTGCAGGCCCGCCTGATGATGCGCGAGCATCGTCCAGAAGCGCCGCAGGGTCTCGGCCGGGATGCGGGAACCGAACTGCGGCACGTCGCGCTCGAGGTACGTGCGGATGAAGTCCTCCCGCCATTCCAGGCTGAGTCGGTCGCTCGCCGCCAGAAAGCTGGAGGGAAATCCGCCTCGCACCCAAAGGCGGTCCACTTTTTCGCGGCCGATTTCCGTCACATCAAAAGGCGCCAGCTCAAGATAGGATATTCTTCCCGCCAAGCTCTCGCCCGACTGCCGCAGCAACTCGACGGAAGCCGAACCGAGGAGCAGGAAACGGCCGCTTTTCCTCCCGTGGCGCCGTCCTTGGTCGATCAGGCCGCGTAGGGCTTGGAAAATCTCCGGTGCGCGATGCACCTCATCCAAAATGACCAGCTTCTCCTCGTGCTCGGTGAGGTAGCGTTCGGGGTCCGCAAGTCGCGCGCGATCGGCCGGTGACTCCAGATCCAGATAGAGCGAGGGACGGTCCTGGGCGATCTCCAGGGCCAGCGTGGTCTTCCCAACCTGCCGAGGCCCGAGCAGCCCGACAGCTGGGCTGTTCGCGATGGACGAGGAGAGTTTTTCGCGGATACGCCGGTTAATCATCCATGCAGATATGGAGATAGACTCCATATCTACAAGGATAAGCGGCGGGCCTTGCAGGGGCCTAGTAAGCCTCAGGGCCGGCGGGGCAGTCGGGCATCAAGCTCCGCCAACTTGAAGCGCACGCTCACGATGTAGGCCTGTTCGCCCTCGGTCCAATGACCGTAGGTCGTGGTCACAAACGTGCCATCCGGCAGGAGTTCCACGCCGGGGTAGCAGCAATCGGCTCCCTTGGTGTTGTCCATGATCCGGACGCGGTACTGTCCCTCGCGGCCCTGCAGGATGTCCTCGTAGCTTCCGACCCAGCCCACCCAGTCACCCTTGGTCGGGCTCTCGTGCGTGGTGTCGCGGAAACTGATGAAGAGCCGGCCGTCGGGCGCGTACTTCGCGACGTGGCGGTCGCCGGTCAACGCCGCAGGCAACTCGCGCGGCTCGCTCCACGTCAGGCCCTCGTCGTTCGACAGGATAACATACGAGTTGTACCGCCTAGAATTCTCGCGGAGCAGGACCGCGATCTGCTTGCCGTCGGGTGAGCGCAGCGCGCCGGGCTCGCACAGGCTGGCGTCGGGCAGCGATGCGATGGGCGCGGGTGTGCTCCAGGTGAGGCCTCCGTCGTGCGACAACGAGGTGTAGACCCAGAAGCGCCAGGGTTTAGCCGCCGGCGAGGTGTGGGTGCTGCCGGGGCTCTTCATCCGGTATTTCTCCTCCGAGCCGCCGCGGATGAAACGGCCGTCGTCGTGAAAGAACGCGAGGTAGTGCCCGGGGCCGGTGCGGAGGTCGATGACGGTCGACATGGTGACCACCCCGCCGAAATCGCCGATCGGCTTCAGGTCACCCCATGTCGCGCCGTCATCCTCGGTCACCGCCATGCGGATCGGGTAAAGGCCGCTGAACATGATGATGCGCCGGCGGCCGGCCGCGTCGACGACCCGGTGCAAGGTCGGCACCTCGAGCGAAGTCTCCCACGAACGCGGGGTGGGCAGCCGGGGACTCCACGTGAGGCCGCCATCGGTGCTGCGCTTGTAGACGATCTGCCCGCGGCCGTGGCCCTTGGGGTAGACGATGAGCATCGTCTTGTTGTCCTCGAGCAGGACCGTCGTGGGGTGGCCGAGGTACTGGCCCGGCTCGCGGTCGACGATCACCTGGCGACTCCGGTCGGCGCTGATGTCAACCACCGGAATCGTGTAGCCGGGCGGGAGCTTGGTGCGGAGCTTGCTCGCGGGGGCGACGCGCGTGTCCCGTTTCTGCGCGGGCGTCTGCTGGGCGAAAACGGCGGAGGCCGCGATCAAGGCGACCGCGGTGAAAAGGGCGGGGTAGGGGCGCATGGGTACGAGGGTTTCGGGCGGCCGTTCATTTGCCCGCGAACGGACGCCGCGTGGCCTTCTCCTCGGTGGGAAAATCGGACGGCACGGGGATCGTCACTTTACCCGTAGCAGCCCATTCGACGCCGCGGAGAAACGTGGTGATGAAACCGACGCCCTCGAAGGAATAGTCCTCGTGCCCCAGGATGGTGTGGAAGACGCGACCCTTGCCGTGCTCGATCACCATCAGCGCCGGCTCATGGCGGTTGGTGCCCTTGAACTCGGGTGAAGAGAAAGCCGTCGCGAGCACGGTCATGTTCTCGGCCGGGCCGCGCAGACGGTCGTAGCACTCGTCCTGCGTGTGGCGCCAGCGGCGCGGGAGGCCGCGCATGATGGGATGATCGGCGGCGCGCGTCTCGATCACGAACTCATGCTGCGGGCCGTGAGCGCCGCCGGGCCCGGGAGAGGTGTCGCGCACCAATTTGCCGGCGGCATCGTAGTAAACATACGGACCGTCCTTCTCGTTGCGGCCGCCCCAGCCGCCGAGGCCGATCATGCGGTTGTAGGCCACCCACGCGGGGAAGGAGTTGTTCGCGGCGTGCACCGAGACGAAGCCTCCGCCGCGCGAGACGAAGTCCTCGAACGCCTGTCGCGTGGCCGCGGGCCAGTCGGCCGCTTTCCAGCCGAAGTTGGAGATGACGACGTCGTGCTTCGAAAAATCCGGTGTAAACTCCGGGTCGGTTTTCGGCTCGGGTAGGTTTTCCGCGGGCCGTCCGCCCGGCGCGGGGTACTGCGCGAGCCATTTCTCACCCTTCCACGCGAACCGTGTGCGGGCGACCGAGACCTCGAACTTTCCGGTGGCCTCGAGGTAGGTCTTCATCATGGCCGTGGATTTCGGCCAGACGGTGTGGTTGTTCTGTCCGTCGATGATGAGCACGCGGATCTTCGCGGGCGTCGCGCCGGCGGCGCCGGTGGCGAGCAGGGCAAGGCCGAGAATGAGCAAGGCGGGGGTTTTCATGCTGGGGCCGGAGATTGCTTCCCTGGGGACGCGAGGCAATCCCGCGGCGTGCCGCGCGCGTTATCCGCGCGCGCCCCTGTTTTTTCCGGGATCACGCAGCGACCAGGGGCCGACCGGCTTGCTGCGAATGCGGCCGATGGTCTCGAGGCGGGCGGGTTGGCAGCGCTGCGGGGGCAGGCCGGCGAGGATGCTCTCCAAGTCGTCGACGACCATCCGGCCAATGAGCGGTTGGATCTCCGGCACACTGCCACAGCGATGCGCCTGCACGAGGGTGTTGGGCGTGTCGCGTCCGGCCTCGTCGGGCGGGATGGGCTCGGTCGGCCACACATCGATGCCGGCGCGGATGTGACCCGAGCGCGCGGCGGCGAGGAGGGCGGGGAAGTCGACGATCTCCGCGCGGCTGGCGAGGATCACGACGCTACCCGGCCGCATCCGCGCGAAGTGCGCCGCGCCGATCCGGCCGGTATTCTCACTCGTGTTGGCCGCGAGCAGGAAAACCACCCGTGCGCGGTCGAAACATTCGTCGAGGGTCGCGGGGATGAGATCCTGGTCGCGCAGCACCGAGGGGTGGATCCACGGGTCGTGGACCATGATTTCGCGCGTGAACGGCCGCAGCAGCGGCACGAGCGCGCGCCCGAGGTTGCCGTGGCCGATGAGCGCGAGCGGCTTCCCGTGGAGCAGGAACGAATCGTGGTTGTCGCCCTTGAACTCGCGCCGCGCGCGCACGGCGGCATCGGCCTCGTGCATGCGCCGCGCCAGCGAGATCGCCATGCCGAGCACCATCTCGGCGACGGGGCGCGCGTAGACCGGCGCGGTGGAAAGCACCGGGATGCCGCGCCGGTGGCACTCGGCGTAGTCGATGTTGGGTAGGAAATTGCTCTCGACGTTGAACACGGCGCGCAGGTTTGGCGCGCGATCAAGCCGCTCCTTGCCGAGTGGCGACTGGCCGATCAACGCGATCGCGTCCGGGAGGTGCGCGTCAAGGTGGGCGGGATCGGCCGGCGAGCCGTCGTGCCACAGCACGCGTCCGAGGCGCTCCAGCCGCGTGCGGTCCTCCGCCTCGAAGATGCGGTCGAGGCGCCGCGGGAATGGGTCGAGTAGGATGACGCCTTCGACGTTGGCCATGGCGGCAGAGCAAGCGCCGCGGGCGCCGGGTGCAACCCTCGCGCGCTCAGACGCGGTAGTAGCCGCGGAACCACTCGACGAAGCGGCGCAGGCCTTCCTCAAGGGGGACCTTGGGCTCGAAGCCGATCTCCTTCCGGATGCGGGTGAGGTCGGCGCAGGTCTCCGTCATGTCGCCGGGCTGGGGCGGCAGCAGCTCCACCGCGGCCTTCTTTCCGAGCAACTCCTCGAGCATCCGCACGAAGAGCAGGGTCTCGACCGGGCGGTGATGGCCGAGATTGTAGATCCGCAGCGGCGGCACGGGCGGCTGCGCGGGCGGGTAGAGCAGGACCTTGATCACCCCGTCGACGATGTCGTCGACGTAGGTGAAATCGCGGAGGTTGCGGCCTCCGTTGAAGAGCTTGAGCGGCTCGCCTCCGAGGATCGCGCGGGAGAAAAGCGTCGGCGCCATGTCGGGCCGGCCCCACGGGCCGTACACGGTGAAGAAGCGCAGGCCGGTGACGTTAAGCCGGTGGTTGTGCGCGTAGCTGTACGCCATCAGCTCGTTCGCGCGCTTGGTCGCGCCGTAGTAGGAGACCGGCTGGTTGGCGTCGTCGTCCTCGCGGAACGGCGGCTTCGCGCCCGCGCCGTACACGCTGCTGCTCGAGGCGAACACCAGGTGCCGCGGTGGATTCCGCCGGCACGCCTCGAGCACGGTGGCGAATCCCTCGAGGTTGTTCCGCGTGTACGCGGCGGGCTGCTCCATGCTGAACCGCACGCCCGGCTGCGCGCCCAAGTGCACGACGTAGTCGGGTTTGAAGTGGGCCACCAGGGCGGGGAACTTCGCGGCGTCCGCGAAGTCCCCTTGCAGGAACCGGAAATCCTCCAGCGGCGCCAGCTGCTCCAGCCGCGCCCGCTTCAGCGCCACGTCGTAGTAATCACTCAGGTTGTCCACGCCCAGCACCTCGCAGCGCCGCGTCTCCGCGAGGCGCCGCGCGACATGGTGGCCGATGAAGCCGGCGGCGCCGGTCACGAGGACTTTCATCGCGCGGGAGATACCCGCTCGCTCCGGAAAAAGCTAGGCCGCGTTTCGCGCCGCGGGCCGTCACCTGGACTGTCCGGTGACATCGGCGGCGCGTCGCGGGAAAATTTCCAAAACGACGCTTGATCGCCGAAAAACCAGACCTTTACCTTGCGGCGATTTTGTCCACGCCCACGTTCACCGCATGACTATCAAAGCCTACCTCAAGCCGCATTGCGGCTGGTCCAACGGGGTGCGCGCCATCCTGCGTAAGCACAGTCTGCCGTTCGAGGACATCGACATCATCAACAACCGCGACAACTACGCCGAGATGGTCCGCAAATCGGGCCAGCCGCTGTCGCCTTGCGTCGAGATCGACGGCGTCATGCTCGCCGACGTCTCCGGCGAGGAGGTTGAGAATTACCTTCTCAGCAACGACCTGGTGAAACCCACCGCGGCCTCCACGGACGTGCCCACCAACGCGGGCTGCTCCGACGAGGAGCACGCCAAAATGGCCACGAAAACGATCCGGTTCTTCTAGTCCGACGCTGAGAGCCATCCCACATCAAAAACTTCACGGGCCGCTCTCGCTGATGACGGGAACGGCCCTTTTTATGCTCTAAGCGCCCCGAGCGAACTTTCCGACGACATGAACGACCAACTCCGCAGCGCCTCCACCCTGTCCGCCGACGCCACCCCTGCCGGGTCGCGCCGCTCCCCCGGCCAGCCGGCCAAACAGGGCTTGTACGATCCGTTCTTCGAGCACGACGCCTGCGGTGTGGGCTTCATCGTCGACATGCACGGGCGCAAGTCGCACCGGATCGTGGCCGACGGCCTGCAGATCCTGCGCAACCTCGACCACCGCGGCGCGAGCGGCGCCGAGATCAACACCGGCGACGGCGCGGGTATCCTCATCCAGATGCCGCACCGCTTCCTGCAGGAAGCCTGCCGCGCGGCGCGCTTCCAGCTGCCGGAGCCCGGCCAGTACGGCTGCGGACTTTTCTATCTGCCGCGTAATCCTTCCATGCGCCGCCGCATCGAGGAGCGCTTCGAGCAGGTCGTGCAGTCGGAGGGGCTCACTTTCCTCGGCTGGCGCACGGTCAAGACCGACAACTCGATGCTGGGCGACACGGCGAAGTCCGTGGAGCCCTTCATGCGTCAGGCGTTCATCGGGCGCCCGGCGGGTATGGCCGACGACATGGCGTTCGAGCGGAAACTCTACGTCGTGCGGAAGCGCAGCTACGCGGAGATCCGCACCTCGACGCTCCCGGGCGCCGAGTACTGGTACGTCGCCAGCCTTTCCCAGAAGACCCTCGTCTATAAAGGCATGCTCACGACGGAGCAGGTCGACCAGTATTTCCCCGACCTGAAGCACCCGTCGATGGAGTCTGCGCTGGCCCTCGTCCACTCACGTTTCTCGACGAACACGTTCCCCAGCAGGGAGCGCGCGCACCCGTACCGGTACCTCGCCCACAACGGCGAGATCAACACGCTGCGCGGGAACATGAACTGGATGCACGCGCGCCAGGCGCTGTTCGCCAGCGAGCTGTTCGGCGACGACATCAAGAAGATCCTCCCGATCATCAACCCCAACGGCTCCGACTCGTCGATGTTCGACAACACGCTGGAGCTGCTGGTGCTCGCCGGCCGCCCGCTGTCGCACGCGATGATGATGATGATTCCCGAGCCGTGGTCCAACCACGAGTCGATGGATGACGAGCGCCGCGCGTTCTACCAGTACCACTCGTGCCTGATGGAGCCGTGGGACGGCCCGGCGTCGATCGCGTTCACCGACGGCGTCCAGATCGGCGCCATCCTCGACCGCAACGGCCTGCGCCCGTCGCGCTATTACGTCACCAAGGAAGGCACCGTCATCATGGCCTCCGAGGCCGGCGTGCTCGACATCCCCGCCGACCAGGTCGTGCGCAAGGGCCGGCTCCAGCCGGGCCGCATGTTCCTGATCGACACGACCCAGGGCCGGATCATCGAGGACGAGGAGATCAAACGCGCGGTCTGCTCCGCCCAGCCTTACCGGCAGTGGCTGAACCAGCACCTCGTGCATCTCAGCGACCTGCCCGAGGCGCCGCGCCTCGAGCAGCCCGACCACGCCACGCTGCTCCAGCGCCAGATCGC
>CAXRGI010000254.1:0-2873 GCA_964229935.1 Opitutales bacterium
ATGAAGAAGCGAGGCAGGGCGAAGCGCATAAGCATCAGGGGTGAATGGGGGTTGAAACCGACGAGCGTTTTTTTGCGGGCGGGCGACAGCGCTCGCCAGCGAAAACCCGCCGCGGACCTTGACCGATTGGTCAGCGGACAGCCGTCCGCATGCCGGCCGAGACGATCGCAAGCGTGAGCAGGGAATTGACGGGCATGAGGATCGCCGCGAGCAGCGGGTTCATCCGGCCCGCGACCGCGAGGCCGACCGCCAGCAGGTTGTAGCCAATCGAGAAACAGAGGATGACGGCATGCGTTCGACGCCGGATGTCGTCGGTCTCGAACAACACCCGGATCCCGCCGATGCCGCGACCGAGGTAGAAGAAATCGGCTTTCCGTTCCAGCACGCCGCGATGGATCACGGGGGTCCCGCGGCAAAGCGCCCGGTCGAAAGCGAGACTGTCGTTGGCGCCGTCGCCCAGCATCAGGGTTGAGTCGGACCCGATCGCCTCGAGGCACGCGGCCTTATCCATCGGCGACAGGTCACCGCGCGCCCGCCCGGCCTCGACCCCGAGTTCGCCGGCGAGTGCCGCGACTTTGCCCGGCTGGTCCCCGCTCAAGATGTGTACCCCGAGCCCGCGACGGGCGAGCGCGGCGATCTCCGCGCGGGCGTCTCCGCGCGCGGAATCGGAGAAGTGGAAACGCGCGACCACCGCGCCCCGGTGGCAAAGCTCTGTTCCTTCCGCCTCCTGCCCGCGCGAGCGCCAGCCCGCCCGGCCCAGGGACCAGTCGCCGATCTCGACGCCGGAACCGACCGTTTCACGAACCTCGCCCGCGATGACTCCGGCCGGACCGCCGGCGAGAAGGTGTTCGAGCAGCGCCTGGCTCACGGGGTGGGCGGAACCGCGGACCATGGTGTGCAGAGCATCCCGGGCCTCGGTTGGCAGTGCGGCGATGACTTCGGGATTGAGCAGTACAGGCGTCTCCAAGGTCAGGGTTCCGGTCTTGTCGAAGACCACGTTGCGCACGCGGGCGAGCCGTGGCCACAGGTCCGCTTCACGCACAAATACCCCCCGGCGCCGGAGCGCGACGGTCGCCATCTCGTCCGCCAGGGGAAAGGCCAGCGCGATGGCACACGGGCAGGAAACGACGAGGACCGCGGTGACGACCGCCCACGACCGCGCCGCGTCGCCTGAAAAATACCACCAGGCAGCGCCGGCAAGAGTCGCAACCACCAGGATCCCGACCACGTAGCCGCGCACCACGCGTTCCAGCAGCGGATGGCTGGCCTCGCCGCGTTGGCCCGGCTCCAGCAACCGCGCCAGCAGGGAGTCAGCCCAGCCCTGCAGGGCCTCGAGCTCCACGGAGCCGCGACCGACATTCACCGCGCCGGCCGGCACGCGCTGGCCGCGACGGAAAACACGCGGTTCGGCTTCGCCGTTGATCGAAGCGAGCGAGAAGACCGCTTCCGCCACCTCCAGACGCGACTCGACGGGTAGCGTTTGTCCCGTGGCGAGCAGCATCCGCTGGCCGGGCCGCAAAGTCGAAGGGGCCACCTCCCCTCCTCCGGCGATCCGGACGCGGCGCGCCTGCGGCTGGTGACGGAGCAAGCGCCGGCGATTGCGTTCGACCGCCGCGACCTGCGCCCAGCGGCCGGTGAGCATGAGCAGGATGAAGGCGGAGACGAAGTCGAAGTAGACAAGGCGCTCCTCACCCGCGAGCCACCCGTACACGGAGCCGAGGTACGCGCCGACGATCCCGATCGCGATGGGTAGGTCGATGTGCATCGCGCGCTCGCGGAGGGCGCGCGCCGCCCGACCGAAAAAATAAGTCCCGCCGACTAGCAGGCTGAGCGTGCCGAAGGCTGCGTTCAGCAACGCGAACAGCCCGGCCCACTCGAAGTCCCGCTCCATGCCGAAGTAAACGGGAAGCGAGAAGAGCATGACGTTCATCGCGAACGCCGCGCACAGACCGATCCGGCGGACCAAACCGCGGCTCTCCGGCTCGGACGCGTCCGCGCCCGCCGGTCCGGTGAGATAGCCGAAAGCCTGCAGCTTGCGGGCGAACTCCGCCGCGGAGAACTCGCCGGCCGTCCAGCGCAGACGCATCGAACCGTACTGCGCGTTGACCACGATGTCCCGCGCGCCGGGTTGCTGCTGGAAGATGCGCTCGATGAGCCACACGCAGCCGGCGCAGGAGATGCCCTGCACATCGAGAGTGAGAACGGGCGCTCCCGTGCCCGCGGTCTGCTCTGCGGCCCGCTGCTCCTCCTCGAGCCACGTGTGGTCGCGCGGCTGGAAGACCGCCGCATCGGCTGGCGCCGTGACCTCGTCCTTGATGCGGTAGTACCCGGCGAGCCCGTGCTCGTGCACCAGCCGGAAAACGTACGCGCACCCGGCGCAGCAGAACCCCGCCCCGCGCGCCTTTTCATCGGCGAGCGGGGCGCCGCAGTGGCGGCAGACCAGTCGGACGGGCTGCGCGGTCGCCGCCGGCCAAAGGGTGATCGCGCTCATCGGATCACTGGCACACGAGGCTGAACGGATCCGGCCCGGGGAACCCGAGCGTCGCCCGCAGCCGCCAACCGATCGTCACGGCGGCGACCAGCGCCAGCGCGACCCGCGTGCGGTTGAGCCAGAGCGGCGAAAGCCGGCGCCGCACCCACTGGAACTGAGCCTGAGCGAGCCAAAGCAGCGGCACCGTGCCGAGCCCGAAGGCGAGCATGAACTCCGCGCCGCGCAGGGCGGAACCCGCCAGCAAAGACAGCGCCACGAGGAAATACAGCGGTCCGCACGGCAGCAGCGGCGTGCACAGCCCCAGCAACGCCGCGCCGGCCAACGGGTGATCGCGCTCATCGGATCACTGGCACACGAGGCTGAACGGATCCGGCCCGGGGAA
>CAXRGI010000255.1:0-2632 GCA_964229935.1 Opitutales bacterium
TCCGTGGTCGGGCCAGAACATGTATTTCCAATCCTTCCGCACGAGCGCCTCCGAGGCCGGGATGAAATCCACGCTGCGGATGACACCATGCTCGTAGAAGAACTCCTTCCGCCAAGCCGTCGGGGTGCCGCCGGCGTACAACGCGGCGAGATTCGCGCCCTGCATGCCGCGAGGCGCGGCCACCCCGGCGGCGCCGAGGATCGTGGGAGCGAGGTCGACGTTGAGCGCGAAGGCCGCCTCGGTCGCGCCGCGCCGCGTCGCGGGGATGCGCGGATCACGCACGATCAGCGGCACCCGGATGCTTTCCTCGTGCGGATACCACTTGTCGGCCAACCCGTGCTCGCCGTGGAAATAGCCGTTGTCGGAGGTGAAGATGATCAGGGTGCGGTCCAGCACCCCCTGCCGCCGGAGCTCGTCGACCAGCCGCCCGCAGGCCGCGTCGGCCTCCGTCGCGAGTCGGTAGTAGTTCTTCATGTACTCCTGGTACTTCTCCGGCGTGTCGAAGCGCCACTTCCAGCGATTGCGTCCCTCGTTGCGGTCGTTGGCGAGGAACGGGGGCAGCCGGCGAAAATGTTCCTCCGTGGCGGTGCGGGGGACCGGCACCGTGACGTCGCGGTACAGCGCCATGCTCTCCGGCTGCGGCAGAAACTGCTTCGGGTGCTGATCCTCGGCGTGGGTCGCGACGAACGCCACGGTCAGGCAGAAGGGGCGGTCGGCCGGCCGACGGCGCAGGAACTCCATCGCGTCGTTCTCGTTCTTTCGCGTCACGTGGATCTCGGTGCCGTCGGGCTGCTTCAGCCAGTGCCGCATCGGCGTGATCGTGCCGCGTCCGAAATCGTAACGGTCGGCGGGGAACGGCCCGTTGTGCCATTTACCGACATGGCCGACCCAATACCCGCGCTCCCGCAATTGCGCCGGGTACGTTTCCGCCCAGGGCGTGCGGAACATCTCGAAGGCGCGGTTGCCGTGCCGCGCCATCCACTGGCCGGTCAGCAGCGTCGCCCGGCTGACGCCGCAGATCGAGGTCGTCACGAAGCTGTTCGTGAACCGCAGCCCCTCGCGCGCGAGCGCGTCCAGGCGCGGGGTGAGCACCACCGGGTTACCCGCGCATCCCAGCGTGTCGTGCCGCCAATCGTCCGCGTAGAGCACCACGACGTTCAGCGGACCAGCATTCGCCGCCGCCGGAGCGTTGGCGGCGAACGAAGCGGAGCACAGCGCGCAGGCGAGCAGCAGGCCTTGGAGGATGAGGTGGCACCGGGAAGAAATCATCAGGGACATGGAGGTGTAAGACGGCCGAAACACAGGGAAATTGCACGCCGCCCACCCCATGGAGGCAACGCCGCGCTTAGGTTTCTGAACCGCAAAGCCGGCAAGGTCGCGCAGCGCCTTATTCTCCCTGTCATCTGCGCCACCTGCGCGATCCGCAGTCCGACGGGAATTTCACGGACACCCTTTGGGTTAATGGACCTCGGAATTATCCGGGGCGGGCGGTCTCGACTCCACCCAGGCATGCCACCCCGCGGACCTCTTGCGAAGGCGGCGACTCTTCGCGGCCATCTCGCTTCACCCGCCGCGCGCGGGCCCGACCTAAGGCGCCAGCCGCTTCAGCCGGATGTTGCGGTACTCGATCTTCATCGGCGGGCCGACGTGCACCTGCACGCCGAGCAGTCCGTCAAATTTTCGCCGCGCCGCATCGTCGTCGACCACCACGCTCATGACCTGCCCGTTCACCAGATGGGTGAGCACATTGCCGCGGGCGATGATATGGACCTCGTTCCAATCCCCGTTCCTCACCTTTTTCGCGAGCTCGTCCTTCAGCCCCACGGACCCGACCACACGCGCCTTGCCGTCGGTGTCGACGCGGCTGATGTCGCCCCGCAGCGCGAGGAAAGTACGCCCCTTCTCCTCGTAGTTCTGGCCGGTGTAACGCTGCGGGCCGTCAATGTCGGCCTGGTATCCCTTCAGCGCGAAACGCTGACCCGCGATCTCCTCGCTGCGGTAATTGACACCGCTGTTGCCGCGGTCCGAGACGCGATACTCGAGCTTCAGCTCGAAGTCGCGCGCGGTGCCGCCGCGCCAGATGATGAATGAGTTCTGCTTGAGCAGCGTCGCCGGGGTGACCTCACCGACCAGCACGCCTTCCTCGACCCGCCAGTAGACCGGGTCGCCCTCCCACCCCGCCAGCGAGCGACCGTCAAAAATACGCTCGAAACCGGACTCGTCCCGCTGCCCCTGCTCGGGAAAGGTCTGGGCGGCGGGACTCCACGTGGCCGCAGACACAGAGACCAGGCAGCAAAGGGTAAGGCGGAAGGAAGAACGCATTTTCAAGGGGGCTTGCCGTCAAGCACGGCCACCGGGCGCGATGGAGGCAAGCGCGCGACTCGTGGCAGAGCGGATACGGAGGCAGGGGTGAGTTTCAAAGATAACTACAACCCGGACGTACAACTCCGGGAGACGCGCCGCCGCTTCTTCATTCTCCGCCCCTCGCCGTCTCTGAGCGGAGCGGCTCCGGCCGCAGACCTTCGACCGGCCCCGGAGCCGTCCAAGGCCCTGCGCCGGTCCTGTGCCGCTCTCGGCGACAGGTGCGTCCGGTGCGGGGTCGACCGTGCGCGGTACCTGGGGCTTTGTAGGG
>CAXRGI010000256.1:0-2939 GCA_964229935.1 Opitutales bacterium
AGGCATCGACCGCCGGGCGACCCGGCCGCGCGGGATTGATTTCACGGCAGGGCGGATCCACGTTGACCGCGTCCATGCCCCCGGTCCCGCGTCTCCCCGCCCTGCCCCTGCTGGCGCTCCTCGCCGCCGGGATCGCCACGACCGTCCGAGGCGCGGTGGATTTCAACCGCGAGGTGCGTCCGATCTTGTCCGACAAGTGTTTCCATTGCCACGGGCCCGACGAGGGCACGCGCAAGGGCAAGCTGCGGCTCGACACCCGCGAGGGCGCGCTGCGCGTGCGTGACGGCGTCGCGGCGGTCGTGCCGGGCAAGGCCGCGGAAAGCGAGCTGTTGCAGCGCATCCTCAGCCCGCATGCCGACGAGGTCATGCCGCCGCCGGAGTCGAAGCTCGGGCGTCTTTCGGCCGGCGAGGTCGACACGCTCCGCCGCTGGATCGAGGAAGGCGCGGAATACCGCGCGCACTGGGCGTTCGAGCGACTCACTCCGGTGCCGGTGCCGGCAGCCAACGGCGCCACAACCGCGCGTAATCCCATCGACGCGTTTGTCTTCCGCTCGTTGGCGGGACGGAAGCTGGCGCCGCAGCCGGAAGCCGACCGCGCCGTGCTGCTGCGCCGCGTGGCGTTCGACCTCACCGGCCTGCCGCCCGACCCCGCCGCCGCGGCGGCCTTCCTCGCCGACCCGCGACCCGACGCCTACGAGCGCGCGGTCGACGCCCTGCTCGCCTCGCCCCGCTACGGCGAGCGCATGGCGGTCGACTGGCTCGACGTCGCGCGCTACGCCGACACCTACGGCTTCCAGGTCGACCGCGAGCGCGACGTGTGGGCCTGGCGCGACTGGGTGATCGGTGCGTTCAACCGCAATCTGCCTTGGGACCGTTTCGTCACGTGGCAACTGGCGGGCGACCTGCTGCCCGGCGCAACCGAGGAGCAGATCCTCGCCACAGCGTTCAACCGCCTGCACCCGCAGGAGAGCGAAGGTGGATCCGTCGAGGAGGAATATCGTGTGAACCATGTGAACGACCGCACGACCACGTTCGGAACCGCATTCCTCGGCCTCACCCTCGAATGCGCCCGCTGCCACGACCACAAGTACGACCCGATCTCCCAGAAGGATTACTACCAGCTGTTCGCCTTCTTCGATGACATCGACGAGGCCGGCTTGTACTCCTTCTTCACGCCCGCCGTGCCGACGCCGACCCTGCGCCTGCCCGACGAGGCGCAGCGGAGGAAACACGCGGAAGCGCTCGCGGCCGTGCGGGCGGCGGAGGTCGCGCTCGCCACCGCCCGGTCCGAACGCACGGCGGCCTTCGCCGAATGGCTCGCCACCCCGCGGGCCGCCGGCGTGCCCGCCGTGCCCAATGAGCTCGCGCACTTCTCGTTCGACGAACGCCTGCCGGCCCCCGAAGCGCCCGCGAAACCCGCGGAGGCCGGAGAGCCGCCAGCGACCAGCGAGGCCGCGAAAGGGCGCCCGGAGCGCTTTGCCAGCGCCATCAACCCGGATCATTTCGCCACCACGGGCCGGGACAATGTTTCGGTGCCGGGCCGTGTCGGCGGCGCGCTTCGTCTCACCGGCGACCACGTGGTCAACACCCCGCTGGGGAATTTCCGCCGCCACGAGCCGTTCTCGGTCGCGCTCTGGATCCAGACGCCCGACGTGAAGGACCGCGCGGTCGTGATGCACCGGTCCCGGGCCTGGACCGATTCCGGCAGCCGCGGCTACGAACTGCTGATCGAGGAAGGGAAGCTGAAGTGGTCGCTGATCCATTTCTGGCCGGGGAACGCGGTCTCCGTGCGCGCGAAGACGCCGCTTCCCGTCAGGGAATGGCGGCATGTCACGGTCACGCACGACGGCTCCGGCCGCGCCGCCGGCCTGCGGATCCTCGTCGACGGAGAACCCGTGCCCACCGAAGTCATCCGCGACCACCTCACCAAGGATATCATCGGGGGCGGGGGTGAAATCATCGCCCTCGGCGAACGTTTCCGCGACCGCGGTTTCAAGGGCGGGCTCGTCGATGAACTGCGGGTCTTCAACCGCGACCTTTCCGCGGCCGAGGCGCGCGAGCTCGCCTTCCCGGGCACGCTGGCCGCCCTCCAAGCTGACGCCGGCCCCGCCGCGCGCGCCGCCCTGCTCGAGACCTACCTTGCCGCCCACGACGGCCCCGTGCGCGAGGCGGCCGCCGCGCTGCGGACCGCGCGCGCGGCGCTCACCGCGGCCGACGAGGAGGTGAAGGAGATCATGGTGATGCGGGAAACGGAGCGGCCGCGGCCCGCCTACATCTTGCGCCGCGGAGAATACGACCAACGGGGCGATGAGGTCGGGCCCGACACGCCCGCCGCGCTCCCTCCCTTCCCCGCCGACGCCCCGCGCAACCGGCTCGGACTCGCACGCTGGCTCACGCAGCCCGACCATCCGCTCCTGGCGCGGGTGACCGTGAACCGTTTCTGGCAGGCCTGTTTCGGCCGCGGGCTCGTGAAAACCCCGGAGGATTTCGGGAGCCAGGGCGATCGCGGCGACCACCCCGAGTTGCTCGACTGGCTGGCCCACGAGTTTGTCCGCACCGGCTGGGATGTGAAGGCGCTGCTGCGCTTGATTGTGACCTCCCACACCTACCGCCAACGGAGCTTCGCGGCGGGTCCGGTGATGACCGAGGATCCCGAGAACGCGCTCCTCGCGCGCGGCCCGCGCCACCGCTTGGCGGCCGAGATGATCCGCGACCACGCGCTCGCGGCGAGCGGCCTGCTCGTCGAGCGGATCGGAGGGCCGCCGGTCTTCACCTACGATCTGCCGGAATCCTTTAAGCCGGCCCCGGCCGGCAAAGGGCAGGACCTCCACCGCCGCAGTCTTTACACCTTCTGGCGCCGCAACGGCCCCGCCCCCGTGCTCGAGGCCTTCGACACGCCGAAACGCGTCGTCTGCGTCGTGCGGCGCGACACCACCAAC
>CAXRGI010000257.1:0-3246 GCA_964229935.1 Opitutales bacterium
CGGAAGTACTCGTGGCGCGGGTAACTCACGAAGCTGCGCGAGTCGGTGATCATGCCCACGAAACGCGAGAGCAGCCCGAGGTTGGAGAGCGTGTTCATCTGCCACTCCATGCCTTCCTTCTGGTCGAGGAACCACCAGCCGCTGCCGAACTGCACCTTGCCGGGGATGGAGCCGTCCTGGAAGTTCCCGATCATCGTGCCGAGGACGTAATTATCCACGGGGTTGTTGTTGTAGAGGATCGTGCGCGGCAGCTGGTCGGTGGAGTCCAGCGCGTTGAGGTAGCGCGAAAGCGCGGCGGCCTGCGGGAAGTCGCCGATGGAATCGAAGCCGGTGTCGGGTCCGAGCTTGGTCAGGAGACGCGTGTTGTTGTTCCGCAGCGCGCCGAGGTGGAGCTGCTTGGTCCAGCCGCGCGCGGCGTCCCAGCGTCCGAACTCGAGCATCAAGTAAGAACCGTAACGGGCTGCTTCCTCGGGCGTGGCGGCGCGTCCAGAGCGCACAGCGTCAAAAACCATGCGCGCCTGCGCATGGGTGCACGGCTCGGCGAGGGCGCTCTCGAGACCGTGGTCGGAGACGCGCGCGCCAGCGGCGTGGAAGTCGTCGTGGCGCTTCTTCAACGCGGCGAGCAGGTCGTCGAAGGTGCGGATGCCATTGGCTACGCCGGCCGCGCCGGCGAGGCGGTCGAGCCAGGCGTTGAAAGCGGCGGGATTGCCGACGGCCAGGGCCTTGTCGGGCCGGAACGCCGGATAGACGCGGGCCTTGAGTTTGCCGGGGTTGCGGCGGATGGCGTCGTGGTGCTGGAGCGAATCGGCGGGGTCGTCCGTCGTGCACACGACGGCGACGTTGGACATGTTGATGAGGTCGTGAACCCGCAGCTTCGCGAGGCGGGCGTTGGCCTTCTTCCAGATGCGCTCGGCGGAGCGGCCGTCGAGCAACTCGTCGACGCCGAAGTAACGCTTGAGCTCGAGGGCGCTCCAGTGGTGGAGCGGGTTCCGGAGAGTATGGGGCACCGTCTCGGCCCAAGCCTGGAACTTCTCACGGGGCGCGGCGGGGCCCGTGATGAACTGCTCCTTCACACCGTTCGTCCGCATCGCCCGCCACTTGTAGTGGTCGCCGCCGAGCCAGAGCTCGGCGAGGTCGGCGAACTGATGGTTGGAGGCGATCTGGTCGGGCGGCAGGTGGCAGTGGTAGTCGTAGATCGGCTCGTCGGCCGCGTAGCGGTGGTAGAGCTCGCGCGCCTGGCGGGAGCCGAGGAGGAAGTCGTCGTGGATGAAGGGCCGGGAGGGCATGGGACGGAGGGCGTTGAAAGTTGAAACCGGGTGGTGGCGGAAAATCGTCAGGCCGCGATGTCGTCGAGCAGGGCCTCGAGACTAGCGTGGCGCTCGAGGCGCACGCGAGCCGTCGCGCAGGTGGCGGCGGACGCCAGACCGGTGTTCTCGGCGAGGAAGATGAGGTAGGCCGCGACGTTGCGCGCGTAATTGAGCCGGCCCTCGGCGCTGATCGCGTAGAAACGGGCGCGCTGGCGGTAACCGGCCGGCGTGTGGTCGCCGAGCGCGGCCTTCTCGGCCCGGCCGCCGCCGGCGAGGACGAAAAGGAAATTATACTCGAACCAGAACATGTGCTCCGGGCTCGGCGGCAACGACTCGAGCGCGGCGCGCGTGACCGTGGGGTTGGCGAAGACCTCGACGCCGCGGCCGGCCTTGGCGAGGGCGTCGGTGATGAACACCCGCGCCATCTTTTGCTCCGTGGCGTCGGCGCTGAACGCGCCCGCGAGCGCGAGCTCCAGCGTGAAACGGTACCAATCGCGCCACAAGGCCTGGTCGCCGGCATCGCCCGAAGCGAAGAGCGCGCGGCCCATCTCGTAGGTGTAGCGGCCGCTCGTCTTGATCTCGAGCCGCCCGCCCGTCACCTCGCCCATCACGCGGTAGTTCGCGGCGGATTTCCCCGAGCCGGAGTGGAAGCCGATGCTCACGCCGAACCGGCGGCACACGGCCCACTGGCGCTCGATGAGCGCGCGCAGCTCGTGGTCGTCGGGGTACGGCATGTTCTTCTGGAAGCCGAAGGCCGGGGCGACGAAGTGGATGCGCATTCCCAGCGCCTCGCAGAGGGCCAGCATGACGGCGGTCGTCTCCGGCGTGGTGAGACCGGGCAGCTCGTCAATGGAGAGTTCCCGCAGGTAAGAGCGGCCGGCCTCCGTCGTGAACAACCGAGCGCGGGCGGCGGCGTACTTGTCGTCGCGGCGCTTCATTTTCTCCAGCGCCGGCCAGACGCTCGCGAGCAACCGAGTGAACGCGGCCTCGTCCAGCGCAAGCCCGGCGGCGGCGACGCGCGTGCGGACCTGCGTGACGAGCCCGGCAGGCACCTGGGCCGCCACCCACGCCGCGGGATCCGCGGGCGCCTTCGTCTGCGCCAGCTCGGGCGAGAGGTCGAAGGTGATGTAGCTCGCGAGCACGCAGCCCGTGACGAGCGCGTCCTCGCGGCCGTCGAACTTGCCGCCGATCGGCTGATGGTCGGCGTTGAAGCTCCACGCGATCCCACGGCGGTGGAATCCATTCCGCAGCTTGGCCAGCACGCAGCCGTGGCTCATGCCCTCGACGCTCTGGCCCTGGTGACCCTCGGGGACGTTGGTGCCGATGAAGGGGAAAGGCACCGAGTCGAGCTGGCCCGCCAGCATCACATCGGTGTCATAGACCAGTTCGCGCGGAATCGAGTTCTGGTTGGCGGTCACGCCGAGACCGAGAGCGCTCATCGCCCAGTCGACCGCCGGCCAGTGCAGCGTCGTGAAACGCGCGCCCACGCCGAGCGTGCTTTCGCCAAGGCGGCCGGCGGCCGTCGGGAAGATCGTGCTCGCCGGATCATGCTCCTGCACGAGGTTCTTCAGCCTGAGCAGGTTCGCGAACGTCGCGGGAAACGCCTGGCCTCCACCCGGAAGATCAACGCCGTCCGCCAGAGCATCGGTGCGCCCCTCGAGCCGCCACGCGCAATCGCCCTGGGCGTTCTCCACGAGGGTCCACGCCCCCGCCTTCGTGCGAAAAACACTCCGCGGGTAGGTCCGTAACCGTTCCCCGGCAAGTAGCGCGGCGCGCAGCGCCGGCCAATCGAGGCAGAAGTCGGGGCTCACGCACGGGTTGGTCGTGATGCGCAGGTTGTTCTCGAGCAGGAAGCGGTTGATGGCGCTCATGGCTGGGCGGACGAACTTTAACAGGCGAGTCGCGCAGATTAGCCCCGCGCTGACAAGGGCGCGTTCGG
>CAXRGI010000258.1:0-17236 GCA_964229935.1 Opitutales bacterium
CGGAGGAGGCGGCGGCGAGGGTGGAGGAGATCCGGCGCGCGGTGCGCGACGCTTACTGGATGTACCGCAGCCCGGCCGATCTGGTGGTCTTCGGGCGCGCGGCCCTGGCGATCGGGGCTGATCCCAAGGAGGTTCTGGAGAAGATTTTCGGGGCCGCCCAGAAGGCGGATCCCAAGTTGCGTGATGTTTATCTCGCGCGCGGCGAGCTCGCCCTGGAGAAGCATGATTTCGCTCTGGCCGCGAAGGCCTTCGAGGAAGGCCTGAAGGTCCAGCCGGACGACCCTGATCTGCACTTTGGGCGCGCGATGGCTTACGCCGAAAGCGACCGCAAGATCGCGCGCGAGGCGCTGCAGGCCGCCTTGGAGCGCAATCCGCGCCACGTGCCGGCGTTGCTGCAATTGGCGGACCGCCATATCTCGGCCGAGGCGTACGAGGACGCCGAAGCCACCCTCGAAGAGGTGATCGCGGTGAATCCGTCCCACCCGGACGCGTGGGCCTACCGGGCGGTGCTGGCGCACCTGCGAGGGGACGTGGTGCGGGAGAAGTCGACGAGGGAGAAGGGGCTGGCCGTCTGGGACCGGAACCCGCGGGTTGATTCGCTGATCGGGGAAAAACTCTCGGCGAAGTACCGGTTCGCCGAGGGTGCGGCTTACCAGCGTCGGGCGCGTGAAATGGATCCGGATTACCTGCCGGCCAAGTCGGCGCTCGCGTCGGACCTGCTCCGCTTGGGCGAGACCGAGGAAGGTTGGAAGCTGGCGCAGGAGGTGCACGAGGCGGACGCCTACGATGTGGAGGCGTTCAATCTCGTGACGCTGCGCGACACGATGGCGAAGTACGCGACGCTCGCGAACGACGACTTCGTGGTGCGGATGGCCGCGCCCGAGGTGGCGATCTACGGCCCCCGCGTCGTCGCGTTGCTGCGGCGGGCGAAGGAGGTCCTGGTCCCGAAGTACGGCGTGGAGCTGGCCAAGCCGACCTACATCGAAATTTTCGCCGATCAGCGGGACTTCGCCGTGCGGACGTTCGGGCTGCCCGACGTCGCGGGGTTCCTCGGGGTCTGCTTCGGACGCGTGGTGACGGCCAACAGTCCCGCGACAGGCAACTCGGCGGTGAACTGGGAGGCGGTGCTCTGGCACGAGTTCTGCCATGTGGTGACCCTGCAGATGACGCGCAACCGCATGCCCCGCTGGCTGAGTGAGGGCATTTCCGTGCACGAAGAGCGGCTGGCCAACCCGGCGTGGGGCAACCGCCTTAATCCGGAGTACCGCGAGATGATCCTGGGGGGCGAGATGACGCCGGTGGGGAAGATGAGCGCCGCCTTCCTCGCCCCGAAGACCCCGCGCCATCTCCAATTCGCCTACCTGCAGTCCTCCCTCGTGGTCGATTACATCGTCGCCAAGCATGGAATCGACGCGCTGCGCGGAATCCTGCTGGACCTGCGGGACGGGGTGGAGATCAACGCGGCGCTCGCCAAGCGCACGGCGCCGCTGCCGGAGCTGGAGAAGGCTTTCGCCGAATACGCCCGCAGCCGCGCGGAGCAATTGGCCCCCGGTCTCAAGTGGGACCGGCCCGAATCCGGGGTCTTTCTGGAGGAGGGCGCCACGGACTTCGGGACCTTCTCCGCGCGAAACCCCGATAATTACTGGGTGCTGAAGGCGCAGGCGGAGCGGCACGCCGCCAAGCAGGAATGGAAGGAGGCCCTTGTTCCTCTGCGCCGGCTGGTTGAGCTCTATCCATCCCAGAAGGGAGCGGGCGCCGCCCATCGTCCGCTTGCCGCCGCCCTGCGGGCCCTCGGCGACACCGCCGGGGAAATGGAAGCGCTGCGGCGCTGGGCGGAGGTCGACGACGAGGCGACCGACGCCTACCTGCGGCTGATGGAGCTTGCGGCGGAGGCGAACGATTGGCCGTCGGTGATCGCGAGCTGCGAACGATTCCTGGCCGTGAACCCGTTGGTGCCGCCGCCTTACCGCTACCTGGCCCGCGCCGCGGGCGCGACCGGCGACGACTCGTCCGCGGTCGTGGCGTGGCGAACCCTCCTGCAGCTTGATGTGCCCGAGCGGGCGGAGGCGAACTACGAGCTGGCCAGACTGATGTTCCGGCGGGGTGACCGCGAGGCCGCGCGCCGGCACGCCCTGCTCGCGCTGGAGGAAACCCCGCGTTTCCGCGACGCGCTCCGTCTTCTGCGCGAGATCAGTCCTCCGGCGCCGGGAGGAACCCAATGAAACACCGCGGTCGCCTCGGTGTTTTTTTCTGCGCGGCCGCGGCCCTTGCCAGCGCGCAGCGTTACGGTCGCGGATTCTGGGGCGGGGAGAGTCCGGTCGGGCCCGGTGTGCGCACGGCCCGCGAGATCCCATCCCACAGCACCGGCACCCCGTTGTGGGAGAATCCCAAGGGCTTCGAGCAGGATGTCTTCACCTTCACCCGCGTCCGCTACACCTCGGGCCGGCGCGGCTACTACGGCCGCCGCTCGGGCAGCTGGTCCACCGACTGCCCGGACAGTGACCTCAATCTCTCGTACCGCCTGCAGCAGATGACCTCGATCAAGTGCAGCCCCGACGGGCGCATCCTCGAGCTCACCGACGAGGATCTGGCGGCGCATCCGTGGATCTACATCGTGGAGGCGGGAGGCATGCAGTTCTCCGACGACGAGGTCGCGGCGCTGCGAAAGTACCTCCTCAACGGCGGCTTCCTGATGTTCGACGATTTCTGGGGCGAGTCCGCCTGGCGCAACGTCGAGCGCGAGATGAAGCGCGTCTTTCCGGAACGATCCTTCTCGGAGCTGCCCGGCGATCACCCGCTCTATTCCTGCGTTTTCCAGATCAAGGCGAAAGGCCAGGTTCCCAACGTGCGGACAGGGGAGGAGAGCCAGTACACCGGAGTGACCTGGGAGGATCACGACGGCGACTCGCAGACCGTGCACCACCGCGCGATCCACGACGACAAGGGGCGGATGATGGTCTTCGCGGCGCACAACACCGACAACGGCGACGGCTGGGAGCGCGAGGGCGAGTTTGAGTACTATTTCAAGAATTTCTCGGAGAAGATCGCCTATCCCCTCGGGATCAACGTGGTCTTCTACGCGATGACCCACTGAACCACGTGCGTCCGATCCGTTTTCTTCCGATCCTGCCGCTCGCGCTCCTGGCGCTGGCCGCCCTCCACGCGCAGACCGCGCCGCGTGCTCCCCGCTCCGCCCCGCCTGGCAACGAGTTCGATGCTCCGAGCTCCTGGGTCCGCACCGAGGGCAGCGGCATGGTGGACGAGGCCAACGTGCGCACGGCGCGCGAGGTCGACTCGCACAGCACTGGCACGCCCAACTGGGCGAACCCGCCGGGCTTCGAGAAGGACGTGTTCACCTTCGCGCGCTCGGTCTTCAAGGCCGGTCCCACGACCGCACCCTCGCCGGTTTTTCATCGCGGCCGCAGCATCGGCTGGTGGGTCGATTTCCCGGACGCCGATCTCAACCTCTCCTACCGCCTGCAGCAGCTGACGTCCATCCGCGCCGACCCCGACGGCAGGGTGCTGCGGCTGACCGAGCCGGAGCTGAACGATTATCCGTTCCTCTACATGACGCACCCCGGCTACATGCAGCTGCGGGACGCGGAGGTCGCGAGCCTGCGCAAGTACCTGCTATCGGGCGGAGTGATCGCGGTGATCGACTTCTGGAACTCGATCGAACTGGCCGGTTTCACCGCGCAGATGAAGCGCGTGCTGCCGGAGCGCTCGTGGACCGACCTTTCGCTCGACCACCCGCTCTTCACGTGCGTGTACGACCTCAAATCGCAGCTCAAGACGCTGCAGGCCCTGCAGGTGCCGACGATGCAGTTCTGGAATCGCGCACGACGCGACGGCGATCCCAATGCCCCGCTGCAGATCGACCGCGGCCCGGACTCGGACCGGCTTTCGGTCAAAGCGATCCTCGATGATCGCGGGCACATCATGGTGATCGCCTTCCATAACAGCGACATCAGCGACGGCTGGGAGCGGGAAGGGGAAAACGCCGACTACTTCGCGGTTTTCTCCGAGAAGGTGAGTTACCCGCTCGGGGTGAACCTGATCTTTTACCTGATGACGCACTGAGGCCCGCCGCGTTTTTCCGCCGCCCGCTTTTCCCTCTCTCCCTCTCTTTCCCTTTTCATGAGCCACCCCGAACCCGCCTCCCCGCCTCCTCTCTCACCGTTCGCCGCCGAACAGGACACCGCCGAGCGCCTGATCGCCGGCCGCGCCCGGATCGAGGCGGAGCTCGCCAAGGTGATCGTCGGCCAGCGGGACGTCATTGAGCAGATCCTGCTGGCGCTGCTCGCCGGCGGTCATTGCCTCATCACGGGCGCGCCCGGTCTGGCGAAGACGCTGCTGGTCAAGTCGATCGCCCAGGTCTTCCACCTGCGTTTCGCGCGCATCCAGTTCACGCCCGACCTGATGCCGGCCGACATCACCGGCACCGAGATTCTGCAGGACGACGGCAACGGCGGGCGAAGGCTGGCGTTCGTGCGCGGCCCGGTGTTCGCCAACATGGTGCTCGCGGACGAGATCAACCGCACCCCACCGAAGACCCAGGCGGCGCTGCTTGAAGCGATGCAGGAGCATCAAGTCACCGCTTCCGGCGTGCGCCATCCGCTGGAGGAACCCTTCTTTGTCCTCGCGACCCAGAACCCGATCGAGATGGAAGGCACGTATCCGTTGCCGGAGGCGCAGCTCGACCGCTTCATGTTCAACGTCGTGATGGAGTACCTGCCGGTCGCCGACGAGGTTGAGGTGGTGACGCGCACAACCGCGGGGCGGCCGGCGCCGATCGAGGCGCTGTTCACCGGGGACGACGTGCAGCGTTTCCATGATCTGGTGCGCAAGGTGCCGGTCGCCGAGGAGATGGTGCGTTACGCGGTGGCGATCGCCGCCTCCTCGCGCCCGCGCCAGCCTGGCGTTCCCGCCTTCGTCAACGACTGGGTGAGCTGGGGGGCCGGCACGCGCGCGGCGCAGTTCCTGATCCTTGGCGCCAAGGCCCGCGCGCTTCTGCGCGGCCGCGCGCATGTGACGGCGGAGGATATCCAGGCGCTCGCATTGCCGACCTTGCGTCACCGGATTCTCCTGAACTACCGGGCCGAAGCGGAGGGCGTGCGGATCGATGATGTCATCCAGCGCCTGGTCGCGGCCGCCAAAGCCCCGCTCACGAAGGGCTAGCCCGGATCCCGTCCCAAGCGATGTCCGTCGCCCCTGATCCCGGCCTCGCCGCGGCGCGTCTGATCGACCCGCGCGCGTTGATGAGCATCCGCAGCCTCGAGCTGCGGGCCCGGGCGGTCGTGGAGGGCTTCTGGAGCGGAATGCACCGGAGCCCGTACCACGGGTTCTCGGTCGAGTTCACCGAGTACCGGCAGTACACGGAGGGGGACGACCCCCGCTACGTCGACTGGCGCGTCTTCGCGCGCAGTGACCGCTACTATCTGAAGCGGTACGAGGACGAAACAAACCTGCGCGTGCACCTGCTCGCCGACCAGAGCCGGTCGATGGATTACGGTTCGCGCGGGTTCACCAAGGCCGTCTACGCGGCGACGCTCGCCGCCACGCTCGCTTACTTCCTGCATCGTCAGGGTGACGCCGTGGGTTTGCTGACGTTCGATGACCAGGTGCGGGAGTATCTTCCCCCGCGCAACCGGGCCGGCCACCTGCGGCAGCTCATGCTCGCGCTCGAGCGCCCCTCGGCGGGGCGCGGCACCAACCCCGTCGCCGCGCTCGAGCGGATCACGGCCCTCACGCGCAAGCGCGGGCTGGTGGTGCTCATCTCCGATCTGCTGGCGCCCCTGGGCGAATTGGAAAGGGAACTCACGGCCCTCGCCGCGTGTGGGCATGAGCTGGCCGTTTTCCAGGTGCTCGATCCGGTGGAGTTGGATTTGGGACTGCCCCAGCCGGCCCTCCTGGAGGACGTGGAGTCGGGCCGCCAGCTGTACATCGATCCCGCCCAGGCGCGGGATGAATACCGGCGGCGGCTGGATGCCCACTCCGCCGCGGTCGAGGCGGCCTGCCGGCGTCTCGGGGCGGCGTTCCACCGCATTTCCACCGCGGAGCCGCTGGAGTTGTCGCTGTTCGAGTTCCTGCAGGCGCGTTTGCGGCGCGGGCGCCTGGTGCGTCGCGCTCCCGGGGGAGGCCGCGGATGAATTTTCTGGCGCCGCTCTTCCTGATCGGGGCCCTGGCTGTTGCCGGACCCGTCATTTACCATCTCGTGCGCCGCACCACGCGGGAGCGGCTTCCCTTTGGCTCGCTGATCTTCCTTCAACCCAGCCCGCCGCGCCTTTCGCAACGCCACCGCTTCGAGCACATCCTGCTCCTCCTCCTGCGGTGCATCGCGCTTGCCTTGCTCGCCTTCGCCTTCGCGCGGCCGTTCCTCCCTGGCACGCCTGATGATGATCCGGCCGCGGCCCGTCCGGCTCGCACCGTCATCCTGATCGACACCAGCGCGAGCATGCGGCGCGAAGGCCTTTGGCCCGCCGCGGTCGCCCGGGCCGGCGAGTGGATCCGCCGGGCTGGTCCGGCCGATGAGTTGACCCTCATGAGCTTTGACCGTTCGACCGCGACGTTGCTCTCCGCTGAGGAGTGGCGGCGCGTCGCCGCGGGCGAGCGGGCCGCGTTGGCCACCTCCCGTCTTACATCGATCAATCCGGGCTGGGGAGCCACGCGACTCGGATCGGCTCTCGCCGCCGCGGCCGAGGTCCTGGCGGATGCGGATGGCAAGTCCGCGCCCGGTCCAAGACGGATCATCCTCGTGAGCGATTTACAGGCGGGGAGTCGCCTCGAAACCCTCCAAGCCTACGAATGGCCGAAGGGAGTGGAGCTTCTCCTGGAGTCCTTGGTCGCCCAGAAGACAACCAACGCCGGCTTGCAGGTGCTCGCCGACGGTCCGGAGGTCATGCGTCCCGCCGATGCACCGGCCCGCGTGCGCGTGACGAATTCGGCCGACGCGAAGCGGGAGCAATTCCAGATCGGCTGGGCGGGGGATTCCGGCGCCGCGCGCGTCGACGCCTACGTGCCCCCGGGGCAAAGCCGGGTATTTCTCCTGCCGCGGCCCAGGACCGGCGCGGCGGACGCGATCACCCTCTCCGGCGACGATGAGGATTTTGACAATCGCGCCTTTGCCATCGCCCCGGTGCAACAGCGGCCCCGGGTGGTCTGGCTGGGGACTGACGACGCCGCCGACACGCGGCAGCCCCTCTTCTTTCTCCGGCGAGCGTTCGTGGAAACCCCAAGGGCCGCCGTGCAGATTTCCGCACGCCCCGCCGGGAGCGTCCCGGATTCCGCGGAGCTCGCCGCGGCATCGCTGATTTTCGCCGGGGTCGGGCTGGACTCTACCACGGCCTCGGTGCTCCGTGCCCAGGCGGAGTCAGGTCGCACCGTCGTGCAGGTGCTTCGGTCCGCGGACGCGGCGACGGGTGCCGCGCTGGGCGTGCTGGCGGGTGGCTCGCCGGTCGCGCTGGGCGAGGGCAAAACCGGCGGCTACGCGATGCTCGGGGAAATCGATTTCCGGCATCCGCTTTTCGCGCCCTTCGCGGACCCTCGGTGCAGCGATTTCTCAAAGATTCGGTTCTGGCGTCACCGGAAGGTGGATGCGGGCGCGTTGCCGGCCGCGCGCGTCGTCGCGCGTTTCGACACGGGGGATCCCGCGGTGCTGGAGATTCCGGCCGGCCGCGGTCGCGTGGTTGTTTTCACCTCCGGCTGGCATCCGGAGGACAGTCAGCTCGCGGTCTCCTCCAAGTTCGCCCCGCTCATGTGGTCGTTGCTGGAGGGCGCGGGTGGCGTCGGGGAGTTCGTCACCCAGTACGCGGTGGGCGATCCCGTCGCGCTGCCCGCGGAGGCCGCAGGGGCGCTGGTGACCACGCCGGCCGGCGTCGCTTCCGCGCTCGAATCCGGGACCGCGACGTTCACCGGGACCGCGGACCCGGGTGTCTATCGCGCCGCCATCGGCGGGCGCGAGTGGCGCTTCGCGGTGAACCTTGACCCGGCGGAAGCCCGGACCGCGCCGCTGACGCCCGAGGAACTGGAGCAGCAGGGCGTGCCAGTGACGCGGTCAGCGGAGATGGCGAAGCCCGAGACGGAGAAGCGCGGGCTTCTGCAGGGGGTCGAGGCCGAGAGCCGGCAGAAACTCTGGCGCTGGCTCATTGCGGCCGCGCTCGCGGTGCTTTTGCTTGAGACGGTGGTGGCGGGCCGCGCTCTCCGGCGCGCCGCCACGACCGGAGGGGAAATTGCTTCATGAATCATCACTTCCTGAGATCGAGGCTGGACCGCGTTGCCGGACGCGTGCGGTGGCTGGCGGTCTGGCGCACCTTGGCGGCCTGCTGGGCCGGCGGCGCGCTCCTGGCGGTGGGCGTCGCGGGAGCGGGACGAATCACCGGCGGCCTGCCGGATTTCGCGCCGGCGTTCGTGCTGTTGGCGACGGGTTTGACCTCCGCCGTGCTGATCCTCCGTACGCTGGTGCGGCGGACGGATTACCGGGCGTTGGCTCTGCGCATAGAGCGCCGCTTTCCCGATCTCGATGGCGTCCTGATCACCGCGGTGCAGCGGACGTCCGAGCCGGGACTTGAGCCCGGGTACCTTGAGCAGCGTCTTTTGCGCGAGGCGACCGCCCGTAGTCAGGAACGCGACTGGCGCGAGGTGGTTCCCCGTTTCCGGGTCTGGTCGTGGGTGCTCCTCCAATCGGCTGCCGCGGTCATGTTCACGTTCTCGCTGGGCGGACTCCGCGTGAAACCCGTGCTCGGGGAGAAACCGGCGTGGGTCAGCCGCGAGGGCGTCGCGGTGACGCCGGGCGATACGGCGATCGAGAAGGGGGAAAGCCTGGTGGTGCTTGCTCGCTTCTCGGGCGCTCTTCCCACCGGGGTGAACCTGGTGGTGCGGTCGTCGGGCGCCGCACCGCGCATGATTCCGCTGGTGAAGAGCCTCGCCGACCCGGTTTTCGGCGGGAGCGTCACCGAGGTAGCCTCCGATCTCGTTTATCATCTGGAGTACCGCGCGGAGCGCACCCGGGAATTCAAGGTGACGGTTTTCGAGCATCCCCGTTTGGAGCGCGCGGATGTGGTTCTCACGTATCCGGAATACACCCGACTTCCTCCAAAGCGGATCGAGGACACGCGCCGGGTGAGCGCGGTGGAGGGCACCCGGCTTGATTTCAACCTGCAGCTCAACAAACCCGTCAAAACCGCCCGGCTCGTGGCGCGCGGCGAGGGTGCGGAGACGCTGGAGCTCAAGGTCGACCCGACGCGCGCCGTGGCGAGTCTGGAGGGGTTCACGCCGGCCAAGAGCGCCACCTACGAGCTGCGGCTCGTCGATGCGGAGGACCGCGCGAACAAGGTGGCCGCCGCGTTCGTCGTCGATGTCCAGCCGAACCGCGCGCCGGAGATCCGGCTCGCGCTTCCGCGCGGCGACATCCGGCCCTCCGCCCTGGAGGAAGTGACGTTTGATGGCACGGTCTGGGATGACTTCGGCGTCCCGGCCTACGGCATCGGTTACTCGCTCGCCGGCGGCGAGACCACGTTCGTCGAGCTCGGCCGTGACGCCGCGGCGCGAGAGAAGCGGATGTTCGGGCATCTCCTGAGCCTCGAGGGACTGGGGGCGAAGCCCGACGATCTCGTCTCCTGGTTCGCGTGGGCCGAGGACATCGGGCCCGACGGCAAGGTGCGCCGCACCACCGGCGATCTCTTCTTCGGCGAGGTGCGTCCCTTCGATGAAATCTTCCGCGAGCGCCAGAACCAGGGCGGGGAGGACGAAGGCCAGCAGGGCGGCCAGCGCGGACGGCGCCTCGCCGAGCTTCAGAAACAGATCATCAGCGCGACGTGGAAAATCCGGCGCGACGGCGAGCGGCCGGGCTATGCCGCGGATACGAAGGTCGTGCTCGACTCCCAGCGGCAGGCGCTCGCGCAGGCGGGAGAGGCGGCGGAGGAGGCGCGCGGACCGCGTGAGCAGGCGCTTTGGCGGGCGGTCACCCAGGAAATGGAGAAAGCGATCACGGCGCTGGAGGCGGCGGCGGGGAAGCCGGCTGCGCTGGATCAGGCGCTCTCCGCCGAGCAGTCCGCCTATCAGGGCCTGCTGCGGATGCAGGCGAGGGAGACGGCGGTGACGCGGCGCGGCCGGCAGGGTGGTGGTGGGGGCGGTCAGGGTAACCAGCGGCAGATCGACCAGCTCGAGCTGCAGCAGTCGGAGAACCGCTACGAGACCCAGCGGGTGGCGCGGGCCCCGCAGAACCAGGAACGGCGGGAGCAGCTCGCGGTGATGAACCGGCTGCAGGAGCTGGCGCGGCGCCAGCAGGACATCACCGACCGCCTGAAGGAATTGCAGACCGCGCTGCAGGAGGCGCGGACGGAGACCCAGCGCGAGGAGATCCGCAAGCGGCTGAAGCGGCTGGAGGAGGAGCAGCGCCAGCTGCTGGCCGACGCCGATGAGGTGCGGCAGCGCATGGAACGGGCCGAAAACCAGGCGGGGATGTCGCAGCAGCGGCAACAACTCGACCAGACGCGGGAGGATATCCAGCGCGCCGCCGACGCGGCGGCCGAGGGATCGGTCTCGCAGGCGGTGGCTTCCGGCACCCGCGCGCAGCGCCAGCTGCAGGAGATGCGGGACGAGATGCGGAAGCAGAACGCCGGGGAGTTCGCCGAGGAACTCCGGGAGATGCGCACCGAGGCGCGCGACCTCGCGCAACGCCAGGAACAGGCAGGCCGCAAACTCGACGAACTTGCCGCGGGCGGGCAGCCGAAGCGCAAGGCGCTGGGCGACACGGGCGAACGCCAGCAGCTCGCCGAGGACCTGGCCGCCCAGAAGGAACGACTCAATCGCCTGGTGGATCGCGCCACCCGGCTCTCCGAGCAGGCCGAAAGCACCGAGCCTTTGCTCTCCCGACAGCTTTACGACAGCATCCGCAAGGCGAGCCAGGAGGACGGCAGCGCCGTGAAGCAGGTGCGGTCCGAACTCCTCAATTCGGGTAATCTGAGCCGAGACCTGAACAATCGCCTCCAGCGCGCCCAGGAACGCGAGGAGGGCGGGCGCGCGCTCGACGCCACGCGGGAGCTCCTGCGCGACGATCTGCTACCCCAGGCGCGCCAGGTCGGACGTCGTGCGCAGGCCCAGGTGGAGGAGCTCCGCCGCGGGGTGGAACGCGCCGCCGAGAGCGTGCTGGGTGACGAGGCGGAGCAGCTGAAGCTGGCCCGCTCCGAGCTGGATTCCCTCACGGATCAATTACAGCGGGAGAGCAGCCAAGGCGGCCGCGGAGAGGACCAGCGGCAAGCGGGCCAGGAGCGGCGTCCGGGCGAGGGCGGGAAGGCGGACGAAACTTCCCCGCCGGGCACCGGACAATCGGCCGGCGAACGAGGCGAACGCGCCGGACGAGAGGGTCAGCCCGGCGAGGCGCTGGCCGAGGCGGGACGCCAGCCCGGGGAAGGACAACCGCGGCCGGGCGAGCCCGGGTCCCCGGATCAGCCCCGGAAGGCTTCCAAGGGAGGGCAGCAGCCGGGAGGCGGGGCCGGATCAGGGCAGTCCGGACGGAAACCGGGGCTGCCCGGCGAGCCGCGCCGGGGAGAGCTGGCGGAGGCGCGCACCAGTCGTGAGATCCAGACGGGTGGGGGCGGACGCGACCGTACCGGCGGACTCTCGGTGGATCTTCTGACCCGGGGCGGCGACCAGCGGGGCGGGGGCCTCGGTGGCGGCGAGTTCGGCCCGGTCTACCGCGGGCCCCTGACGGGCGACGAGTTTGACCGCTGGACGGAACGACTGCGTGACGTGGAGGAACTGGTCGACACGCCCGAATGGCGCAACGCGCTGGCCACGGCCCGGGAACGTGCGCGGCAGATCCGGCGCGACTGGCGCGTTGAGATGAAGAAGCCGGATTGGGCGGTGGTCGACCTGCAGATCGTCAAGCCGCTGGTCGAGGTGCGGAACCGGCTCGCCGAGGAGCTCGCTCGCCGAGAGTCCAAGGACTCGCTGGCGCCGATCGACCGCGACCCCGTGCCGACGCGTTACACGGAGACGGTACGTCGGTACTACGAGGAGCTCGGCAAAGACAAATGACGCCGTCGCTCACGTTTTCGGGCGCGGGCCTGCTATGGCCGGTGGTTGGTTTCGTGGCGGTGGCCGGCGCGGCGCTGTTCTGGGGATACCGGAGTGCGCGCGGACATCCCTTGCGATGGCCGCTGGCCGCCCTCAAGGCCGCCGGGGTGACGTTGCTGGCGGTCTGCGTGCTCGAACCGCTTTGGCTGGGTCAACGCGCAAAGCCCGGCGCCAACCTGATCGCCGTCGCCGTTGACAACAGCCAGGGACTACGGATCCGCGACACCGGCGAGCAGCGCACCCGCGGCGAGCAGCTGGTCTCACTGCTGGATTCGCAGGCGGCCGGGTGGCAGAGCACGCTCGCCGCGACTTTCGACGTGCGCCGCTACACCTTTGACACGCGCTTGCAGTCGGTCCGCGACTTTTCCGGGCTCGATTTCGATGGTCGCGCCACCGGGCTCGGTTCCGCCCTGCGCGCCATCGGCGCTAGGTTTCAGGGGCGACCGCTCGCGGGCGTGCTGCTTTTCACCGACGGCAACGCGACGGATCTTCCCGGGGGAATGCCTCCCGACCTGACCGGCCTCCCGCCCGTTTATCCCATCGTCATCGGAGGGCGCGCTTCGGCTCCTGATATCTCGGTTCAACAGGTCACCGTCGGGCAGACTTCGTTCGAGGACGCCCCGGTGTCGGTGCAGGCGGACGTGGCCACCGTCGGGTTCCGAGGGCGTTCCGTCACCGCGCGGCTCACCGATCGCACCGGGCGCGTCGTCGAGGAGCAGCAGGCCACGGCCCGCGGCGACAACGAATCTCTCGCGTTCCGCTTCCGGGTGAAGCCGGATCAGCCCGGAGTTTCCTTCTACCAGTTCAGCGTGGCGGCGGCGAACGAGGCGCCGGCCGCGGCGGGGGCGACCGAACCGAAGCGGACAGAGGAAGCCACGCTCGCTAACAACGCCCGCGTAGTCGCGGTCGACCGCGGACAGGGTCCGTTCCGGGTTCTTTACGTCTCGGGTCGGCCGAACTGGGAGTACAAGTTCCTGAACCGGGCCGTGCAGGGTGACGAGCAGGTGCAGCTGGTCGGGCTCATTCGCGTCGCGAAACGCGAGCCCAAGTTCGATTTCCGGGGCCGCGAGGGTGAGACCAGCAATCCGCTCTTCCGTGGTTTTGGCAGCCAGGCGTCCGACGAGGTACAGCGCTATGACCAGCCGGTCCTCGTGCGGTTGAACACCCGCGACGAGCTTGAGCTGAGGGCCGGTTTCCCACGCACGCCCGAGGAGCTGTTCGGCTTCCACGCCGTCATCCTCGATGACCTTGAGGCCGAATTCTTCACGCGCGACCAGGCGGTGCTGCTGCAGAAGTTCGTTTCCGAGCGCGGTGGCGGCCTGCTGATGCTCGGGGGCATGGAGAGCTTCCACGAGGGCCGCTATCTGCGCACGCCGATCGGGGAGATGCTGCCCGTGTACCTGGATCTCGACGAGGGCGGGGCGGTGCCGCCGGGCAAGGTCAGCTTCCAGCTCACCCGCGAGGGGTGGCTGCAACCGTGGGCGCGGTTGCGGGACAATGAGGGCGACGAGCGCGCGCGGCTCGACGCGATGCCGCCGTTCGAGGTGCTCAACCGCGTGCGCGCGCTCAAGCCGGGGGCGAGCGTCATCGCCTCGGTGCGCGACGACAAGGGAGGGGAGTATCCGGCGCTGGCCGTGCAGCGTTTCGGCCGCGGCCGCACCGGGGCCCTCATGGTCGGCGATTTCTGGCGCTGGGGCATGCGTGATCCCGCTTCGCGCGAGGATCTGGAGCGTGCGTGGCGGCAGCTCGTCCGCTGGCTGATCACCGATGTGCCTCTGCGCGTGCAGGCCACGTCGGAACCGGTGGCGGCCGACGCCAACGGCGCCGTGCGGGTGCAGGTGCGGGTGCGCGACGAGAAATTCCAGCCGGTCGACGACGCCTTGGTGGCGGTCTCGGTGGAGCCCGTGGCGATGGCGGGGGCTGCCGGCGCCGCGGCCGTGCGTCTGGAAGCGGAACCTGATCCCGCGGAGCCTGGTCTGTACCAGGTGATCTACGTCCCGCGTCAGGACGGCGGCTTCCGCGCCACCGCCCAAGTGCGGAATCACGCGGGGGCCGAGCTGGGCCGGGCTGAGACCGGCTGGAGCTCCGATCTGGCGGCCGAGGAATTCCGTTCGTTGACCCCGAACGTCGCCCTGCTCGAGGCGATCGCCCGTCGCACGGGGGGCGAGGTTGTGCGGGCGGCGGACCTCGAGGCGTTCGTGCGCCGTCTGCCGGACCTGCGCGCTCCCGTCATGGAAACCTGGTCGCAGCCGGCGTGGCATACGCCTTGGGTTTTCGCCCTCGCCGTGGCGTGTCTGCTCGCCGAATGGGGACTCCGACGCTGGAGGGGAATGCCATGATGCGAAAGTTTCTGCTTCCGCTTTGCGCGCTCAATGCGCCGATGATCGCCGCGGAATCCGCCCCGGTGGCCTCCGGACCGCGCGTCATCCTCGTGGCGGGCGCGGTGGGCGATCCGGAGTTCGCGCCTGACTTTGACGCCCAGCTTACCGCTTGGACTCGGACCGGCCGGGAGGCGGTGGCCCGGTTTTCCGTGATCGGTCGCGAGGGCGAGGGGACGGCGCCGGACGATCGTGAACGCTTGCGCGAAGCGCTGTCGGCCGAACCCAAGGACGGAGTCGAGGAACTGTGGATCGTGCTGGTGGGACATGGCACGTTTGACGGGCGGGAAGCCAAGCTGAACCTGCGCGGGCCCGATGTCGCCGCGGCCGAACTCGCGGACTGGTTGAAGCCCTTCACGCGGCCGGTGGCGGTGGTGCACACCACGTCGTCAAGCGCTCCGTTCATCGCGAAGCTCGCCGCGCCGGGACGCGTCATCGTCAGCGCGACGCGCAGCGGCAACGAGCAGAATTACGCGCGTTTCGGAAAGTATTTCGCCGAGGCGCTGGCCGACCGGGCGAGCGACCTCGACCGGGACGGCCAGATCTCGCTCCTCGAGTCTTTCCTCAGCGCGGCGAACCGCACGGCCGAGTTCTACAAGACCGAGGGTCGCCTCGCCACCGAGCACCCTCTGATCGAGGACAACGGCGACGGGATGGGCACGCCGCCGGATTGGTTCCGCGGTGTGCTGGCGGTGAAACGCGCGGCCGACGGCGCTCCGGCGGATGGCACGCGGGCGCACCAACTGCATCTTGTGCGGAGTGCCGCCGAGCAGGCGCTTTCCGCGGAGGCGCGGTCGCGCCGCGACGACCTGGAGCGGCGTCTCTCCGCGCTTCGAACCCGGAAGGACAAGCTTCCCGAGGTGGACTACCTGACGGAACTCGAGAGCATTCTGCTCGCGCTGGCCGACGTGTACCAGGGGCGGTAGGCGGGCGAGGGCGTCTCGTCGGGCCGCTGGAAGAATTCCCGGACCAGCGCGGCGAACTGCCGGTCGCTCATTTTGTCGGCCGACTTCACGGCCAGCACGCGTCCCGCCCAACCGGTCGATTGCAGGTGCTTGCGAAAATCAGTCTTGGCCCGGCCGGGTCCGAGCAGCAGCAGGTCGCCCGCCCCGGGAAGTTCGCGGAGAATCCGGTCGTAGAAAACCCGGAGATCGCGCGCATGCGTGCGGCTCCGGGTGGCGTCGGCCGGGATATGATGGGCGTCAAACCGCTTTCCGGCCGGCGTGTCGCTCGCGCGTCGGGGCTGGCTCGTCACCTGCGAGGTGAGGGACTTCACCTTTTCGTTGCCGCCGTTGAGGGCGATGATGATCGCGCGTCCCTGATCAATCCAGAGGCCGGTTCGTGTTTTCATGGCTTGGGGGCTCCGCCCCGGAGGAAGGGGCCGAAGATTTCCAGCGGCAGGGGAAGGAAGGTGGTGGTGTTTTGTTCGCTGGCGATCTCCCGCATGGTCTGGAGATAGCGCAGTTGCAGGGCGATCGGCTCCCGACTGATCATCGCGGCGGCCTGCACCATCCGTTCGGCGGCCTGGAACTCGCCCTCGGCGTTGATGATCTTGGAGCGGCGCTCCCGTTCGCTTTCGGCCTGCCGCGCCATCGTGCGCTTCATGTCGTCGGGCAGGATCACGTCCTTCACCTCGACCGCGGTGACCTTCACGCCCCAGGGGTCGGTGTGCCGGTCGATGATCTCCTGGAGCGTCTGGTTGATCTTGTCGCGGCGCGCGAGCAGATCGTCCAGTTCGGCCTGCCCGATCACGCTGCGCAAGGTGGTCTGAGCGATGAGCGAGCTCGCCTTGAGGTAGTGCTCGACCTTCACGACAGCCGCCTCGGGATCGACCACCCGGAAGTAGACCACCGCATCCACGGTCACGGGCACGTTGTCGCGGGTCATCATCTCCTGCTTCGGCACGTCGACCGTCACGACCCTCAGGTCCATCCGTACCATCCGGTCGACAACCGGGATCAGCAAAACGATCCCGGGGCCCTTCGCGCGAAGCAGCTTGCCGAGTCGGAAAATCACCCCGCGCTCATATTCGCGCAGGATGCGGATGGCCGAGGGCAGCACGACGACCGCGATCACAGTCACCGGCAGCACCCAAGCGAGGATATCGAGCCAGACCTTGGTGTTCATGGAACCTCCGTAGTTGCGGGTTTGACGCGGAGAAGGAGTCCCTCGACGGCCACCACGATCACCTCCTGGCCACGCTCGACCGTCTCGCCGCTCCGCGCGTGCCAGGTCTCGCCGTCAAGCAGCACCCAGCCGGAATCGGGTCCGACCCGGGTCAGCGCCTCGCCGGTGGTGCCGGGTAGCGCTTCACGGCCCACACGGGCGGGCAGACGCTGGGCGCGGAGGCCCGCGCCGAGCACAAACACGAAGAACAGGGCGGTCACCGCGGCCGCCGGCAGCACCATCGTGAGCGGCAGACGGAAAGCGGGCCCGGCGTCCTCGAAGAGCAGCAGGGCGCCGAGTACGAAGGAAATGATTCCGCCGACCGTGAGCACGCCGTGCGTGGGCGCGAAGAGGTCGGCGACGAACAACAACACCGCGAGTGCGAGCAGGCTGAGGCCGGCGGTGCTCACGGGCAGAATCGAGGCCATGTAGAACGCGAGAATGAGGGCGATCGCACCGGCGACTCCCGGCAGGATGGCGCCTGGGTTGCTCAGTTCGCCGATGATCCCGTAGATCGCGATCAGCATCAGGACGAACATCACCTCGGGTCGCCAGAGGGACTGCAGTACGCGTTCGCGGGCCAGCCGGGGAATTTCGACGATCCGCACCGATGCGGT
>CAXRGI010000259.1:0-8359 GCA_964229935.1 Opitutales bacterium
TTCTCCGCCATGTCGGCGCCGCTGGCACCCGCCTTGCGGAAACGGAAAGGGCTGCGGACATAATACCGTTTGCCGCTCTCCATGGCCGATTTCTCGCGGCCCTCGCGGGTGAACTCCTTGAGGTGCAGGCGATCCAGGGCCGGTTTCGGATCGAAGGTGTCGAGATGCGACGGACCGCCTTCCATCATGAGGAAGATGCAGGACTTGGCCTTCGCCGCACGGTGCGGGGGGCGGGGGGCAAGCGGTCCCGGGCGTGCGCCCGGGCCGGTGTTCGCGGCGAGGAGCGCGCTGAACGCCACGCTGCCGAGGCTCGCGCCGAGACCGTAGACGAAATCGCGGCGGGTGGGGGCGTGCAGGGCTCGGCCGCCGGCGCAGGGGAAATAGGAGCTCATGGTGTGGGCGGGTTACTCCACGTGGGTGAATTCGTTGCCGTTGAACAGCACGAGGCAGAGGTCGGCCAGCGCGCGCGTCCGCACGGGGACATCGGCGGGCGCGAGGTCGGGCTGGAAATCCGCGGCGGCGTGCAGCCGCTCAGTGAAGACGAAGCGTTCGCCGGTGTTCTCCTCGACCGCCTCGCGACGCACTTCCGCCGGCGGACGCGGCGCGGCCGGCGCCTCGGAGGCGAGCGGGATGATCTCCTTCCAGTGGGCGAGGCAGGTCGCCAATTCCTCCGGGGAAGGAGCACGGCCGAGCGCCAGCGCGAAACAACGCGCGACGGCGCCGGCGTCGTCGGCGGACTCGCGCACCGCTCGGGCGGCGAGCGCGAGCGCGCGGGCGTGGCTGGCGGCGCCGTTGAACAGACTGAAGACCTGAGGCGTGATGGTGGACGCGTCGCGCTTCTCGCAGGAGAAATCCGGCCCCGGCTGGTTGAAGACCTCCATCGCCGGATCGGGCAGCCCGCGGATGCGGAGCGCGTAGAGACTGCGACGGTGACGTTCGGACGGCAGCGCGTTGGGGACCCACGCGGCGGCGAAGGTTCCCATGACCTGACGCGGTTGCAGTGCGACCTCGGGGTTGATCTCGGGGCGGTTCGGGATGCCGCCGATCGCGCGGTTGAGCTCACCGGAGGCCGCGAGCATCGCGTCGCGCAGCTCCTCCGCGCTCAGACGCCGGAGCGGAAAGGCTGCGAGGGCAGTGACGGCGGGGTCCTTCTCGGCCACTGCCTTCTGATTAGGATGCGCGGAGGAACGCGCGTAGGCGGCGCTCGTCACGATGAGGCGGTGCAGGTACTTCAGCGACCAGCCTTGCTCGACGAGCGTCGACGCGAGCCAGTCGAGCAGCGCCGGATGGGAGGGCTTGCCGCCGCTCACCCCGAAATTGTTGGGATTGGCGGCGAGGGGACGGCCGAAGTGCCATTGCCAGACGCGGTTCACGATGACGCGGGCCGTGAGCGGGTTGGCGGGGCTGGCGACCCAAGCGGCGAGCGTGCGCCTCCTGCCATCGATGGTCTCCGGCACGGCGCCGACGCCGATATCTCCGAGCACGCTGAGCACCCCCGGTGAGACGCGCGCGCCCGGTGAGAACGGGTCGCCACCGGTGAGGATGCAGGTCTCCTCCAACTCACCGGCCTCGAGTCGGGAGTTCGGCACGCGCGCGGGGGCGTTGACCGACTTCACCTCGGGTGTGCGTCCGTTGTAGACGGCGAGCGCGAACGGCTCGTAGCGCTCGAGTTCCCAGCGGAGGCGCTCGAGTCCTTTCCGGGCGACGCGTTCCTCACCGTACTCCTGCGGGGTCAGACCCACGAGCTTCGGTGGGAATTCCTCCTCGGGCACCTTCTGGCGCATGAGGATCGAGCGGGCGGCCGCGAAGGCCCCCTCGAACTCCCGGCGCTGCTTGGCGCGTTCCTGGGTGCGCGCCTGCGTGACGGCGGCCTGCCAGCGCGCCGGATCGCGGCCGCTGGCGCGGAACCACTCCGTCGCGTTCGCGAGCATGCGCTCATCGAGTCGACGTAGCGCGGCGAGATGATCCTCCCGCCTTTGCTCGAGGTACTTCCGCTCCCCGAATCCCGAGGTGTTCTCCTGCGGCGCGAAAGCCGCCGGCCGTTCGGCCAGCTGGGTCGTCGCGAACACGGCTTGGATCGCGTAGTAATCGCGCGTCGGCACAGGGTCGAATTTGTGGTCATGGCAGCGCGCGCATTGCAGCGGCTGGGCAAGAAAGGTCTCGCCCACGCTGTTGGTGACGTCGTCGAGGAAGCGCTGCCTTGCGACCTTCGCGACCTCCATGCCGGTGAGCTCCCAGGGCCCCATGCGCAGGAAACCGGTGGCGACGATCGCCTCGGGATTCTCCGGCTCGATCTCGTCGCCGGCGATCTGCTCGCGGATGAAGCGGTCGAAAGGCTTATCCGCGTTGAACGCGCGCACGACGTAGTCCCGGTAACGCCAGGCATTGCCGCGGTCGTAGTCGTTGGCGAAACCCGCGGTGTCGGCGTACCGCACGACGTCGAGCCAGTGCTGGGCCATGCGCTCCCCGTGGTGCGGACTGGCCAGCAGTCGGTCGGCCGCCGCCGCGACCGCGGCTCGCGGTTCCATGGCGTGGGCCCGCTCGAAAGCCGCGACCTCCTCCGGCGAGGGCGGCAGCCCGGTGAGGCCGAAGCTCAACCGGCGAATCAGCACCCGGGCCTCGGCGGCGGGCGCCGCGGGCAGATCGAGGGCCGCAAGTTTCTCATCCAGAAACGCGTCGACGGGATGGGCATCGGGCCCGGCCCCGGGCACGAGGGGCTTCTTCACTGGCTGGTAGGCCCAGAGGTCCGCCGGTTGGTAACGGCGTACGTTCCATTCCGGCGAGAGGCCGGCGCTCGTCGCGACGGTCACGCCATCCTCGGCCGCCCAGGTGGCGCCACGGGCGGCGCGGATTTCGTCCTGGCGGGTGGCGTCGGGCCAGTTCGCACCGCCGGCGATCCACTCCCGCAGCCAGCCAAGCTGGGTGGCGGAGAGTGCCTCGGCCTCCTTCGGCGGCATGGCTTTCCAGTCGGCGTGGTTCCGTCGTGCGGCCAGGTAAAGCGGACTCTCCTCCGGCCGTCCGGCGACCAAGGCCGGACGGGCGCTGTCGCCGCCGAGGAGCGCCTCGGCGCGCGTGCGCAGATCAAGGCCGCCTTTGATCTTGGCTTCGTCCTGACCATGGCAGGCGAGGCACTTCTCGCGCAGCAACGGCGCCACGCGGCGCGTGAACAATTCCTCCCCGGCCGCTCCCGGCTCCTTCGCGAACGCGAGGGTCGCGAGGAGTACGGTGAGGGTAAGCAGGCGGGCTGGGGGCACAGCCGGAGTGAAGTGATCCGCGGCCCGCGGGCAACGGAATGCTCAGGCGGGCCCGAGGCCGCGCCCCATCGCCCCTCAGGCCGCCGCCGTTTTCGGGCGGAAGGCGAAGTAGGCCACCGCCAGCAGCACCGTGTAGACGCCGAGGAGCAGGGTGAACGCGAAGAAGCGGAACATGCCGCCCAGCGCGACCAGCTGCGGGTGGACGAAATGGCCGATCACAGCGGTCACCGCGAGGCAGGCGAGCACGAGACCGATCGCCGCCCAGCGCGAGCACTCGAGGCGGAAGAAGATGGTCGGCAGCGCGAACAGGCCGGCGGCGCCGACGAGCGCCAACCAGAATCCCTGGCCCGCGAGCAGCAGCGCCACGAGACCGATCCCCAGGGCCATGAGCACGGAGTTCCAGTCGAACGTCTCCCGCTTGCCGTCGGTCACATGGATCGCGGTGTCGATCTTGTGCCCCTTGGTCTCCCGGATGAAGAGGCCGCCGATCACGAGCGTCACGAGTGCGATCGCGATCGGGTAGATGAGGCCGGCGTAGATGGCGCCGGAGCCAAAGGCCTCCTCGGTGGCCTTCGAAGCCGCGACCGCCGTCGCGATCAAGGGGAGGAAACCTCCGAACCAGCCGTTGCCGAGGTGGTAGGGCAGCGACATCGAGGTATATCGGATATTGGTGGGGAACAATTCCACCAGGAAGGCGGCGATCGGGCCGTAGACCATCGTCACGTACACGACCTGTAGGAACACCAGCGTTACGAGCATCGTGAGGCTGCTGCCGGGCAGGTCCGCCCAGAGGATGGCGGTCTGGCCCGGCGCGAGCGGCGGAGTGAAGTGCCGCATCGCCATGTAAATCGGCACGTAGGTGAGGACCGCGAGGAGGCAGCCCAGCAGCATTATCTTCTTCCGGCCCACGCGGTCGGAAAGGTGGCCGAAGAGCAGGAAGAGCGGGGTTCCCAGCGCCAGCGCGATCGTGAGGATGGCGTAGGCGGGCAGCCAGTGGAGCTTGAGGGTCGTCTGCAGGAAGGTCAGCGCGTAGAACTGGCCGGTGTACCAGATGACACCCTGGCCCGCGGTCGCGCCGAACAGCGCGAGCAGCACGTAGCGCAGGTTGACCGGATTGCTGAAGCTCTCCTTCAGCGGGTTCGTCGCGACGTGTCCCTTGGACTTCAGCTTGGTGAAGAGCGGGCTCTCCTGCATCTTCATGCGGATGTAGAGGCTCAGGCCGAGCAGAATGAAGGAGAGCAGGAACGGGATGCGCCAGCCGTAGGCCTTGAACGCGTCCTCGCCGACGAGCAGCCGGGTGGTCCCGATCACGCCCATGCTGAGGAAGAATCCGAGGGTCGCCGTGGTCTGGATGTAGCTGGTGTAGTATCCGCGGCGGTCATCCGGCACGTGCTCGGCGACGTAAGTCGCGGCTCCGCCGTACTCCCCGCCGAGCGCAAGGCCCTGCAGGAGTCGCAGGAGCACGAGGATGATGGTGGCTGCCAGCCCCCACTGCTCATAGGTCGGCAGGAAACCGACCAGGGTGGTCGACAGGCCCATCGTGGCCATGGTGACGAGAAAGGTGTACTTGCGTCCGATCAGGTCCCCGAGGTGTCCGAAGACCAGTGCGCCCAGCGGCCGCACTCCGAAGCCGGCGCCAAAGGTCGCAAGGCTGGCGAGGAGCTGGGCCGTCTCGTTGCCCGGAGGGAAGAACTTGCTGCTGAAGAAAATGGCGAGGGCGCCGTAAAGGTAGAAGTCGTACCACTCGAAGAGTGTGCCCAGCGAGGACGCCCAGATTACGCGGCGCAGGGTCTTGGGATCGGTCTGGGGGGAGGAATCGTTCATGGGGAGTGGGTTAGCGGCGGGGAAAGATGGGCTCCCGACGCAAGATGTGACGGGTACCCGACGGCTCAGGGTCGAGTCAACCCCGCGGGATGCGCGCCGGTCGAACGGCCCCGGGCGGCGGCGGGGGAGGGCCGGGGGTAAATTGCATCGGACGGCGGTCCCGTTGGAGCGCGGCGTCGAATTCCCGGGCTCGCGTCGCGAGGCGGCTTACAATCTCCGGGTGGCGCTCCGCGAGATTCTCCTTTTCGCCCGGATCGGCCGACAGGTCGTACAACTCGGGAGCGGCCAGCACGCGGTGTTGGGTAACGAACAAGGTAGGCAAGTGCTCCCACCAGAGGCTCACTGGTCGCGGTGCGGGCGCGGGTATGCCGGCGAGCAGGAGTTTCCATTTTCCCTCGCGAACCGCCTGGGGCTGCACGCCGAAGTAATGCGGCAGCATGCGCGGTGGCCCTTCGGATTCGGGGGCGGCGCCGAACCACGGCGACAGTTCGCGGCCGTCGATCACGCGGTCGGTCGGCGGATTGGCGCCGGCGAGTCGCACGCAGGTCGGAAAAATATCCATCAACGAGACCGGAGCGTCGACCACGCGACCGGAAGTGATTCCGCCGGGCCAGCGAACCAGCAATGGCACGCGGATGCCCCCCTCGTAAGTGGTGCCCTTGCCGGCGCGCAACGGGCCGTTGCTGCCGTACAACGATCGGCCCGGAAAGCGCGGCGCCTTCGCGGGCGTCTTCGTTTTCGCGTTGGCGTTCTTGTTGGCAACGCCGGCATTGCCGCGGCCTCCCGGCGCACCGTTATCGCTCGTGAAAAACACGACGGTGTCACGGTCCAGTCCGAGCTCGCGCAGCGTGTCGAGGATCACGCCGGTGCTGGCATCGATCTCCTCGACCGTGTCGCCGTACAATCCGCCCTTGGACTTACCCGCGAACTCCGGCGACGCGTATTGCGGGATGTGCGGCATCGTGTGCGGCAGGTAGAGCAGGAAGGGCCGGTTGCGGTTGGCGCGGATGAACGCGACGGCGCGTTCGGTGTAACGCCGCGTGAGGGTAGATTGGTCGACGGGTGCCTCCACGACCCGTTCGCCGTCGATCAGCGGCAGCGGCTCGACTCCCATCACCTGCATGAACGGCTCGCCGACCGGCCACTGATTGGAGTCGTTGCTGTGCGGCAGACCGAAATATTCGTCGAAACCGTGGCGGCGCGGCCGGAAAGGCTCGGCCCACCCGAGGTGCCATTTGCCAATGCAGGCCGTGGCGTAGCCGCGCGTCTTCAGCAGCGTGGCGAGCGTGATCTCCGCCTCCGGCAGGCCGTGGTGTTCCGTGGGGAAAAGCACGTACGGCAAACCGGCGCGCGCCGGCAGGCGTCCGGTCAGGAGCGCCGCACGCGAGGGGCTGCAGAAGGGCGCCGCCGAATAGGCGTCGGTGAACCGCGCGCCTTCCCGCGCCAGCCGATCCAGCCGGGGGGTGGAGATCGTGGCGCTGCCCTGGCACGAGAGGTCCCCCCAGCCGAGATCGTCGGCGAGGATGATGATGAAATTCGGCGGACGCGCGGTGGCCGGCCAGACGGCAAACGCGAGGAGCAAGACGAGGAACGGACGCATGGGGAGGGGCGGCTGGAATCCTGCCGACGTCCGGAGGCGGCTCAAGGTTTCCGGCATTGAAAGCAGGCGCTCGCGCGGCCGAACCTCTGCCGCAGCCCCGAGCCCCCGTGATGCCTTCACCCCTGTCCTCCCGTCGCCGTTTCCTCGCACAAGCCGGCGCCGCCGCGCTTGTCGCGCGTCCTTCTATCAACGCCGCGCTGCGGCCGGCGCAGCCGCTCGGTCACGTGGTGGGCGATCCGTTCTCCGAGGCCGCCGGCGCGAAGGTCCTCGCGGAAGGTGGCAACGCAGTCGATGCGTTGGTGGTGGCGGCGTTGGTCGGAGCCGTGACGCAACCGCACCAGACCGGCATCGGTGGCTACGCGGCCCACGGCGTCGTCGCGATGGACGGCGGGCGGCGGATCGTGGTGATCGACGCCAACACCGCGGCGCCCGCCGCGGCCACGGCCGATATGTTCCGGCCGGATGCGAACGGACAGGTTCCGGGCCGGCGCAATCACCACGGATGGCTTTCCGCGGGCGTGCCTGGGGTGATGGCCGGGCTGCACCTCGCGTTGAAGGAGTTTGGGACGTTGCGTTTCAGCGACGCGCTGAAACCGGCGATAGGGCTCACTGCCGAGGGCGTGACGGTGACGCCCGCGCTGGCGGTGATTTTGGGCAAACTCTCCGCCGGCATGCGGGCGGACTCCGGCTCGGCGGCGCTCTATCGGCCCGGCGGTGTCGCGCCCAAGGCCGGGGAGAAATGGCGCAACCCGGCGCTGGCCGAAGTGCTGCGGGCGCTGGCGAAGGCGGAGTCGGTCGAGCCTCTCTACCGAGGGGATGTCGCGCTGCGACTGGCGGAAGGATTCGCGCGCAACGGCGGGCTGGTGACGGCGCGCGACCTCGCCGCCTACCGCGCGCGTTTGGCCGAGCCGCTACGGCTCGAATGGGATGGACGCGTGATCCATACCCCGCCGCTCACTTCCGGAGGCATCACGGTGCTGCAGGCCCTGGCGCTGTTGCGCGCGCTCGGTTGGGAGAAAATCGAGGGCGACGGCCCGCGGGCGTTGGCGCGCGTCGAGGCGTTGCGTCTGGCGTGGCGCGACCGGCTGGCGCTGCTCGGCGATACGGATTTTGTTCCTGTGCCGCAGGCGCGGCTGCTTTCGGCCGACTATGCGTCGGAGAGCGCCGAGCGGGTGCGGGCGGCGCTGAAAACGGGTCGGGCGATCGACCACGGCCTCAATGCCTCCCCGCAGGGCGGCACATTGAGTTTCAGCGCGTGCGACCGGCACGGGAATATGGCTGCGCTCACGCTTACGCATGGCGACAGCTTTGGGGCGCAGGTGACGGTGGGTGAGCTCGGTCTCACGTTGGGCCACGGGATGTCGCGTTTTGAAACCAACCCCGCACATCCCAACGCGCCCGGGCCCAGCAAGCGTCCCCTGCACAACATGGCGCCGGTGATCGTGACCGCGGGCGGCAAGGCTATCGCCGCGGTGGGCGGCCGGGGTGGCCGGCGGATCCCGAACGCGGTATTCGATTTCCTACTCGCGCACGTGGTCGAGCGGAGGCCCTTCGCGGAGGCGCTGGCGGCGCCGCGCCTGCACACGGAGGGCGCGTTGGCGGTCGAGCACGAGAAAAGCTGGCCGGATGCGGCGACGGCCGCCTGGCGTGCCGCGGGGCTGGCGGTGAAGCCCGGAAGCAG
>CAXRGI010000260.1:0-10278 GCA_964229935.1 Opitutales bacterium
CCATCGCCTCGAGCTGCAGGACCCCGGGCATCACCGGATTCTCCGGAAAGTGGCCCATGAAGTACGGCTCATTGATCGTAACATTCTTCACCGCGACCAGCTCGTCGTTCCCAATGAACTCGATGACGCGGTCCACCATCACGAACGGATAACGGTGCGGCAGCGTCTCGAGCACGCGGCGGATGTCGAGGGAGGTCTCGGTGGGCAGCACGCCGACGGGCCGCGCGGCGCGCTCCTTGCGTTTCGGGGACTTGCGGCGCTCCTCCAGCCGGGCGAACAAAGCCTTGGTGAGCTCGGCGTTGATGGCGTGACCGGGACGCGTCGCGACGATGTGGGCCTTAAGCGGCAGGCCGAGCAGCATGACGTCGCCGATGATATCGAGGATCTTGTGCCGCACGAACTCGTCGGGGAAGCGGAGCGGCTCCTTGGAGAGGATCTTGTCGCCGCGGATCACGACGGCGCAGTCGAGCGAGCCGCCCTTGATCTTGCCAAGCTTCAGCAGCTCCTCGATGTCCTCGTAGATCGCGAATGTGCGCGCCGCGGCGATCTGCGCCATGTACACGTCGGGGTCGATCGCGAGGGAAAGGTGCTGGGTGTGGATGCCGCGGTCGTCGGCGGAGGTGCAGGAGATCTTCAGCTGATCGCAGGGCAGCGCGATGACGGACGAATTGCCGCGCGAGACCGAGACGGGCGCGTCGAGCTCGAAGTACTCGCGGTCGGCATCCTGTTCGACCGGTTCGCCCTGGAGGATGAGGTTCACATAGGGCCGCGCCGAGCCGTCGAGGATCGGTGGCTCGGAGGCGTTCATCTCCACCACCACGTTGTCGATGCCGCAGCCGTGGAGCGCGCTGAGCACGTGCTCGACGGTGTGGATCTTGGCGTGACCCGACTGGATCGTGGTCGCGCGCACGAGGTCGGTGACGAGATCAACCCGCGGCTTGATCTCGGGCGAACCGTTAAGATCGGTGCGGCGGAAAACGATACCCGCGCCGGCCGCGGCGGGTTTCAGACGAAGGGTGACCTTTTCCCCGGTGTGGAGCGCGGCGCCTTCGACAGAGACCTCGCGCGCGAGCGTGCGTTGCTTCATGCTTCAACCGAGTGTCGCGAGGAGCGCGGAAACAGCGCAAGCGCGGAGATGGGCGTGACCGGACGATACAGATCAAACGGGCCACCGGAGGCGCGGCCCTTGTCCGCGGCCTTGACACCCTTTTCACGCGACGCTCGGCTCTTCTCCTTTCACCTCTCAGCAACCGCCCGTCAGCCCTCCTCCGCCATGCCCGCAGCCAACGACATCCGCAAAGGTCAGGTCATCAAGTTCAACGGCGAGCCGCACCTCGTCATGGAGACGCAGCACCGCACCCCCGGCAACCTGCGTGCCTTCGTTCAGATCAAGATGCGCAACCTGCGCTACGGCAAGGCCCTCGACCAGCGCTTTGCCTCGACCGATACCGTCGAGGTGCTCCCGACCGACCGCAAGACCCTGGAGTTCAGCTACGCCGACCGCGACACCTACGCTTTCATGGATCCGGAGACCTTCGAGCAGATCGAGCTCACGGAGAACCAGCTCGGCGACGTGAAGAACTACCTCGCCCCGGGCGGCAAGGTTGACGTCCTCTGGGTTGACGAGCGTCCGCTCTCCGTCGACCTCCCCTCCACCGTCGCCCTCAAGGTCGTCGAGTCCGCCGACGGCGTCAAAGGCGACACCGCGAGCAACGTGCAGAAGCCCGCCAAACTCGAGACCGGCCTCGTCGTGCAGGTGCCGCTCTTCATCAAGGAAGGCGAGGTCATCCGCGTGAGCACAGTCGACGGAACCTATCTCGGCCGCGTCTGAGCGGTCCTGTCTTCTCTTTTCCCAGGCCGGCCGCACCGCGGCCGGCCTTCTTTTTTCCACCCGCCCAAAAGGTACCGCGGGATCAGACCGTTGCCTCCCGGACCGCCGGAGCCGCCGGGGATCGCTGGAAGCGGAGACGGACGCGGTCGAGCCACAGGTAGACCACGGGAACGGTGTAGAGCGTGAGCAACTGGCTGACGGAAAGACCGCCGACGATGGCGAGGCCGAGAGGCCGACGCATCTCGACCCCCTCGCCGGAAGCAAGCACCAGCGGGAGCGCGCCAAGGAGCGCCGCGAAGTTTGTCATGAGGATGGGACGCAAGCGAAGTTGCGCCGCCTCGAAGATGGCATCGGCCGGGGTGAGCCCCCGCTGGCGCTGGGCGAGCAAGGCGAAGTCGATCATCAGGATGGCGTTCTTCATCACGATGCCGACCAGCAGGAACAATCCGAGCAGCGCGATCAGGGAAAACTCGGTCCCGGTGAGCCGCAGCGCCAGCAGCGCACCCAGGCCGGCCGAGGGCAGCGTGGACAAGATGGTGACCGGGTGGAGCAGACTTTCGTAAAGGATCCCCAGCACCAGGTAAACGGCGACGAGCACACCCAGGATGAGGAACGGCTGGGCCTGGATGGTGCGCTGGAAATTCTGCGCGGAACCGCCCATGCGCACCTGGATGTCGGCGGGCAGCATGATGCCGGCGAGGGCGCGGTCGATCCCCGCCAAGGCCTCCTCGAGGGCGACGCCTTCGGCGAGGGCGAAACCGACATTCTCGGCGGCGAACTGGCTGCGGTGGCGCACGCGGTCGTCGACCTGCGAGAACTCATAGCGCGCGAAGGTGGAGAGGGGCACCCGCGTGCCGTTGGCGCCGACCACCTCAACCTTGTCCAGCACCGAGGGATCGGCCGTGTACTGCGGTTCAAGTTCCATCACCACGCGGTACTGGTTGAGACGGTCGTACAGCGTCGCGATCTGCCGCTGGCTGAAGGAATTATTCAGGACGGAGGACACGGTCTGCATGTCGACCCCAAGCCGCCGCGCGGCCTCGCGGTCGATCTTCAGCGACACGCGCGCGGTGCCACCCTCGGAGGGGCCCTCCAGATCGGTGAGTTCCGGCAACTCGCGGAGCGCCGACGTGATCCGCGGCATCCAGGTGCGCAGCAACCCGAGGTCGCTGGCCATGAACGTGAGGTCGTAGGAACTGCCGTCCGACATCCGCGGCGGATCGATGTCCTGCGCGCCATAGAGATAAAGCATCCCCCCCGCGACCTGCGGGGCGGTGAAACGCAGCCGGTTGACGACATCGTTGGCGGAGACCTTGCGCTCGGCGAGCGGTTTGAGCCGCACGGTCATGCGGGCGTTGCTGATCCCCGAGGTGCCGCCGGCGTAGCCGATGACGTCCTGCACGGCGGGGTCGGCGAGGATGTGCTTCCGGAAGGTCTCGATCTTGGGCCGCATCATCTCGAACGAGAAGGCGTCGTCGCCGCGGGCGAAGCCGAACAGGGTGCCGGTGTCCTGCGCGGGCAGGAAGCCCTTCGGGATGCGGATGTAGAGGGCGACGGTGACGGCCATCGAGCCGAGCAAAATGATGAGCGTGAGGGCGGAGTTGCGGAGCACCCAGCCGAGCGAGCGCGCGTAGCCCTCGCGGACACGGCCGAAGAAGCGCTCGGTCGCGCGGCTGAATGAGCCGCCCTCGCCGGACTGCCGCCGCCGCAGCCAGCGGCTGCACAGGGCGGGGGTGAGCGTGAGCGAGACGGCGAGCGAGACCAGCATGGCGGCCGCGAGGGTGATGGAAAACTCGCGGAAGAGCTTCTCGACGAGTCCGCCCATGAAGAGGATGGAGACGAACACGGCCACGAGCGCCAGCGTCATGGCGAGCAGGGTGAAACCGACCTCCCCGGAGCCACGGACGGCGGCGCGGTAGGGCGAGAGCCCCCGCTCCATATGGCGCGTGATGTTCTCAAGCACGACGATCGCGTCGTCGACGACGAGTCCGGCGGCGACGATGAGCGCCATCAGCGACAGGTTGTTCAGCGAGAAACCGTACAGGTACATGATCCCGAACGAGCCGATCACGGACACCGGGATGGCGAGGCACGGGATGAGCGCGGCGCGGGCGTTGCCGAGAAACAGGAAGACCACGAGCATCACGAGACCCGCCGCGATGAAGAGGGTGCGCTGCGACTCCCGCAGGGTGGCGCGGATCCCAGGAGAACGATCCATGACCACCGCGAGATCGGCGTCGGCCGGCAGGAGCGCGCGGAGGGCGGGCAGCTGGGCGTTGATGGCGTCGATGGTCTCGATGATATTCGCGCCGGGCTGGCGGCTGATGTTGAGCAGCACGGCGGGCCGGTCGTTGTGGAAACCCACGCTGTAACGGTCCTCGACGGAATCGGTGACCTTGGCGACGTCCCCGAGCCGGACGGGCGCGCCATCGCGGTACCGGATAACGAGGCCGAGATATTCCTCGGCGCGGCGCAGCTGGCTGCTGATGTGGACCTCCCACTGGCGGTCGCCGTCGCCGATCACGCCGCGGGGCCGGAGGGAATTGGTGGTGGAGATCGCGCGCCGCACCTCGTCGAGCGCGATGCCATAGTGGGAAAGCGCGTGCGGGTTGAGTTGAACGCGCACGGCCGGCAGGGAGGCTCCACCGGCGGACACCTCCCCCACCCCGTTGATCTGCGCGATCTTCTGCGCGAGGATCGTGACCGCGAAGTCGTAGAGCCGCCCGGGCGACATGTTGGGCGAGCTGAGCGCCAGAGACATGATGGGGGCCTGCGCCGGGTTGGATTTCCGGAAGGTGGGGTTGCCGGGCATGCCGGCCGGCAGTTCACCGCGGGAAGCGTTGATGGCCGCCTGCACATCACGCGCGGCCTCGTCGATCCGACGATCGAGGGAAAACTCCAGCGTCACGCTCGTGGCGCCCTGCCGGCTGTCGGAATAAATCCCCGTGACCCCCGCGATGCTACCGAGGGCGCGCTCGAGGGGGGCGGCCACGTTGGCCGCCATCGTCTCCGGGCTGGCGCCGGGCAGCGAGGCGCTCACCCGAATGGTGGGGAAGTCCACCTGCGGCAGGGGCGAGACCGGCAGGAGCCCGTAGGCGAGCGCACCGACCAGCACGAGGCCGACCGCCACGAGGCTGCTTGCGACCGGCCGACGAACGAAGGGCCGCGAAAGGTTCATACCCGCGCGGTCTCCGGCGCGCCCGCCGCGGCCACCACCTTGCGGCGGCCGCGCGAACGCGCGGCGACGCGATCAAAGAAGAGGTAGACCACCGGAGTGGTGAAAAGAGTGAGCACCTGGCTGGCGAGAAGACCGCCCACCATCACGATCCCCAGCGGCTGCCGCAACTCGGCGCCGGAACCGGAGGAGAACATCAGCGGCAGCGCACCGAACAGCGCGGCGAGCGTTGTCATGAGGATGGGCCGGAACCGGAGCAGCGCGGCTTGCCGGATCGCCTCCCGCGGCGCCATCCCCTCGCGGCGCGTCGCCTCGAGTGCGAAGTCCACCATCATGATGCCATTTTTCTTCACCAACCCGATGAGCAGGATGATCCCGATGATGGCGATCATGTCCAACGGACGCCCCGTCACCCAAAGGGCGAGCAGCGCCCCGACGGTCGCCGAGGGCAGCGTCGAGAGGATCGTGATCGGATGGATGCTGCTCTCGTAGAGAACGCCCAGCACGATGTACATGGTCACGATCGCGGCGAGCACGAGCAGCAGCGTGCTCGAGAGCGAGTTGCGGAAGGCGAGCGCGGCACCTTGGAAGCGCATCTCGATCGCCTCCGGCAGCTCCTCCGCGGCGGCTGCGATCTCGATGGCCCGCACCGCCTCGCCCAGCGAGGCGCCCGCCCCGAGGTTGAACGAAATTGTGACGGCGGGGAACTGGCCCACATGGTTGATGAGCAGCGCCGTCGGGCGCTCGGTCACGCGGGCGACGCTCGAGAGCGGCACCGGCCGGCCCGAGCGCGTGCGCACGAAGATACCGCCGAGCGCCCCGGGTCCGGTGGTGAACCGCGGATCGACCTCTAGCACCACGCGGTACTGGCTCGTGTGCGTGAACAACGTCGAGACCTGCCGCTGGCCGAAGGCGCTGTAGAGCGTGTCGTCGATGTCGGCGACGGTCACACCGAGCCGGCTGGCGGCGTCCCGATCGATCTCCACATAGGCCTGCAGGCCCTCCGCCTGGAGGTCGCTCGCCACGTCGGACAACTGTGGCAGATCCTGCAGGCGCGAGACCAGGCGCGGGGTCCACTCCTCCAGCAGCTTCTCGTCGGGGCAGGTCAGGGTGAACTGGAACTGGGTGCGGCTCACGCGATCCTCGATCGTTAGCTCCTGCACCGGCTGGAGGTAGAGGGCGATGCCCGGCACCGAAAGCGTGGCCGCGCGCAGCCGGTCGATGACCTCGCCGGCCCGCTCGCGCCGCTCGCCGTGGGGCTTCAGGTTGATGAGCATGCGGCCGCTGTTGAGCGTCGCGTTTGTGCCGTCGACCCCGATGAAGGAGGAAAGGCTGAGCACCGCCGGATCCTCCAGGATCCTCGCCGCGAGCGCCTGCTGGCGCTCCGCCATCGCGCCGAAGGAGACCGACTGGGGCGCCTCGGTGACACCCAGTAGCGCGGCGTTGTCCTGCACGGGGAAAAACCCCTTCGGCAGGAGAGCCCACAGCACGGCGGTGACGACGAGGGTAGCGACCGTTATCCCCAGGGTGAGGCGCTGCCGCTCCAGCACCCAGTCGAGCCAGACCGCGTAGCGGGCGATCACGCGGTCAAGGAAACCGGGCGCCCCCGCTCCGCCGTGATGACCGGCGTTATCCGGCAGCATGCGCGCGCACATCATGGGCGTGAGCGTCAGCGAAACGATCAGCGAGATCAGGATCGAGACCGCCAGCGTGATCGCGAACTCATGGAAGAGACGCCCGACCACGTCGCCCATGAAGAGTAGCGGGATCAGCACCGCGATCAGGGAGATGGTGAGCGAAACGAGCGTGAAACCGATCTGGGACGCGCCCTTCAGGGCGGCCTGCAGCGGCGGCTCCCCCTCCTCGCGGTACCGGGCGATGTTCTCCAGCATCACGATCGCGTCGTCCACGACGAAGCCGGTGGCGATGGTGAGCGCCATCAGCGTGAGGATGTTCAGCGAGAAACCGGCCAGATGCATCACGCCGAACGTCCCGATCAACGACAGCGGCACCGCGATGCTGGGGATGATCGTCGCGGCGACGTTCCGCAGGAAGATGAACGTCACGAGCACGACCAGCAGCACCGCGAAGACGAGCTCGTGCTGCACAGCGCGCACCGAGGCCCGGATGCTCTGCGTGCGATCCGTGAGGACCGTCATCTCGACGGCGGCCGGCAGGTTGGCCGACAACTGCGGCAACAGGGCCTGCACGCGGTCCACCACGTCGATGACGTTGGCTCCGGGCTGGCGCTGAACGTTGACCAGCACGGCCGGCAGGCGGTCGGCCCAGGCCGCCAAGCGCCGGTCCTCGGCGGCGTTCTCGACCCGGGCGACATCCCCGAGCCGCAGCGGCGCGCCGCCGCGCCACGCGATGATAAGGTTGCGGAACTCCTCGACCGAGCGCAGCTGGTCGTTGGCGTCCATCAGGATCGTGCGCACGGGCCCGTCGAAGCTGCCTTTGGGCTGGTTGGCGCTGGCTGCCGCGATCGCGGAGCGCACATCCGCGAGATTCAGTCCGCGTTGCGCGAGCTCGCCCGGATTCACCTGCACGCGCACGGCGGGACGCTGGCCGCCGGCGAGGCTGACCATGCCGACGCCGGGGATCTGCGCGAGCTTCTGGGCCACGCGGGTGTCGACGAGATCGTGCACCTGCGGCAGCGGGAGACTGGCGGAAGTGACGGCGAGCGTGAGGATCGGGGTGTCGGCCGGGTTGACCTTGCGGTAGACCGGCGGCGTGGGGAGATCGTTGGGCAGCAGGTTGCCGGCGGCGTTGATCGCGGCCTGCACCTCCTGTTCGGCGACCCCGAGCGACACCTGGAGGGAGAACTGCAACGTGATGACCGAGGCGCCGCCCGAGCTGGTGGACGACATCTGGTTGACGCCCGGAATCTGGCCGAGCCGCCGCTCCAGCGGGGCGGTGATCGCACTGGCCGTGACCGCGGGGCTCGCGCCCGGGTAGAACGTGAAGATCTGGATCGTCGGGAAATCGACCTGCGGGAGCGCCGAAACCGGCAGCAGCCGGTAGGCGATCACCCCCGACAGCATCAGGGCGACCATCAGGAGGCTGGTCGCTACCGGCCGCAGGATGAACGGGCGGGAGGGACTCATTGCTCCTTCTTTTTGCCGCGCGACTTGTCGCTCTTTTCGCCCTTCGGGGACATCTCGGATTTCTCGCCCTTGCCTCCGCCCTTGCCACCGGCCTTGCCATCGCGCATCGCCCCGGCGACCGCCGGCGGCGCCGTGCCATCAGCACCGACCAACGTCACTGCCCGACCGTCGCGGAGACGGTCGATGCCCTCGAGCACGACCTGCTCGCCCGCCGCCAGGCCGCTGGCGACCGACTGGCGATCACCGTCCGCCGGCCCGAGCACGACATCGCGCACCTTGGCCTGGTTCTCCGCGTTGACGACGTAGACATACGTGCCGCGGGAACCGTACTGCACGCACGCGGCGGGGATGACGACGGCGTCGTTGATGACGCGCACCCGCAGCCGGACGTTCACGAACTGGTTGGGGAAGAGGCGCTCGTTCTCGTTGGGAAACTCGGCCTTCAGGCGGATGGTGCCGGTGGCGAGGTCGATCTGGTTGTCGACCGTGCGGAGTTCGCCGGCGGCAAGGCGCGTGTTCTCGCCGCGGTCCCAAGCCTCGACCGGAAGACCTTGGCCGGCGCGCAGCGGCTCCAGGACCTTCTGCAGGTCGACCTCGGGCACGGTGAAAACCACGGAAATCGGCTGGGTCTGGGTGATCACCACCAACCCCCCGGCATCGCCCGGGCGGATGAGATTGCCCGGGTCAAGCTGGCGGAGCCCGAGGCGGCCGGCGATCGGGGCCTCGATGCGGGTGTAGGCGAGCTGGCGCCGGGCGTCGTCAACCTGGGAGCGGTCGGCGGCGAGCACGGCCTCGCGTTCGGCCACAAGGGACTGCTGGGCCTCGAGCTGCTGCTGCGTCAGGAGCGTTTGCGCGTGCAGCATGCGGAAACGCTCGAGATCGGCGCGCGCGGTCTGGAGCTGGGCCGTGTTCTGGCGCTCGCGCGCCTCGGATTGGGTGAGCCGGATCTGGTAGGGCAACGGGTCGACCTCCGCGAGAAGGTCACCCTGTTTCACCATCTGACCCTCCGTGAAGAGGACGCGCAGCAGAGGGCCCTCGACGCGACTACGAACGGTGACCGTGTTATGGGCGGTGACCGTGCCGATCGCCCGCAGGTGCACCGGAAGGGCGGTCTTTTCGGCCGTGAGGGCCCGCACAGGTGTCGCCTGCTTGCCGCTCCGGGAACGGAACGGATTGCCCGCGCCCGACTTCGGCGGCTCGGACCGTATTCCGAAATACCAGACGGCGCCGCCGAACAGCAGCAGCACGACGGAATAGACGATCCAGGGGCGTTTCGCGGGGGACGGTGAGGCCATGAGTGGGAAGCGGAGAACGCGGGACGACCCGCGACACGACGACAGACGACCACGGCGCCGCACGCGTTGCTAGATTTTTTCGGGAAATCGCGCAGGTCCGCCGCTCTTCGGGAACTGCACGCTTTACCCGCCGCCGGCACGAGCCCAGCCTCCCCGCGTCGCATGCCCGAAAACGCGCCGCTCATCCTGCTCGCGGAGGACGACCGCAACATCCGCGAAACCACCACCGATCTCCTTTCCTTGTGCGGGATCGGCGTACGCTCGGCGCCAACCGGAAAGGCCGCGCGGGCGCTCCTCGAACGCGAGGAGATCGACCTCCTCATCACTGACCTGGTGATGCCCGAGGGCGACGGTGCTTGGCTGCTGGAACAAGTCCGCTCGCGTCCGACCAAGCGCCACTTGCCGGTCATCCTGCTCACCGCCCACGCCGACACGACTGAGCAGGCGACGGCGGCCAAGGCCCGCGCGGACGCTTACCTCACCAAACCTTTCGATCCGGACCATTTCATCGAGACCGTACGGCACTGGCTGGAACGGTCTCGCGCCGCGGGCGCACCCGCCCGATGACGCCCGCTCAATCACCGGCTTTGGGAAACGAGTCACGGGCCCCGGGTGAGGGGCTGAAACCAACCGGTTCGCTGGCGGCGCGGATGGCGTGGCTGGCGGGTCTCACCGCGCTGGCGGTCGCCGCGAACGCTTTCGCGCCGGTCCTCTTCGCGACCCACTCGCTGATACTCGGGGTGGTTTTCTACTGGATCGCGCTGCGGCTGACCGGCCCGTCGCCGGCGCTGCTCGTGCTCGCCGGGGCAATGGTGACGCTCGCGGTGAAATGGGGTCAGCCGTACTCGGCGATGCTCATGGCGCTCGAGG
>CAXRGI010000261.1:0-2798 GCA_964229935.1 Opitutales bacterium
CCGCGTAGCTTTCAAGCCAGGAAGCCTGGGCGGTTCGGAAGGCTCGAAAGTCGCCGTAGCCGGGAAGGTCAGGGCGACCTCGGTCGGCCCAGGCGGCATGCGCAGTGAAGAGCAGCGGCAGTTTGATTTCCCAAAGACGTCCGTAGTCGACGCGGTCAGCCGGGAGGAGGCGGAGCGGTTCGAGTTCCGCGGATTTGAGCAGTCCCGCCGCGACGAGCGGCTCAAGGTCGATCAGGTACGGATTGCCGGCGAACGAAGAGAAGCACTGGTAGGGCGAGTCGCCGAAGCCCGTCGGGCCGAGCGGGCAAGTTTGCCAGTAAGTGAATCCGGCGGTTTTCAGGAAATCCAGAAACTGAAGGGCGTGACCATTTAGGGTACCGATTCCATGAGCGCCCGGGAGGCAGGTGGGGTGCAGGAGCACGCCCGCGGCACGATGGTCCAGCCAGGAGAACGGGAGGGAATTAACGGCAGACTTCTTCACAATATCTTACTTAACATAATGTGTCTTGTGCGGACTTGCGCCCGGGAAATCCCGTTCCCGCCGGTCACTTGGCCACGCCCCAGTGCTTGGTAAACGGGTAATAAACCAGAATCGGACGACCGACCACGTCCTTCGCGGGGACCGTACCCCAATACCGCCCGTCGGCACTATTCGCCGAATTATCCCCGAGCGTGAAATATTCGTCCTTACCCAGCTTCACCTGTCGGCCGGGCGACAACAAACCTTCGTAACGGTAGCCGACATAATTCCCCTCCCGTTTCGCGTTGGCGGCAAAAACGGGAGATCCCTCTGTCGGTTTGCCGTTCGTAAATAAACCGTAATCCCGGATTTCGAGCGACTCACCGGGCACGCCCACCAGACGCTTGATGTAGTACTGGTCGCCGTAAACCCGCGCGATCCCGTCGATGTTTGCGGTCCGGAAGACAAATCCGCTGCCCACCGAGGGCGCCACGAAGTGGTAACTCATGCGGTCCACGAACAGTTGGTCACCGGTCAGAATATCAAACGCCATGGCCCGCTCGCCCTCACGGACCGTCTTTCCGGTCCGCAGCAGCCTGATCCGACCGCCATCAAGCGAAGGCGCATCCGGCTGCCGCGCTAGCACGCGCGCCAGATCCACGCCACCCGGCTCATGCGACGGCGTCGCGTTGGGGAAAAAACAATCACGCACCGCCCATTCAAAATCGAAATCCATCGGGACCCGGATCGTGGCCGGCTTTCCGCCGACATAGATCGCGTACTCCTTGAGCGTAGTCGGAAAAACCAGCCAGCTCCGTCCTGGCACCTCGCGATACGGAATGGTGAGCCTCGGACCACCCGCCCCGACCGGAATCATGACCTCGCCCGTCGCGGGCGCATCCACTCGTTTCGGCTGGGCTCCGAAAGCCACGAACCGAACCGCGTTCATCAGGTATCCGGGCTCCGCGTCCTTCCGCGGAAACGCCTCGGGCGTCATCCCGTTGTACGTCGGCCACATCGAGTTCGTCGGAATCTTGAAGGGCTGGAGGAAATACGTGCGGATCCCGAGGATAACGATGGCCGCGACGAGGAAGAACTCGACGTTTTCCACCAGCGACGACTTCGGGTAGATCGCCCCACCCGTCCGTCGCAGAATCTCCTCCAGACGCTCGATCCCGAGCTTCAGCTTCTCCGCGCCGGCCTTCTCCTTGACGAGCGCTTTCAGGCCCGCGGTCTCGGACTGGAGCTCGGCCAGCTGGGCGGCCGGTAACACGTCGCGCCGGTAGTGATAAACCTTCTCCGCCAGCTCGAGCCAGTTGCCGGCGTTTTCGCGCATCTTGCGTTCAGCGGAGGCGAAGATTCCGAACATGGCGGGAGGAAAAGGCGGCGGTCAGTTGTTCTGCAGCACCTTGATGAAGGCGTCGGGAGGGATCGAGACCTTCCCGATCTGCTTCATCTTCTTCTTACCTTCCTTCTGCTTATCGAGGAGCTTCCGCTTGCGGCTGATGTCGCCACCGTAGCACTTCGCGGTGACGTCCTTGCGCATCTCTCGCACGTTGTCTCGCGCGATGATCTTGCCGCCGATGGCGGCCTGGATGGCGACCTTGAACATCTGCGGCGGGATGATCTCGGCCAGCTTCTCGCAGAGCTCGCGGCCTTTCGACTCGGCCTTCTCGCGGTGCACGATGCTGGCGAACGCGTCGACCGGATCCCCGTTGATGAGGATCTCCATCTTCACGAGGTCCGACACCCGGTAGGCGCCGAGCTCGTAATCCATCGAGCCGTAGCCGTGGGTGATGCTCTTCAGGCGGTCGTTGAAATCGACCAGGATCTCGTTGAGCGGCAGCACGCACTTCAGCATCACGCGATTCATGTCCAGCGTGTCGGTGTGGTCGCACGTCCCGCGCTTCTCCATGATCAACGACAGGATGTCGCCCATGCTGTCGTTGGGGATGATGATGGAGGCGGTGATCGTGGGCTCGCGGATCTCGAGGATCTCTCCCGGGTCGGGCAGGTTCACCGGGTTGTCCATCTCGATCAATTCGCCCCCGTGGCGAACCACGTGGTAAACGACGCTCGGGTAGGTGGAGATGATCTCCACGTCGTGCTCCCGCCGGATACGCTCCTGGATGATCTCCATGTGGAGCAGTCCGAGAAAACCGCAGCGAAAACCGAAGCCGAGCGCCACCGAGCTCTCCGAGGAGTAAACAAACGCGGAGTCGTTGAGCCGCAGGCGTCCGAGCGCGGCCTTCAGCTTCTCGTAGTCGCCGCTCTCGAGCGGGTAGAGGCCGCAGAACACCATCGGGCGGACCTCCTTGTAACCCGGGAGCATCTCCGT
>CAXRGI010000262.1:0-3352 GCA_964229935.1 Opitutales bacterium
GCGACGGCGCCGGCTTTGAGCCGCAGGATGCGGCGGCAGCGGCGGGCGAGCTCGAGGTCGTGCGTCACCAACACCAGCGTCGTGCCCTTCTCCTCGTTGAGGCGGAAAATGAGGTCGGCCATCGCGTGCGCCGTGTCGCCGTCGAGGTTGCCCGTCGGCTCGTCGCAGAAGAGGATCTTCGGCCGGTTCATGAACGCCCGCGCCAGCGCCACGCGCTGCTGCTCGCCGCCCGAAAGCTGCACGGGATAATGGTCGCGCCTTTCGCCCAACCCCACGCGCGCGAGCAGACCGCACGCCTCATCCTCGGCCGCCGCGCCGCCCTGCCCGCGCAATTCCACCGGCACCAGCACGTTCTCCAGCGCCGTGAGCGTCGGAACCAGCTGGAAGTTCTGGAATACGAACCCGACATGCGCGTTGCGCACCAACGCCCGGGCGTCCTCGCTCAGCCGTCCGATCGGCTCGCCGGCGAGCTCCACCGTGCCCTCCGAGGGCTGGTCCAGGCCGGCGCACAGGCCCAGCAGCGTCGTCTTGCCGCTCCCGCTGGGGCCGACGATCGCGAGCGTCGCGCCGGCCTCCAACTCGAAGGTCACGTCGCGGAGCACCGTCAGCCGGTGTCCCGCCGCATCGTAGGCCTTGGTCAGCCGCTCGACTTTCAACATCGCCTGGGCACTCATGATTTCGGGCGAACATACACCAAAATGCCGAAAACGACGCAGAAATCCTATAACGGGCGCCTCCGCGGGTTTTTTCTCGGCCTCGTCGCGATTCTTTTCGTCTTCCTGCCGCCGACCGCCGGCGCGGCAGGGGAACGCACGATCATTTTCTTCGGCGACAGCCTCACCGCGGGCTACGGGCTCACCAACCCGGCCGCTGATTCCTACCCGGCGCTCATCCAGGAGCGCATCCGCGCGGCGGGCCTCGCGTGGCGCGTCGTCAACGCCGGCCTCAGCGGCGAAACCACCGCCGGCGGCCTGCGCCGGCTCGACTGGACGCTGCGTACGCCCCCCGATCTTTTCGTGCTCGCCCTTGGCGCCAACGACGGCCTGCGCGGCATCAGCCCCGCCCTCATGCGCGCCAACCTGGAGGAGATGATCGACCGCGTGCGGCGCCGGCGGCCCGACGCCCGGGTCGTGCTCGCCGGGATGCAGATGCCGCCCGAGCTCGGTCCCGAGCACGCGGCCGCGTTTGCGCGCGTGTTCCCGGAGGTGGCGAAAAAGACCGGGGCGACGCTGATCCCGTTTCTCCTGGAGGGGGTGGGCGGGGTCGCCGAACTCAACCAAGGAGACCGCATCCACCCCAACCCGGCGGGACACGCCGTGATGGCGGAGACGGTCTGGAGGATCCTTCGCCCGCTGCTGTGATCCGCCACGTCCTTTTCACCGCCTCCCTCGCCGCGACCGCGCTCGCCGGGCCGGCCTGGCTGCCTTCTGCGGGCACCGCCGCGGCCTGGCACGGCAACATCACCAATGCCAACCGGCCCGCTGATGTGATCGGCGCCCTCCGCCTCGGCGCCGAGTTCGGCGCCGCGCGGCGACAGCCGCTCGGCCGCGACGACACCCTGCTCACCGCGATTTCCGCGCGCGCCGAAGCTTGGCCGCGCTTCGACGGTCTCGACCGCGCCGGCGCGGGCGCGCGCGTCGCCTGGCAGCGCAAGTTCGGCCTGGGCGCGTTCGCGCCGACGCTCTCCCTGGAGGGGGCCGGCGAATGGATGGGCGCCCGCGAATCCGGCCGGGCCGGCCGCCTCGGACTGCTCGCGCTCACCGCCCGCCAACGCCTCGCCCCCGCATGGGTCACCCGCGGTCGCCACGAACTCGCCCGCCACGACGGCCGCGCCGCGGCTTTCGACCGCACCGGCCACGAGACCACCCTCGCCCTCGACTGGGAAGTCGCGGCCGGCTGGCGGCTCACCGCATCCGTCGCGCGCCGCCGCGGCGACGTGCTGGCATACGCGACGCCACCGCGGCCCGACCTCCTCCGCGAGGGCCGCGCCACGGGGCTCATGACCACGTTTGACCGGGAACGTCCGATGATGTCCTACCTTGTCGACGCGCGCTCCCTCACCGGACGACTTGAGTCGGCTTTCACGCTCGACGCCCGCCAGACGCTCCTCCTCGCCGCCGAATACCGTGAAACCGAGCGGGGCACCGTGCGCTACCTCAACCGCAACCTCTCGCTCGCCCTTGACCGGCGCCTTTGACCATGTCCCGCGCGCTTTCAACCCTCCTGCTGTTGTCGGTCCTGCTCCCCGCGGTCGTCGGCGCCCGGGAGGTGCGCGTCGAGGTGCGCGATCCCAAGGGGGAACCCGTCGCGGACGCGGTGGCCTCGCTCACCCCGCTTGAGGCAACTCCGGTGGTCCAGCCGCCCGCGGAGCCGGTTTCCGTGGTGCAGGAAGGCGAGGAGTTCCGGCCCCATGTGACCGCGGTGGTTGTCGGTACGAGAGTGACCTTCCCGAACCGCGACGCCGTGCAGCACCACGTTTTCTCCGTTTCGCGCGCGAAGAAATTCGACCTGCCGCTTTACCGCGGCGAGCCGCGGGAACCGGTGCTCTTCGACCAGCCGGGAGTGGTGAGCCTCGGTTGCAACATCCACGACTGGATGTCGGCCTATATCGTCGTCCTCGCCACGCCGCATTTCGCGCGCAGCGGAACCGACGGCGCGGCCGTCATCGGCGGAATCCCGCCGGGCCGCCACCGGCTCGAGGTCTGGCATCCGCGCGCCAGGTCGGCGTTGACGCGCGAGGTGGTCGTCGCGGGGGGCGGCGCCGCCACGCAGGTCATCGCCTTGACGCTCGGAGTCGACCGCCGGGTGCGTCGCGCCCCCGACTCCGCGGGTGGCGGCTACAAGTGACGCTGCCCCTGCGCAGCTTTCGCGGCCAGCTCCTGCTGGTTTTCGTGCCGGTACTGGCCCTGGCCCAGCTCGCGACCTGGTACCTCGTCGGGCGTTTCAACGAGCGCGAGGCGCGCCAGCAGATCGATACCAGCCTCCAGCAGGCGGCGCAGACCTTCCGGCGCGTGGTCGCCGACCGGAACGCGCATCTCCGCACGGGCGCCCGCAGCGCCGCCCGCGATCACCAGATCCGGCAACTGGTGGCGGGCGACGATCCCGCGACGCTCGCCTCGGCGCTCCAGAGCCTGCGCGGCACCACCGACAGCTCGGTGGTCGCGATCCTCGAACCGGGCGGAAAAGTGGTCGCGTCCGCCGGACGCGGCGCCCCGGAAAGCGCGCTGCCGTCCCGGCTCATCGCGCTCGCCGAGGCCGACGAGTCGGAGCGACCGAGCGCCGCCGGGTATGGATACTTCGACGGGGCGCTGCATTCCGTCGTGCTGGTGCCCGTCCAGGCCGGCTCCGAGGT
>CAXRGI010000263.1:0-7085 GCA_964229935.1 Opitutales bacterium
GCATGCGTTGAAGGAAGTTGCCGAGGTTGAGGTCGGCCACGTTGCCGAACGCGTCCGAGGAGATCACATCCTTCACGTTGCCGGCGTTGCGCCGCTCGGTGATGGCGAGGGCGTTGCCCTCCCGCTCGCCCTCGACGACGAACTTCTCGAGTTTGTACACGGCCGAGGTGAGGCCGAGGTCGCGGATCGTCGCGCGGCCTCCTGTCACGTTCGCTGCGGTGGAAACCGGATCGAGGCCGGAATAGGTTGCCGTGACGGTGTAGGCGCCCGGGGCGAGTCCGGTGAACTCGTAGCGGCCGTCGCGCAGGGTGAGTGTGCGGCCTCCGCCGGGCGATAATGTCACCTCCGCGCCCGCGAGGTTCTGCCCCGTCGCGGTGTTGCTCACGACTCCGGCCAGCGAACCGGTCTCTGCGGCCGCCGCAGGCGCGGCCAGCGAGAGCAGGCCAGCCAAGAGGCCGAGGAAGAGGGCCGCGGTGATCTCGGGAAGAGGGTCGAAGCCGTGGACGTGGGAAGTGGCCTGCATGGGGTGTTAAAAAAATGGCGGGGGGCGGGCCGGAAAGCCGGTGGCATGAACATTGGCTTGGCTTCAACCGCGCGGGTGGGGCGCGTGGAGGAGGAGGAGTGGCGCGCACGGGGGGAATGCGCACCGGGGTCGCACAGGTGTTTGCGACTAATCGATCGACCGCAAGCCCGGCGCGATTTTTTGAAGCGAGCGGTACTTCGCCCCTGCGCCCTCCTGTCATTCGAACGTTGCGCGCATCGCGAGGCGCGGGAAAAGCTCGGTCCACACGTTCCTTTTACCCGCTTAAGCCATGAATAATACCCCGTTCCTTCCGCCGGCTCGTTTCAACCGGGCGCTGCTCCTCAGATTGTCGCTGCTGTTTCTCGGCGTTGTTCCCGCCTGGTCGCAGGTTTCCCTCACCGGCACGGTCACCAACGCCGCGACCGGACGCGCCTTGCAGGGTGCCCGCGTGGTCGTCGACGGCGCGACGCGCGAGACGCTCACGGATGCTGACGGTGGATACCGGCTTGAGGGCCTCGCGGCCGGTGGCGCGTCCTTGAGCGTGAGCTACACGGGTCTGGACGTCGCACGCGTCCAGGTGGTGCTGGCGGCGGGCCCGAATCGCCGTGACGTGGCCCTGACGTCGGGCGTTTATCGAATGGATCAATTCGTGGTAGCCGGGGAGCGCGAGGGTAACGCCCAGGCCGTGACGTTGCAGCGCCTCTCCGACGGTGTGAAGAACATCGTCTCCACCGACGCGTTCGGCAATCTTGCCCAGAATCCGGCGGACCTCCTCGTGCGTTTGCCGGGAGTGGAGGGCGACACGGTCGATGGCACCATCCGCTACGTCCGTATCCGTGGCCTCAGTCAGAATCTCGTCTCCATCACCATGGACGGGAATCGGCTGGCCGACGCCGCTTCCGCCGGCGCCACTCGCGAGTATCAGTTCCAGACGGTCAGCGCCGACACGGTGGAGCGGCTCGAGGTCACGAAATCACCGACGCCCGACATGGACGGCGACTCGATCGGAGGAGCCGTGAACATGGTATCCAAGACCGGCTTCGACACCAAGGGGCGCTTCGTGCGCATTTCCGCCGGGCTGACGTATCGTCCGTTCGACGACCGCATGCAGGGCGCGCCCTATAACTACGCCGTGGCCTACTCCGAATCCTTCGGCGGACGCCTGGGCGTCGCGATCAACTTCGGCCATCGTCAGTTGTTCACTCCGCAGGATACGGTCACGCAGACTAGCCTCGCGTTGGCGAACGGCGCGAGCGGCCCGACGTACACCAATACCGTCGGCTACACGGATGAGCGTCTCCTCACGTCGCGCTGGGGAGGTGGCGTCCGACTCGACTACAAGCTCGGCGACCGCAGCCGGATTTACTGGGGCTCGACCATCAACCGGCTCACCGACCACGACACGGATCGTTTGCTGGCCTTCACCGGGCCTGCGGCCGCGGTGGCTCCCGGATACACTGACACGTTCACCACGATCCTGCCGAGCACGGCCAGCACGGTGAACATCCAGGCGGACAACGCCTACAAGGACGCGCGCACGCGTTACCACCAACTGGGCGGCAATCATAACCTGGCAGGGCTGGAGCTCGACTGGAACCTTTACCAGTCGGACTCAAAGTCGAATTACGCGGGGCAGCGCAACTGGGGCTTCACGGCGCGCGGCATCGGCTTCACGGTGGACCAGCGTGGCCGCGCCGATTTCCCGGTCGTCACGCAGACCGCGGGGCCGGCCATCACGGACCTCGCGAGCTTCACCGAGAACCGGTATCGGATCGATCGCCGGGCGGGCTGGGATTTTTACCGCGGCCTGTCGCTGAACGCGAAGAAGTCATTCGCCGCCCAATGGCCCTTCTACGTGAAGGCCGGCATGCGGATCCGGGAGCAACGGCGCGTCCTGGAGGCGACTCAGTGGAGCGGAAACTATGTGGGGCCCGACGGGGTGCAGGGGCCCAACGCCGCGCGCGGTGGGGTTAACGACGATAATCTGGCCCAGTTCGGGCTGATCGCCGCGGGCCGGCTGCACACGTCCGCCGTCCGTTTTCCGGCCGTACCGGTGCCGGCTTGGCCCCATTTCACCAACATGCTGATCGACGGGGCGCTGGAGAAGACTCCGGCATATTTCATCCGCGAGACGGCGGCCAACATTCAGGCTCAGCTGAACGGCGACCAGCGCTTCAAGGAGCGCATCCCGGCCGCCTACGCCATGGCGCATGCTCAACTCGGCCGGCTGGGCGTCCTGGCGGGGGCTCGTTTCGAGGAGACGAACGTGCGCGGCGAAGGCGCGTTACAGGCGCTTACCCCGGAGGAACGTGCGCGCCGCGCCGCTTTCTCGGGACCGCTTACGGACGCGGAAATCATCCGGCGTAATCTCGCCGAATACGGGGGGCGTCAGGTGCGTACTGGAACCTACCGCAACGTGCTGCCCGGGATCCACCTGAAGTACGCCTTCACCCCGCGCCTGATCGCGCGCGCCAGCGGGGCGACGAACGTGGGCCGCCCCGGGATCGGCCAGCTGATTCCGCGCACGACGGTGAATTTCGACGCCAAGACGATCACGACGAGCAACCCGTCGTTGAAACCGCAGACTTCGGATAATTTCGATGTGGCGGCCGAGTACTACTTTGAGCCGGCCGGAGTCGTGTCCGTGGGGCTTTTCCAGAAGCAGCTCCGTGATTTCATTTTCACCGCCGGTGGCCTGACGGTTGGCACGGGCGCGGACAACGGCTTCAACGGCGATTACGCGGGCTATACCCTCACGACCCAGTACAACGGCGGCGGTGCCAAGGTCCGCGGCATCGAGCTTAATTACAGCCAGCAATTCTCCTTCCTGCCCGGGTGGCTGGCCGGCTTCGGCGCCTACGGGAATCTTACCCGGATGGAGACCGAAGGAAACTACGGTGCGGGCAACGCTATCGCGGTGGCCGCGAACCCGAAGGGCAAGGTGGCCGGCTTCAATCCGGACACCTCGAACGCGGGCCTTTCCTACATCCGCGACGGGATCACGGTGCGACTGCAATGGAATCACCGTGCGCGCTACCTCACGACCTACAATGCGGTCGACTCCCAGCTCGTCTACCGAATCCGGCGCGACACGCTGGACCTGAAGACGCAATACCAGCTCACACGGCGCCTGAGCGTCTATCTCGACATCAACAATGTGCTTCGGGAGTTCGAGACGGGACAGGATCGCGGACCGCGACCCTCCCAGCGCCGCGTTCTCACACCCGGCTTCTTCGGCGGCATCAACGCCCGTCTCTGAAGGTACGCCTCCGCGCGACGCCACGCAGGCGAGGTCGACGGCGGCCGGCTTGGCGGGGCTCTGCCGCAAGGCGTTAAAAATCCTTGGGGCGCGGTCGGTTCCCCGCGGTGCGACGGCACCTGCCTTCGCTTAACCGATTTGCTCGGGCGTGTAGTGGTTCCACAGCTCCTTGAGGTCGGGATCCTCGAGGGCGGTGGTTTTCCAGTCCGATTTGATCCGGCAGGCGCGTTCGAGGCGGCGCTTCGCCGACCGCAGGTCGCCCAGCAGGCAGTGGTAGCAGGCGAGGTTGAAGTGGATGACGCCTACTTTCGGGTGGAGCGGCTCGGCCTCGAGCAGGACCTCCAGCGCCTGTTCGACGCGCCCCAGTTCTCGCAGCGCGTAGGCCCAGTGGATCCATCCCTGCGGCGTTCCCGGGTGTCGGCGGGCTAATTCACGTCCGGCGGCGATCAGCTGCTCCCATTCCTTGGACTCCAGATGCAGTTCCGCGCGGGCGGCGAGGACGAGGGGAAGATTACGGTCCTTGGCCCGGATCGCCCGAAGCTCGGCGGCGGCCTGCCGTAGCATGCCCAGGCCCAGGTATCCCTCCACGAAACGCACGCGCACTTCCGCGGTAAGCGGACTGCGGGCGGCTCGGGCTCTCTTCCTCAGCACAGGCATGGCTAGCCGTGAGGCGACCACGGGTCGCGGCGCGGCTCCAGAACTTTTCCGCGCGCCTTACGCTCCGATCGGCGCGACGGACTCGAGCGCAAGAACCACGCGGCCGGCGGAGCGGCTGGCGGCGAGATCCACGCGGAAGCGTGCCTCCCAGTCGTTGGACTCCTCCGGATCAACCAGCACCTGCGCGATCTCCAGATCGCGGCCCGGCGCCTCGTCCAAGCCGTGCGTGTGCTTGGTGGAACGTCCCTCCGGATCCAGCCGTATCCGCCCGCGCGCCTCCTCAAACGCGGTGAAGAGCGTCTCAGCCCGCCGCGCCTCGGCGGCGGTATTTTCCGAATGGACGCGGGCGGCGAGCGACTCCCAGTCGTGCGCGGCGGCGTCCTGCAGGACGCCCAACACCGCGACGCGCACGAGCCGCCGGAAAGCGGCGCGGTCGCGGGTGATGTCGGGCGGCGGGCGCGGCGCCTCGGATTTAGGCCCGGCGGCGGCATCCGGGTGGAGCAGGGTTTCCCACTCCTCCAGGAGGCTGGAATCGACGCCGCGCACGAGCTCGCGCAGGTGGTCCTCCAGTTCCAGCAATTCCTCCGTCTTGGCGCCGACGGGGACGGTCTGCGCGAGCACCTTCCAGACCTGGGACAGGTGGCGCAGCAGCAGGCCCTCGGAGCGCTGCAGGCCGTACTCGCGGACGTAGTCGTTGAACCCGAGGAAGCGCTCGCACATCTCGCGCACGATCGACTTGGGGTGAACGTTCTCGCCCTCGACCCAAGGATGGGCGGCGGCGAACGCGTTGAAGGTCTCGTAGAGAAACTCCCGCCGCGGCTTCGGGTGCTCGATCTGCTCGAGCTTCTCCATGCGTTCGGCGTAGTCGACGCCCTCGGCCTTAAGCTCCGCGAGCTTCTCGGCCTTCAGCTTGTCGATCTGACGGCGCAGGATGGCGTCGGGGTCCTCGACGATCGCCTCGCAGAGCGTGAGCACATCGAACGCATAGGCGGGGTCGGCCGGATCCAACCTCGGCAGGGTGTCGAGCAGGTACACCGAGAGCGCCTGGTGGAGGGAAAAGTCGTCCTGCAGCTCGACGTTGACGCGCACCTTCCGGGTGGCCGCGGGCAATGCCGCGGAGGTCACCTCGATCCGCGCACCTCGCGCGGCGAGTTCGACGATGCCCCGTTCGACCAGCGCGCGAAACAGCTGCCAGCCGCGCCGGCGCAAAAGGTTTTTCCGGTGGGGCGTCTCATGGCAGTCGCGGATCAGGCGCTGCAGGTCGCGGCAGCCGTCGCCCGGACGGCTGAGCATGAGCAGCAGCATCCCGTGGGTGAGGGCGAAGCGTGATTGGAGCTCCTCGCAGGGTGCGGTGCGCAGGCGCTCGAACGTGCGGGCGTCCCAGCCGACCGCTCCCTCGGGGGCGCGTTGTTTCACGACGGAGCGCTTACGGCCCGGCTCCGCCGCGGCCTTTTCCTCGGCGCGCTTGTTGGCGATGACGTGCTCCGGCGCCTGCGCGATCACGAAACCGCGATCGTCGAAGCCGCGGCGTCCGGCGCGGCCGGCGATCTGCCGGAAATCGCGGACGCTGAGGACGGCGGCCTTTTTGCCGTCGTATTTCCAAAGCTGGGTGAAGACGACGGTGCGGATCGGGACGTTGATGCCGACACCGAGCGTGTCGGTTCCGCAGATGATCTTGAGCAGGCCGCGTTGCGCGAGCTGCTCGACCAGGATGCGGTAGCGCGGTAGCAGGCCCGCGTGGTGCACGCCGACCCCGTGGCGAAGCCAGCGCTGGAGGTCCTTGCCGAACGGGCTGGTGAAGCGGGCGCCCGCGAGCGCCTCCTGCAGCGCGGCCTTTTCCTCCTTGGTGCAGACCGCGAGGCTCATGAAGTCCTGCGCGCCCTCGCTCGCCGCGCGTTGCGTGAAGTAAACCACGTAAACCGGCGCGCGCTTCAGCTGCAGGAGCTCACCCAGCTTCTCCGCGAGGGGAGTCTCCGACCAATCAAACTCGAGTGGCACGGGACGCCGGTCGCCGCGCACCGTCACGCACGGTGCCGCGGTGCGGCGCGCGATGTCCTCCTCGAGGAAGGCCGTCGCCCCGAGCGTCGCCGACATCAGGAGGAAGCGCGCCCGGGGCAGGGTGAGCAAAGGCGCTTGCCAAGCGACGCCGCGCTCCGCGTCGCCGTAGTAATGAAACTCATCCATCACCACCGCGCGAAGGTCGCAGTCCGGTCCGCGGTGGAGGGCGATGTTGGCGAGGATCTCGGCCGTGCAGCAGAGGAGCGGGGCGCTGGGATTCACGCTCGCGTCGCCGGTCATCAGTCCGACGTTGTCGGGACCGAACTCGCGGCAGAGCGCGAGGAACTTCTCGTTCACCAGCGCCTTGATCGGGCACGTGTAGACGCCGCGTTCACCCCGGCAGAGGGCGCGGAACAACGCCGCGCTCGCCACCAGCGATTTTCCGGAGCCGGTCGGGGTGCAGAGGATGACGCTGCGATCCTCGTACAACTCGAGGATCGCCTCCTCCTGCTCGGGATAAAGTTCCAGGCCCCGCGCGGCGATCGCGGCGAGGAAGCGTTCGAGGATCGCGGAGGTTTCAGGCGGACCACCGCCCGCGCCGGTGAAAGGGGCGAGCGGGGGCGGGGCTTCGGCGCCGGACGGCATCGA
>CAXRGI010000264.1:0-2132 GCA_964229935.1 Opitutales bacterium
CGAGGGCCTCCGCGGTACGCTGGAGCTTAACCTCCAATCGGTCATGCTTTCCAACCGCGCAGCGGTTCGCACTTTCCTCACGCGGGGTCAGGGCGGGGTGATTCTCAATCTGAGTCGTCACCGGCCAGGTGCTCGCCGTCAACGGGGGCCGGAGCGTCACCGAAGGACAGGTCCCAAAACCTAAGGTCTCCTTCCCTTCGCCAGGGTATCCTCGCCGACCTTACCTGCCGCGTCTGGCGTCCATAGTCCGCCGAAAGATTGGCGCCCTAAAGAGAGAGAAGGGGAAATTTCCGAGGCGAAGAGGCGCCGAGATTTGGATCATGACCAAGCCCATCGACCTGCTGCTAGGTTCGTGTTCCCGGTTGGAGAGGGCATGGAGAATCCCCGGTGGTTCAGCGAGAGCACCCCAGGTCTCCGAAGTGTCCCCTTGCGGCGGCGGCGCGCTTTGATCGAAATAGCCGAGATGTCTCGAAGTGGCAAACGTCCGGTGACGGTGCACATGATCGCGGAGCATGTGGGTGTCTCCGCGTCGGCGGTGTCGACCGTGCTCGCTAATCGTCACGTGGAGCGTCGGCTAGCGCCGGCCACGGTGGATAAGATCACGAAAGCCGTGCGCGATCTCGGTTATGTCCCAAATGTCGCTGCCCGCCGCCTGCGGGCGCAGGACCCGGAGGTTCACCATATCGAGCTCGGAATTCTCACTTCGTTTGAGGCGCCGCTGTTTTTGGTGAGCCGCGTGCTGCAGCAGGTCCAACTGATGGCGGACGCCCGCACGGGACCGGGGCGAGAGTTCTCCGTGTCGATTGCGATGTTTCACGCTGGACGGTTGCGCGAGATGGCCGGGCTGCTCAACGCGAGCCGCTTCAACGGCGTGGTTATCACCAACACACTCCCCGACGACGACGCGTTTCTAGCGGCGACTACTCTGCCTTACGCGGTCGTCGTCCTGGGCCGGCGGCTACCGAACTATTGCTGTGTGCTCGACACGCCGGGAGAAAGCGGGCGTCGCGCGGCGGAAATCCTTCTTGGTCGGGGTTGTCGCCGCCTGGTCGTGCTCACGCCCGCACTGCTCACGGAAAGCACAGCCGACCGCGCCGACGCGTTCTGCATCTCCGTGCGCGACCGGACCGGCACCGAACCAGTGCGGGTGGTGGCGTCGGGATTCACCCCGACCGACGGGGCCGAGGCGTTGCGCGCGCACCTTGGCGCGGACCGTCGTTGTGATGGACTATACGCGGTGACCGACGGCCTCGCGCTCGGTGCCTATCAGGCAATCAAGGAGGCGGGGCGTAAGATCCCCAAGGACATCGCTGTCGTCGGGGTGGGCGACCACGAGCATGCGGATTTCTTCGACCCACCGCTCACCTGCGTGGGTCCATCCAACAAGACGGTTGTTCAGCAGACCGTGACGCAGCTTTTTGACGCGATGAGGCGTTGCCGCGTGAAGCCCGTCGAAACCTTTGTGTCGCCTTCCGTGGTGATACGGGCCTCGGCGTGAAGTGAATCCGATGATCGACAAAAACGCCTTATTTTCAGCTTGAAGCTAAAAGGATTTAGCTATCGTTCCAACGGAAGGTGGCTATCGCTTCAAATTCGCCGGCTCTACCGGTCACATCACACGTTTCGGTCAGCCTTAACGTCGAGTTTCCCCGAAAATCCCATGGCGCCCCCCGACGGCTCCCAATGCCGGGGCGGACGACACGCGTTTCGCATCGTGGACCAGGACCGCGATGCAGGACCGGATCTCATGCTCGGCGGCGTCCCTAACGTGAATTTCCTCTGTAATCCCGGCAAGAACTCCGGCGGCTTCTGTGCTTTCCGCGACGAGAGACCCGCGAGCACCCTCATCTTCGCCGGTCATGCCGCAAAGCCGACTGGGATGACCTCCGAGCGCGCAGTTCTAATGGGCGCAGGGTACGGGGATCCTGCCGCCCATACCAAATAAACGCTGATCCTATGGTACGCCTCTCTATCGCCGCCCTGGTTTCGCCGCTGCTCGCCGCTCTAAGCGCGCAGCCGGGGAGCCCGAGCGAGCCGGTGCGCTTGTTGAGCGCTGGAATTGATCTGCAAGTTCACGACGGGCGACTGCGCCCGGCGATTGGCGTCGAGAACATCCAAGTCATGCGGGCCAA
>CAXRGI010000265.1:0-12184 GCA_964229935.1 Opitutales bacterium
AGCGTTTTTCGTACCATCTCGGTTACGCGCCGGTCCCCTCGGTGGATGCAATCTTCGGCTCCGCATGGCGGTTTCTTGTGGCACACCCGCTGTGCCAGTCCGACCCAATCTGGCCCCTCGCGAGCGGGTCCCTCGCCGCTCCTCCGCCGAGGCTTCAACTGCAGCGCTTTTACGAGGGAAAATCGCTCCGCCGAGAGGGCGGAATAAACTCCATCCGACGCTTCAAGTTCGTCCTGATAAACGCGCCGTGGAGGCATGGATCGCTCGAAGCTGGAAACCGGGACAATTTTTCCATGTTTCCCTGCGAGCGCATCCATCTCGTTAAGGCCGTAGTCGCGATGGTGTGATGGAGGGAGAATTATCGCCATCGGCTCGGGCGAGTCGTGAGCCGCCTCGACGTGAGTAGGTCGGACGGTTCGCACGGAAGGCGTGAGTGGATCGGGTTCGCCCCGAGCCGCTGTTACGGCAAGCCTTCGCTCCCGATATGGACCTTCCCCGACCTTGGTGTTCACCGTTCTTGCGCCGCCGCGGGTGACATTGGCCCGTAAGAGAACATCGAGGACCGGATCCGACCAGAACTGCCGTCAGTTGCGGCACTGGGGCAGAACACTGCCTTGGCCAGTCCGTAGGAAGGGAGGGCACAACCTTTCAGGTATGAAAAGGACGGCTGAAAAATCGCGTCTCGCTTGAGAGCAGTCTCACGGCGTCGTTTCCCCGGCGAGCGCGCCGTAAACGGCAAGCGTGCCGTCCTCGCGGATCACCGCCGCGCCGATTGACGGGTGCGCGATGCACAGGTTGGCGACCGCCGTTTCGTCCATGAGGAAGAATGCGGGGGAGAGCGCGTCCGCCCGTGCGGCCGTCGGTGCTAGGGCCCAAGTGCGGCGCTTGCGTTCGGCGGGTCGGCCGGTGCGGGGGTCGATGAGATGGGAACCCTTCACCGCGGTGCCGGAGCCGGCCAGGGAGGATTCACGCAGCGGAACGGCGCGATGATTGTCGTCCTCACCGACCCCGATCGGCCAGCCTGCGCCGGTCGGACCCTCATCGCCGAGCGCGAGCACACTGCTGCCTCCTGAGTTGAGGCAGGCGGAGGAGATGCCCCACTCGCGCAGGGTGGCCGCCATCACGTCGAGCGCGTAACCCTTGCCGACCGCGCCCAGGTCAAGACGCAGGCGGATCGCGCGCGAGGTCAGCGTGTGGCTTGCGGGGTCCAGCGCGTAGGGCGGCAGATCGGGATCAAGGTCGGCGGGGCGCTCCGAGGCGTACGCTGGGTCAAACGCGCGGCCGGTCGCCAGCGCGAGGTCCGTCGCGATCAGCAGGCATTCCATCGCGTCGGGCGAAAGCGTGACGGACTCTCCCGGGGCGAGCCGGTTGGCCCGGGAAATGTAGCTCCCGTCGATGAAGCGGCTCAGCTCCTCCTCGAGGCGTTCCAGTTCCGCGAACGCCGCCTGCGCGGCGTGCCGCGCGTAATCCCGCGGCTGCCCGGCGACGGCGATCTCGAAGAAAGTGTTCATCGCCTCGTGCTGGAAAACCGGATGCGTCATGGGCGCCTCCCGGTCCACATGCGCCAACGGAGCCCGAGCATGGCGACCGCTGGCCGCCACAGCAGGCGGCGGAAGCCGTACTTCGACTCACCGCGCGTCCGGGCATGGTGCCGCACGCGGCGTTCGCCGACGCGGAAGCCGGCCGCCTTCGCGAGCGCCGGCACGAAGCTCTGCATCAGCTCCATCGGGTAGAGGGCCGAGACCACTTCGCGGCGCATCACGCGCAGCTGGCAGCCCGAATCGTGGACGCCATCACCGAGGAAACGTCCGCGCACCGCGTTGGCCACCTTCGACATCAGCCGCCGCAGCGTGGAGTCATGCCGGTCCGCCCGCCAGCCGCAGGCGAGATCGCAGGAGCCGGATTCCACGGCCGCGAGCAGCTCCGGAATGTCACGCGGGTCGTTTTGTCCGTCGCCATCCATGGTCACGATGAACTCCCCCTCCGCCGCTCGAAGACCTCTGAGCAGAGCGAGCGCCTGGCCGGAGTTCTTTTCCATCCGCAGTTCCCGGCACTGCGGCCAGCGCACGGCACAGACGGCGATCTCGGCCGCGGTGCCGTCGGTGCTGCCGTCGTTCACCAGGATGGCCTCGAAAGGGCGCCCGGTCGCGGTCAGCGCGGCGACACAGGCCTCCGTCAGCGGCAGGATATTGCCGGCCTCGTTGTAGAACGGAATGACGAGCGAGAGGAACGGTTTCACGGCTCCGGCGTGAACACGATGAGGAGGACGCCCGGACGCAAACCCAGCACCGATTCGCGGTACGGCCGGTTGAGGCGGGCGCGAACGGTGTCGGCGAGGGAGTTTGAGGCGATGACGAGGGCACCCTCGCAGTCCGCCGGAGGCTCCGTCCAGTACCCGACGTCGGTTACACCGCGGAGGTACCACGGCAGGGGCCAGTATTCCTCGGCGATCACCCGGATGGGACGGCCGGGATCGCCCTGGCGCGCGGCTGCGGCGAGGGCGGTGACCTTCCGGACATCCGCCGAACTATGGACGTAGGCCCAGGGATTGCGCCAGTCGGCCGGTCGCAGGAAAGAAGCGCGCCACGCTTGCTGGAAAAGCGTCGCGGTGAGGATTAGCCCGAAGGCCACGGCCACCGGGCGTCCGGTGGGCAACCGAGAGATCCCGCCGATTGCCACCGCCGCAAGCAGCGCCAGCGGAGCCACCAGATGAACCGCGTGCCAGGGTGTCTTGTAGGGCAGGATGGAGAACAAGGCCGCCACCAACAGGGTGTACAGGCTCAGTGCCCGGGGAACCGGATCGCGACGCACCCAGGCGAGGACCGCCCCGGCGAGCGCGAGCGCGGAGAAGGGAACCTGGTGCCAGACGATCCCGTGTTCCCGCCGCCATCCGAAAAGGCGCAGATAGTAATCCCACGGCTTCTCGTGGCCCGTCGGCGGAGCAGAGTGCCCGAGCAGTCGTTCCGCGGCGTGAAGGTACGCGGTGAGGGCGTCGCGCAGGCCGGCCGGATTCGAGCCGAACGACGAGTAAAAGAGGGAAGCGGTCAGGAAACCGGCGATGATCGCGGTCCCGAGATCGCGTCCCGCGCGACGTGTCACCGTTCTAAGACCCGCGATCCTCGCGGCGAGGAACGCGGCGACGAGGAACAAGGGCGCGCTCGCCTTGGTGGCCTGCATCAGGCCGGCGGCGGCGCCGGCGGCGATTGCCCAGCGGGTCAGACCGGTGTGCCACCACGCCCGCGCCGCCACGAGGGCGGCCAGCGTGAAGGCGGCGAGCAATGTTTCCTGGATGAAGTAGCGGCTGTAGTAGAGCGCCGGCGGCGAAACCGCCACGAACGCCGCGGCGGCGAGGGCGGGCCAGCGCGACCGTCGGCCGGATTCCCGGCCGGGGATCGAGGTGCCCAGCAGGGCGGTGAAAAGCACCGCCAGCACGCCCGCTACGGCGGGCACGAGACGTACGGTGGTTTCCGACAAATCGGCCAAGCTGTTTTCCCCGCGAAGACGGGCGGCGATCGCCGCGGCGTAATAGAGCGTCGGACCGTGGTGGTCGCGGGGATCGTACACGTAGCGGCCCGCGTCGAGCAGTTCGCCGGTCTTGACCGCCTGGTTCGCCTCGTCGGCGTGCATCGGCCGGCGGTCGAGGTCCCGCACGCGCAGCCACAGTGCCGCCGCCAGAAGGACGGCGAGGGTCAGCGCGCGGATCAGGAGGCGGGACACGCGCGAGAAGTGCCGCAACCCGGACGGTTTGTCACCTCGAACCCGAGTCCGGCAGCGCCGCCGGCGCGGTCAGGGCAGCTCGTAAGCCTCGCCGAGCACGGTTCCGGCGGCGCTGCCTTTGGCGGCGACCTGGAAGGTGTAATTGCCGGGTGGCAACTGGACGACGAGCGCGGCGTCGGCGGAGTTTTCCGGCAGCGCGAACGCCTGCACCGCCGTCGCGGCGGCGGCCAGTTCGTTCGTCCAGTGGCTTGCGCTCCAATCGTCGTTGCGGGCGACGACCGTCTCGCCGCGAAACACGGTGAGCTGCGGGTCGGCCAGCGCGGTGGAGACGCCGAATGGCGAGAGTCCCGGGCCGATGCCGCGCAGCAGGAACCAGCGCGGGGCGCCCGCGCCGACGGAGAGGCCAAGGGTGAGCGGGGACCCGGGAGCGATTGTGCCGCGGGTCGAGAGGTTGACGAGGCGCGAGCCCTCGCCACCCGCATCGTACAGTTCGACGAGCGTGTTGCCGGCCGTTCCATCGGCGCTCTCGATCTGCGCGGTGTAGCTGCCAGGGGGCAGTTCGGCGAGCACGGCGGCGTCGGCGCTGCCGGTTGGGAGAGGGAAGGCGCCCACGCGTCCGAACGCGGATCCCAGCGCGGCCTGCCAATTGTCGTTGCGGCCGACCTCCGCGCCGTTCGAGCCGCGCAGGACCAGCACCGGGTCACGCAGGGTGGAGGGCACGCCGAACTGGCCGACCCCGGGACCGACCGCGCGCAAAAGGACCTGCTTGCGGCCGGTCCCTCCGAGCGAAAAACCGGCGATCAGGCCGCCTTCCCCGGGTTGGGTGGCGTTCAGCGTGGAGAGGTTCCCCAGCCGGGCGGGAATCGTGGCGCTGAGGGAGGCGGCGTCCGCCGTGAGGAGCGGCTCCGCGCGGGATACCGTGAGGCGGATCCGGCCGCGCGCCACGGGTTGCGCGAAGTCGATCCCGATCCGCGTTGGTTTCGCCCCGCCGGGCAGGTTTTCGTCGATTGTCTCGGCGCGCACCGTCACGGGCCCGCCCTCCGCCTCGATCCGCACCCGGAGGCGCGTCGCACCGGTGCCGACCTCCAGCGTGGCGGCGTCGATCGCGCGCCATGTCGCGAATGTCACCAACGCCGTGCCGAACGACTCGGGGCCGGTGAACTCGAAGTCGTCGGTGATCACAAATCCCTCACCCACACCCCGCCGGCAGACGAACTCGCGCTCCAGCCGGCGCAGGGCGGGAACAGCGTAGCCGCCCCGAAGGTCGAGCAGCAGGCGATCGCGATCGCGGCTCCACTCCGTGGCCAGCACCCGGGCGGCGTAGTTCAGGCCCGTCGACTGCAGTTGCCCGGCGACCACCGGCACCGGGTGACCGTAGGAATTGAGCACCTGGCTGTCATAGCGCTTCGCGCTGAACGTGCGCGAGGTGTAGATCTCGCTACCCGGATCCACCAGAAGGGCCGTCGTGCCAAGGGCCACGACGAACGATCCCAGATCGTTGTGATTGTGCAGCTCGTCGTTGTGGCCGCCCTTGATCGCGGCGCCGAAGTCGTCGGCCGCGCGCGCGATCAGCACCTGCGCCCCCGGGAACCAGTGCCGCAGCTCAGGTTGCGGCGGCAGGGCCGTGGCCGCAATCGAAGGCGTCCACACCCGCGTCGCGCTGATGTAGAGCTGGTCGCGTGCGACCTCCGCCCAGGCCATCGCTGGCAGGCGGGCGGGCGCGACCGCACCGTCCAGCAGACGCCGGGCCAGCGGCGCGACCCAGTTCGCCGGCTGGACGGTCGTCGAGTTGTCGGAAAAAGCCGGATACACCCGGGGGAGGATCGCCATGCCGACAGGGTAGGCGGCGATGCGTTCCAGTTTCGGGCCGGCCACCAGCCGGACCCGCCCCTCCGTGGCCGCGGACACCGCCTCGGCGAGCAGCACATGGTGCCCGAAGCCGTAGCTCCAGTACCCGACGCCCTCGGTGCAGTAACCGTCGTCCGTGAAGCCGGCCACGAAGTAGGGCAGGTTGGCCTCCGCGGAGGCCACCACCTCGGCGCGGATCGCGCGGTCGCCGACCGCCGCCAGGGTGGCTCCCACCACGCCGGCATGGCAGACCGCGTTCCAATTGCTGTTCGTGTGCACCCACCACATGCCGCCGACCGGTCCGTTGCGGATCGCCCGCAGGTAAGGGTCGGTGATGCGGCGCCGGATTTCCGACTGCAGCCGCTCCAGCCGGGCCGCGCCGAGGCCTTCGCCCAGCCAACCGCCGACCGTCGCCATGCTCCAGCCGCGCATCGCCGCGCCAAGGTCAACCTCGACCACGCGGCCGTTGAAATTGTTCAGCGACGCGTCATGCGCGGGCAGGGTCCACGCCTTCTCGTCTAGGATGGCATCCACCTCCCGCTGCACCGCGGCGAGGTAGCGTCCGCGAGCGTCGAGGGCTTCCGCCCAGGCGAAGGTCGTCAGCCGGTCGCGCCGGCTGTTGTACACGGCCTCATAGCCGGTGCGCGATCCGGTGCGGGAGTATTCGAGGTAAAGTGCGTCGGTGACGGCGGGCGGGGCCACATTCACCAGGCGGTCGGCCTCGGAGAGTATTTCCCTGAGCGGCACGCGCGCGGCGACCGCCGCCCACGCGGCGCGATCGGAGGCGGGCCGGCCCACCGGGGCGGGCGCGGCTGGCAGCCAGGTGGAGATTTCGGTGATCCGGGCGTTGGTGGGCTTGACGGCCGCGGAGACCATTCCGGTCGTGCTCAGGATGATCACGGCGGCGAGTCTCGCGAACCGCGTCATTTCGGGCCGAGGTGTGTGTCGGTCGGGCAGGGGGCGCAGCATGGCGTGAAAACTAGCTCTCCTGATCCGGCGGACCAGATGAACCTTAGATAGGCGGGCAGTCATCGCGGGGCGGGAGGAAATCGTTTCGCGGCATCGCCAGTTCGACGTCGCTCCGGATCAGGGCGCCCGCAGCGTGCGGCCCTCGTGCCACGTCAACGAGCTCACGAGCGTGGTGTTGGGAACCGCCGGGACGCCGCGTTCGTTGGTCTCGATTAGTCGCATCAGTACACTGCCGGCGGTGCGACCCACCTCCTCGGCGTTGACCAAAATGCCGCTCAGGCGGCGCGCCGGCCGCTCCTGGTGGAAGAAGACGACGCCCGTGTCTCGCGGCACGCGCAGACCGATCCGCGTCGCGGCGGACAGCACCTCAGGTTCCTCGGTGAGAATCACATCGGGCCGCTCCCGTCGCACCCACCGGGTGAATTCGCGCGAGTCCCAGCGGTCCTCCGGAAGGATAAGCGGCTCGACCGGGCGCCAGGTGGGGTGGCGTCGGGCCTGCGCGAGAAAGGCGCCAAGGCGGCTGTGGCGGGTGCGGATATTTTGTGGTGCGCGCAGGATCAGCCCTGGTCGGCGGTAGCCGCGCCGGTCCGTTTCCTCGATGATCCGCTCGATGCCGCAGGCGTGGTCGTCGACGACGCGATGCAGCACCGGATTGGCCATGGAGTAGTCGAGGCTCACCGCGGCGAACCGTTCCCAATCGATGTCCATCGGCGGGTTCTCCACGGGCAGCGGTGCCACCACGAGCCCCTGCACGTTTTGGGTCCACAGGATCTGACTGAGGCGCCGCCCGCCGATTTGAGGGGCGAAGAGCCAGACGGGCTCGACCAGATAACCGCGCGCCGAGCACGCGCTCTGGACGCCGGAGAAGCAGTCGGAAATGAAGCGGCTCCGCCGCCAGCCGTCGCGGGAGGGGAAAGCGGTCAGAAACGCCACTTTCGCCCGCAGCTTCGCGGCGGTGCGTGCCTGGCGCTGGGACATCAGAGCGGAGATCAGGGGATCCGGCCGGTAGCCCAGTCGTTCCGCGACGGCGCGCACTTTTTCCACGGTGGCGGGAGCGATGCCCGTACCGTTGCGGAGGGCGAGGGAGACGGCGGTCTGGGAAAGACCGGCGGCACGGGCGATCTCGCGCTGGGTGACCATCGGGGTGGCGCTCAGTCAACCCTGGCGCGGGGGTCGCGCAAGCGCACCGCGGACACGGATGAAAAAAAGGCGTCGCCCGCTGGCGACGCCTTGGAGGTGGATTCGCGTCGGAGCCGGTTCAGAACCGGAAGTCGGTCGCGAGGCGATAGGTGCGCTTCTCGCCGAAGGTGGAACCCTCGGTGATGTAATCGCGGTCCGTGAGGTTGCCGATATTCAGGCGCAGGGTGAGTCCCTGCCGCCCCTTCAGCTTGATGTCCTTCGAGATCACCGCAAACAGCACGCCACCGCCGTCGCTGCGGCGCTCGCGGGTGTTTAGGTTCAAGCCGGTGTCGAGCCAGGTGTCGTTGCGCCAGTTAAGGCCGAGCGTCCAGCGGGTGCCGCCGAGCGGACCCGAGCCGTCGACCCGGTAATTGGTCATCACGTTGGCGCTCTTCTCGGGGGCCCGGGGCAGCTCGTAGCCGATCAGGGCCTCGCGGCCCGGTGGCGCCCCCGTGATCTTTCCGCTGAACTGCGCGTAGAGCACGGTGAAGCTCAGCTGCTTCGAGGCCTGGTACCAGGCCTCGAACTCGAGGCCGCTCACTTCCTCACCGGGGGTCAGGATGCCGTAGGTCCGCGGGGGGTTGAGGCTGAAGTCAGTGTATTGGCGGCCGACGTCCTTCCGTTCCTGCGAGTAGACGACGATCGTCGTCGAGAGGCCGGTGCCGCCCCAGGTCGACTTGAGTCCGCCCTCGATGCCCTGTGCGGTGAGCGGGGCGAGGGGGTTGAAGTTGATGTCGAAGAGGAACTGAGGCTGGTAGCTCGTGCTGCGGTTGAAGAACAGCATGTGCTGCTTGCGGGCATCGAAGACCCAGCCGAGGCCGGTCTGCCACACGGTCGCCTTGCGGTTGTCGGCCGCTCCCGTGGTCGTGTTGGTGAGGATGCTTTTCCCGCGCGCCACGCCTCCCAGCACCTGGAGGCGGTCGTCGAAGGCCGACAGCACCTCGCTCACGCGGGTGTTGGTCCACTCGCTCAGAAAACGATTCGGACCGGATTCCAGACGCCAAAGCGCGGGGTCGAGCTTGGAGTCGAGCCACTGGCCGGTGATCCCATTGAACGGACGGAAGTCGGCGGCGGTCGGCGGGCGGGTCACCCGTTGGGTGACCGGATCATAACCGAGGTTGAGTGTGAACAGGTTGTCGCGGGAGTTGGTGGCGGCGTTCCAGCCGCGCCAGACGGAGGCGAAAAAGATGTTCTTGTTGTACTCGTAGCCGGCGACGGTGCGGGTCTTGAACGCCCCGAAGGTCCATTCGCCGAGCAGATCGCCCTTGTAGCCCGTGATGCGGTTTCCGTCCCGGGTGTTGGCGCCGTAGTAGGGGGTGGGAACGGCGCGGAAGGGATCGCCGCCCGTGGGGACGATCTCGTTGCGATCGCGGGCGTTCTTCGAGTACACGGCGCGGAAGGTGATGTTCGATGTGAGGCGCGAGGTGAGGTCGGCTGTCCAGTTGGTCTGCTTGTTCTGGGCCTTGGCGTAGGGTCCGAACAAACCGCCGCGCGCGGCCCGTCCGAGGCCGCGGTTGTCCTTGTCGACATACTCGACCGTCGACCCCGGCGGGCGCCACACGATGGGCTGAAACGCGCCGAAGTTGGTGCGGACATCCAGGTACTCCCATTCGAACGAGAGCTCGGTGTTGTCGAGCGGGCGGTAGAGGAGGGAGGGATTGTAGGCGATGGCCTTGTTCCGGAAGAAATTGAACTCACGCTCGTTGCTGGTGAACGAAGCGGGCAGGCGGAAGCCGAGGGTCTTCGGGATGAGCGTGACGTCGACGTCGGCCTGGCCGCGGTAGAACGCGTAATTGCCAAATGCGGCCGAGGCGCTGCCGCGGGCGTCGGCGGTGGTGCGGAGGCGCGGGCGTTTCGTGATGTAGTTGATGATGCCTCCGGCGTCGCTCTGGCCGTAGAGGAGCGAGTTGGGACCGCGGATGATCTCGACGCGGTCGATGCCGGTCATGTCGTACAGGCGCCCGCCGGGAGCGAAGCCGTTGCGCCGGGGAAGCACGGTAAAGCCGCGCGACGCGTACTGGGTGTTGTTGCCGGTTCCCTCGGAGCTCGTCTGATTCTGGTTGGCGAGACCGGCGACGAGGCGGTTCAGGCCGTCGGCGTTGAAGATATCCAATTCCTTCATCGCCTCCGCGCTCACGACCTGCAGCCCCATGGGGAGCCTGTCGATCGGACGGGCCACCAGGGTGCCGGCGGTGGCCTCGGTGATGCGGTTGCCCTCGATGGCGGCGGTGGAGATGACGAATGGCGATAACTCGACGATCTCGTCGGCGGGGGCAGGGCGCTGGGATTGCGCCGCGAGGGTTGCGAGCCACGCGGCGGCGGTGAGGCCGGCGCGGAGCGGGCGGAGGATGCGGGTCATGGTGAGGGTTTTGGGTTTGAGCGCGGAGCTTGGTCCCGCCCTCGAGCGCGGGCTAGGCTGGGGTTACTGTTACCGATTAGAAGCGGTGCGGTCCCGGCTGGGCGGCCCAGGCGTAACGGGCCTCCGGCCCTCCGGGCACGGGGGATTTCCGAGAAACCCGTTGACAGGCCGCCCCGCGACCTTACCTATCCGCCCCTCACTCGTTGCAGGGTGGAGCAGCCTGGTAGCTCGTCAGGCTCATAACCTGAAGGTCGCTGGTTCAAATCCAGCCCCTGCACCCAACTTTAAACCCCCGTGGCCCATGTGGTTGCGGGGGTTTCTGGTTTTTGGCTTCGGGCTGAATTTGGCGTCACTGCCCAAAAACTGCCCAAAACTGGGGTCTTCCCGCCGCCCTCAGGAGTTATACGGCCGCTGCATGTTCCTCAAGCACGGGGGACGCTATGGCCAGCCCGTCCACGCCCGCCACGCTTTCATCGGGAATCTCGGGCAGGAGAGCGTAGAAGCTACGGGCATCGTGTGGGGTCGCCGTTCCAAGATAGTGTGCCGAAATGATGTCGGGACTGTTTCCGGCCCACCGCGAGACCTCACGAACGTCATGCGTGAGATTCACCCGCATCGTTATCGCGGTGTGACGGAGGATATTTTTCGGAAGTTCGACGCCCGCGTCACGTCCTGCGCGGAATAACCGCCAAGCGTAAGCATCTTCGAGGTTTCGGGTAATCAGGCTTCTGGATGCGGGGGTAGTTTCCACACCTTGCTGGATCTGCTCGATAGCCTTCGGTTGGAAAACAAAGCCGGACGCTCTCCGATAAGGGCGGATCCATGCCTTCAAACTTTGTTTCTTCGCAGATTCTTGTGGGTAGCCGAGGGAAGTGCTCCAAAGGCGATATGAAGCGGCAAGCGGACCGTAATGTGACGGGATTCCTTCAGAAGCTGTTGGAGTTGGAGGATCCGTGGCAGGTTGTGGCGGTGGAGTTGAAGGATGAGGATCGCAGCGTGGAGATCGAAGTGGAGTGGCCTGCGAGCTACAAAGCGCCATGCCCCGAGTGCGGGCGGGCTTGCGCGGTCTACGACCACGCCGCAATGCGTTGGTGGCCGCATCTGGATAGGATGAATCGCACGACCCGGCTTGGTTGCCGAGTACCCCGCAGTGGCTGCCCGACGCACGGGGTGAAGACGATGCAGGTGCCGTGGTGTTCTCCTTCCGCGAGTCACGTGTTCACGGCGAGCTGACGTCGCTGCTGGGCGGCTTCCGCGGTGTTTTGCAGTCGGACCAATACGGCGCGTACGCCAGTCACTAGCGTCGGACCGAGGCAATCGCGCGGGTGGGTTTTTGGGCACATGCCAGACGCAAGTTCCATGAGGCGCTCGAGGAGCGGCCCAAGGCGGTGAACGTTGTGCTGCGGCTGATCGCCAAGCTGTACCCATACGAACGGGAGTGGGACGAGGCGAAGGTTGGGGAGGCCCGCGCCGCGCTAGCCCGAGTTCGTCGATTGGAAGTGGCCTGAAAAAGTTTTCAGAGGTAAGCGGGTCGCGGGCGGTTGTGCCGTACGAGGGAGGATTTTCTCGGGGCCCGTGTAGTGCCGAACGCCCCATTGTTGGGCAGGGCTTTTTCGGCGAAGATCGCGGGCGTGTTCCTGCGGCGCAAAACCAAGCAACATCGCGGAGTCGGCTACAGCTACCGGCACCTGTGCGAGACGGTGCGCACGGCACGGGGACCGCGCCAGCGAGTCGTCGCCTCACTGGGCAAGCTGGACGAGGGGGAAGCTGGCGCGTTGAGGGATGGCTGGGATGACCTGCCGGCGCTGCTCCGCGGCGAGACCCCGGCGGCGCGCACCACGACGTCGCCGCTGCCCGGGGTGGCCGCGGATGAGCCGGGCGCGGCGCGGTGGGAGCAGGTGGACGTGCGGGGAGTGCGCGTGGAACGCACGCGTGACTTCGGCGAAGGCTACCTGGGCCTGGCGCTCTGGCACCGGCTGAAACTCGACCAGCTGCTCGCCGGGTTGCTGCCGGCGGGGCGCGAGGCGGTCGGCTGGTCCCAGGTCGCGGCGCTGCTCACCGTGGCGCGGTTCTGCGCGCAGCGCTCCGAACTCGGCGTGGCCGAGCACTGGT
>CAXRGI010000266.1:0-3394 GCA_964229935.1 Opitutales bacterium
AACGTGCCCAAAGCGGGGCCGTGCGATCGTTTCGCCGGAACGCGATCGCTGCGATGCCCACCATGACGCCACCGGCGCGCTCGACCAGTTCCGCCGCGGCCCGCGCCTGGGTGCCCGTCTCGATCCATTCGTCGATCAGTAACACCCGTGTGCCGACCGGCCAAGGATTCGCCCGCAGCTCCAGGGACTTTTCCTCGTTCGAGTAATCTCGGAAGACCGCGGTTTCCTTTTTCACGGGCAACTTCCCGCCCTTGCGCACCGGGACGAAGCCCACCCCGAGACTCAGCGCCGCGGCCGTGCCGACGATGAAACCCAGCGCGTCCGTCCCGACCACCCGCTGCACGCCGGCGTCGCGGAACGGCGCCACGAGATCGCCGACCAGCGCGGCGAACGCCGCCGGGTCCGCGAAGATGGGCGTCACGTCGCTGCGCTTGTAGTGCAGCTTGGAGCGGTCGATCAGCGCCAGGTAATCCACTCCCCCACTCTCCCCGGCCGCCGCGCCGGGCCAATTTCTTTCTTTGCGCCGGCCGCGCTTTTTGCGGCCATGCGCGCCGCATGCGCCGCAAGGTCATCATCGACCAAGACACGCTCGGGCCCGCCGGTACCAACCTGCAGGCAGTCGCGCTGCTTCTGAATGCACCCGACGTCGAGGTGCTGGCGATCACCGTCCCGACCGGCGACCACTGGCGCGACCAGCAGGTGCGCCACGCGCTGCGGCTGCTCGAGATCATGGGGCGCACGGAAGTCCCCGTCGCACCGGGTGCGGATATGCCGCTCCGCTGCACGCCCGCCGCGGTCGCCGCCTGGGAAGCCCGGCACGGCAAACTCATTTATAACGGCGCCTGGGACCTCGCCCGCCCCGGACGCTGGGCCGACCCGCGCGAGGTCCGCGATCTTCCGGAGGGCAACCCGAGCACGCCACCCGCGGCTGAAGCCGCACCGGACCTGATCGTGCGGCTCGCCCGCGCCCACCCGGGGGAGATCTCGCTCTGGAGCGGCGCGCCGTTCACCAACCTCGCCCTGGCGCTCGCCCGCGAACCGCGCCTGCCGGAGCTGATCCGCGAGGTCCACTTCATGGGCGGCTCGTTCGCGCCCGCCACCGCCGCACGCGAGTTTGTCCAGAACCCGCGCCGCGAGTTCAATCTGCGGTTCGACCCGGAGGCGGCGCGCATCGTGCTCCGCGCTCCTTGGCGGAAGCTCGTCTGCGCACCGATCGACATCTCCCAGAACGTGCGTGCCACCGCCGATCTCTTTGAAAATATCGCGCGCACCGGAACGGCGCTCGCCGCGTACCTAGACCGGTTCGGCCGACGCGATCGCCCGATGTGGGACGAGGTCGCCGCCGCCACGTGGATCGACCCGACTCTCGTGACCCGCACCGAGCGCCATCATCTCGACATCGAGACGAACCCGGAGTCCGCCTGGGGCGAGACGCTCAACCGGCCCGCAGGTTCTCCCGGCGCGGCCGGCACCGCGGCCGAAGTGCAGCTCGCGCTCGACGTCCCGCGTTTCCGAGACCTCTTTGGGGCTCTCTGCTCGCGCCCATGAGAAACCTTCCGACGGCCGCCCTCCTGATGCTCGCCTCCCTGCTTCCCGCCAGGATCTCCGCCGCCGAACCCGAGCCCGCCGATCTGCTGATTGTGCGCGGCCACGTGCTGACGATGAACGATCGTCGCGAGGTGATCCGCGACGGCGTGGTCGCCATCCGCGGCGAACGCATCGTCGCGGTGGGCGAGGCCGGTCTCGCGGCACGCTTCACCGCGCGCCGCACCCTCGACGCGCGCGGAGCCCTCGTACTGCCGGGCATGGTGAATGCCCACACGCACGCCTCCATGACCGTCTTCCGCGGGCTCGGCGACGACGTGCCCGACCGCCTCCGGCGCTTCATCTTCCCGCTCGAGAAGCACTTCGTCGACCGCGAGGTCGTGCACTGGGGCGCGCTGCACGGCATCGTGGAGATGATCGAGGGCGGCGTGACGACCTTCGCCGACATGTACTACTTCGAGGAGGAGGTCGCGCGCGCCGCCCGCCTCGCAGGCATGCGCGCCGTGCTCGGGCAGACGATCGTCAATTTCCCCGCGCCGGACGCCCCCGAACCCTACGGCGGCATCGCCCGCGCGCGGCGTTTCATCGCCGACCACCGGGGCGACCCGCTGATCACCCCCGCCTTCGCGCCGCACGCGCCGTACACCGTCGAACCCGATCGCCTCCGCGAAATCGCGCGTCTCTCGGAGGAACTCGACGCTCCCGTGCTGATGCACGTCGCGGAGATGACCGACGAGATCGCCAATCTGCGCCGCGACCACAACCGCACGCCGGTCCAGCACCTCGAGGCCGTCGGCCTCCTCAACCGCCGCCTGGTCGCCGCCCATTGCATCTTCGTCGACGACGCCGACATCCAGCTCCTCCGCGCGAGCGGCGCCGGCGTCGCCCACGCGATGGTCGCCAACATCAAGTCCGCCAAGGGCGTCGCGCCCGTTCCGAAGATGCTCGCCGCCGGCGTGCGCGTCGGCCTCGCGACCGACGGTCCGATGAGCGGCAACACCCTCGATATCATCGGCCAGCTCGGTTATGTCGCGAAGGTCCACAAGCTCGACCGGCGCGACCGCAACCTCATGCCCGCCGTCGACGTGGTCGAAATGGCCACCCGCGGCGGCGCCCGCGCGCTCCACCTCGAGGAACGGCTGGGCTCGCTGGAGCCGGGCAAACTCGCCGATGTCATCCTCGTGGACACGGACAGCACCGCAATGGTGCCGCTGCACGATCCGTACGCGGCGCTGGTTTACGCGGCCAGTCCGCGCGACGTGCGCACCACGATTATTCACGGCCGCGTAGTGATGGAGGACCGGCGCGTCCTGACCGTCGACGCCGCCGCGGTGCGCGCGCGCATGCTGGCTATCACTGATCGTATCAACGCCGCCCTCGCCAAGGGCCTGCCGCCCTGATCGACAGCGGGGCGCGACGCCCCATCCGCCTCTCCTCTCAAACTTTCCCCATCCTCCGTTGCCTCTGTTACCTCCTGTTGGAAGGCAGGACTCAACGGGAGCAAACGGAGGAAACAGAGAGGCGGAGTCTGTATAACGCGTCGAAGCGGGCTCCATCTAGCCGCTTGCGTACGGCGCGGGCGCCTTCTTTTTTGGCTCCCGCAGCAGCCCCGACCCCGCCGCTCTCCCGCCCCATGACTGCGACCGCTTTTACCCGCCGCCTTGCGAGCACCGGTGCGTTGCTCGCGGCAGCGGCGTCGGCGGGAGCAGCGGACGAGACCGGGATCGAGTTCTTCGAGAAAAAGATTCGTCCGGTGCTCATCGAGCGGTGCCATGAGTGCCACGCGGCGGACAAGAAGGTGAAAGCGGGGCTGCGGCTCGACCACGCCGAAGGCTGGCTGCGCGGCGGT
>CAXRGI010000267.1:0-2388 GCA_964229935.1 Opitutales bacterium
AGGCAGGTGCGAGGCCGTCGCCGCGCCCAAGGGAGTCCCGAAAGGACAAATGGAACGCGGAGCGGCATTTCGCGAAAACGCCATCCGTGCCGCCGCCTTTCCCTTGCCCCATGGGCTCAGCCGCCGGTCCCGCGGCCGAGAGCGGACGCAAATGAGGCGGTGATCCAGCGCGGGCGCGTGATCGCGCTTCCAACGCACACCGCCCAAGCCCCCAGTTGCAGGGACCGAGCTGCTTGAGCCGGGGTGCTTATCCTGCCTTCGGCGATCACGGGCACCCGCAGGGTTTCCACCAGGCGCGCGAGTAACGCGAAGTCCGGTCCGTCGGCGACCACGTTCCCGCCCGCGTATCCTGCGAGCGTCGGCAGCACGGCGTCAGCCCCGGCCTCCTCGGCGAGCACGCCTTCCCCGATCGTCGCCACATCCGCAAAAACGGGCTTTCCCGTCGCGGCTTTCACCGCGCGGATAAGGTCGCTGGCGGAGCGCCCGTCCGGCCGCGGCCGGGAGGTAGCGTCCACCGCAATGATATCCGCCCCCGCCTCCGCCACGCTCGAGGCCTCCGCCAGAGTCGGAGTGATCCTCACGTCAAATCCGGCGACGTCTCGCTTGAAGATCCCGATCACAGGCACCGCGACGGCGGCGCGTACCGCCGCGATGTCCGCGGGAGAGTCGACGCGGACTCCCACCGCGCCGCCCAAAACCGCCGCGCGCGCGAGAGCGGCCATGATCATGGGGGAATTCATCGGGTCGCTCGTACGCGATTCCGCCTCGGGCTGACACGAAACGATGAGCCCGCCACGCATCCGGCGAAGCACAGGGTGCTCGGCTTCCATCCCGGCAATCCGGGGACCGCGCGCCCTGAAGTCGAGCCGCGAGTCGCCTCCTGCGGCCGCGGGGATCACAATTGCCGCGCGGATTCCCGCAATCCACGCCGCGAAAATTCGGCGGGGTGGACGATCTTCCACAAAAGAAATCCGCTGCATGAAAACGACCCTTCTTCCGCTCGCTCTCGGCGTGGCCGCCCTTGTGTTTGCCGGCGGCTGCTCCACGCCTGCTTCCCGCATCAAGGCCAACCCGGAGGCGTTCGCCCGGCTCAACGCCGAGCAAAAGGTGCTGGTGCAGGCCGGTCAAATCGCACTCGGTTTCGCGCCCGAGGCGGTGAGGCTCGCGCTCGGGGATCCTGACCGCACCACCGTGCGCACCGACGCTCGCGGAGAGACCGTCGTTTGGCACTTTCAGTCCTACGAGGCGGAGGGCCGGATACTGTTCACCGGGCACTACCACAGCGGACGCAACTGGTGGGGATGGGGCGCGGCCTATCCCTACTATCTCGATTACCCGGCCCGGACGGTGCGCGACCGCTTCCGGGTCGAGTTCCACGCCGGCCGCGTGACCGCGATCACCCGCGAGGACACGCGCTGAAGCGCGCCTTCAGGCCCCGCGGGGCACCTCCCGCCTTGACGAAGTTTTTCGCGGGCGGTTGCCTCCGCACTCATGCCTTCCGCCAAGTCCGCCGACAACCGCACCCGATATAAGCGCGTCATCCTCAAGCTCTCCGGCGAGGTGCTGCGGGGGGGGAAGTCCGGCGATCCGATCGACGCCGACACGCTGTTCCACGTCTGCTCCCAGGTGAAGGAGATCCACGAACTCGGTGTGCAGGTCGGTGTGGTGATCGGGGGCGGCAACATCTTCCGCGGGCTCAACGGCGAGAAGCGCGGCGTCGACCGCACCACGGGCGACTACATGGGCATGCTTGCGACCGTGATCAACGGTCTCGCGATCATGGATTGCCTCGAGAAACTCGGTGTCAGCACGCGGGTTCAGTCGGCCATCCCGATGAACCAGATCGCCGAACCGTTCATCCTGCGGCGCGCGGTGCGCCACATGGAGAAGGGCCGGGTGGTCATCTTCGTGGCCGGCACCGGCAATCCGTATTTCTCGACCGACACCACCGCCGCGCTGCGCGCGTCCGAGATGCACGCGGACATCATCATGAAGGCGACGAAGGTCGACGGCATCTACGACAAGGATCCCAAGAAATTCCCCGACGCCCAGCGCTACGACCAGGTCAGCTACACCACGGCTCTCGAGAAGCAACTCAAGGTGATGGACGCGGCCGCCTTCGCCCTCTGCATGGACAACAAGATGCCCATCGTCGTGTTCGACTTCTTCAAGCCCCACAACCTCCGCAACGTGGTGCTCGGCAAGAAGGTCGGCACCGCGGTGGTCGCCTGAATCGCGGTCGCCCGAACCCCCTCCATCCCGAACCCTCCCACTGCCATGACCATTGATGAAGTGCTCTTCGACGCCGAGGAGAAGATGCTCAAGACCGAGGATCACATCCTGAACCAGTTCGCCGGGGTGCGGACCGGCAAGGCGACGCCATCCCTC
>CAXRGI010000268.1:0-3429 GCA_964229935.1 Opitutales bacterium
GGGGGACGTCGTTACCGTTCACCTACCCAAGTGGGCGAGACTGTCAAACGCCTCACACACAGAAATTCGGATAGTTCCCCTGATACAGACGCGCTACCTCCATCGCCCGATCCACCGGAACCGCGCGGCCGGACCGCCGTCCCAGACGACCGTCCGCGAGACCAGCCTCGCCATCCACCTCGTAGCGGCGCACCCAGCGGCGGAACGTCCGCTCGCTCATGCCAAGCAACTCCGCCGCTTCCAGTTGGGACAGGCTTGCGGCCTCCCAGCGGCTCAATACATCACGCAGTTTCAACATCCGAAGGCCCTGACGTTGCTCCGTCCGGCGCATTCGACCCTCCGCAAAAAAGAGAGAATGCACCGGACAGATCACAAGCCACCTAGGCCGGACAGATCGTGGGCTATCTACAACACCCCAGGGCGATTCGGTTCTGTGACCCCCCTCGATTTTCTGTATGGCGCGGCGCCGTGATCTCGATTCTGCTTCGTTGATAAACGGAACGCCGGGACTCGAAGATGACCTCGGAAGTAGCCCAGCCGGGCACGCTATGGGACGCGCTGACATCTGGTCCCGATCATCGGCGGGCGGAAGGCAAACGCTACCCGTTGGCGTCGCTTCTGCTGATCGCGATCGCGGCCATGCTGTCCGGGCGTCGCGATCAGTTGTGTTGCGCGGCAATCTGGATGGTGATGCGCGACAATCAGGATGACGTTTGGCAATCGCGACGAATTCATCATCCGCCGTTGGTTTGACGGCGGCAAGCGCTATATTTGGCCCTGATTGTCGGCTGACGGCACCTGGGTGATGGTCTTGATCGTTGCGCGAGTGGGTGGCCGCCCTGGCCCCTTCTGTTTTCGCTCCATGGCTGCGCGGCGGCGATAACTCTCGACATTGATCTCGAAGATCGTGGCGTGGTGCACCAGCCGGTCGACGGCGGCGAGTGTCATGGCGGGGTCCGGGAAGATCCTGCCCCATTCGCCGAAGGGCTGGTTCGCGGTGATCAGGATGGAGCGTCGCTCGTATCGGGCGCCGATCAGTTCGAACAGCACCGAGGTTTCCGCCTGATCCTTTGTGACGTAGGCCAAGTCGTCAAGGATCAGAAGGTGGAAGCGATCGAGCCTGGCGACGGCGGCCTCGAGCGCCAGCTCGCGGCGCGCGACTTGCAGCCTCTGGACCAGATCGGACGTGCGGGTGAACAGCACGCGCCAGCCGTTTTCGACCAAGGCGAGACCAATGGCGGCGGCCAGATGCGTCTTCCCGCCGCCTGGTCCGCCCAGCAGGATGAGGTTGGCGCCCTGGTCGATCCAGCCATCACCGGCACAGATTGCCATGACATGGGCCTTGGAGAGGGTTGGCACCGCCGAGAACTCGAAACTGTCGAGGGTTTTTCCTGGTGGCAGGCGCGCGTCGAGCAGGTGACGTTCGATCCGACGGCGGTCGCGTTCGGCGATCTCGTGTTCGGCGAGCGCGGCGAGGAAGCGCGCGGCGGGCCATGCCTCCTTGTCCGCCCGTTCGGCGAGGCCCGCCCAGCCCTGCTTGATCGCGGGCAGGCGCAGATCGGTGAGCAGCAGGTTCAGGCGGGCGTTGTCGATACCGGGGCTCATGCCGCTTCCTCCGCGGCGGTGTCGAGCAACGCCTCGTAGGCGTTGAGCGGGGTCAGATGGACGGTGGCTTCCGGCAAGGCGGCGGGGTTGGGCGCGAAGCGCTCGCGCAGGGCCGCCAGGTCGGGTGCCTCTCCGGCGGCGAGGGTAGCGTCGAGAACGGTCGCGAGTTCGGCCTCGCATCCACGCTCATGGGCGAGTGCCAGGAGTTCGACCGTGATCCGGCATGCGGTTTTCTCCCCGGCGGTTTCCAGCAACCACTCGAAGCCGCGCCGATAGGCATCGCGGGGGAACAGCTGGTCGCGATAGATGAGGTTGAGCAAAGCCAGCGGCTTGCGCCGCAGCGCATGGATGACATGGCGATAATCAATGACATGGCCGTGCTTGCCGGCCGGGGTGGGACGCCCGCGCGTCAGCGTCATCAGCGGCGTGGCGCCGATGAACAGGTCCAGCCGGTCATCGTAAAGCCTGGCGCGCAGGCGGTGACCGATCAGGCGGGACGGCACGGTGTAGAACACCTTCTTGAGGGTGAAGCCGCCCGAGGATGTCACGGTGACGATCGTCTCCTCGTAATCCGGGCTTCGCTGTCCCGGCAGGTCTTGCAAGCATGCTCGTTCGGCTTCGATGCGCTTGACGTGGCGGGCGTTGTGGCGGCTGACGATCTCGGCCACGAAGCGGCGATAGGCGGGGAGGTCGGCGAAGTCGGCGCTGCCGCGCAGCAGCAGCGCGTCGCGGATAGCGTTCTTCAGATGGCCGTGCGGGCTTTCGATGGCGCCGTTCTCGTGGGCGACGCCGCGATTGTTGCGGGTCGGGCGCATGCCGTAGTCGGCGCACAGCGCGTCGTAGCGCCGGGTCAGGTCCTCACGCGTGTCCTGGCTCAGATTGCGGAACGCGGCCGAGAGGCTGTCGCTGCGATGCTCACGCGGTACGCCACCGGCGGCCCATAACGCGTTTTGCAGACCCTCGGCCAAGGCCACGTAGCTTTCGCCGCCGAGGATCACGTGGGCGTGTTCGAAGCCGGAGTAGGCGAGGCGGAAGTGGTAGAGGCGGTGCTCGAGCGGTTCACCGGCGATGCTGACGCCGAGGCTGGCCGTGTCGGTGAAGTCCGACAGGCCGAGCCGGCCGGGTTCGTGGACCTGGCGGAAGATCACCTCGCGTTCCGCGCCGTGCAGGGACCGCCAGGACCGGATGCGCCGCTCCAAGGTGCGGCGGATGCTTTCGGGCAGTTCGGGGTGGCGGCGTCGGAGTTCTTCGAACACCGCGATCGGGCGCAGGGTCGGATTGGCTTGCAGCAGCGGCACGACCTCGGTGTCGAAGACGCTGGCGAGCGGGTCCGGGCGGCGGCGGTCGCGGGTCCGCGCCTTCTGCGATGGCAGCCGGTGGTCGCGCTCGAAGCGATACGCCGTGCTGGGGCTGATCGATGCCTTGGCCGCGGCGATAACCGGGGCGTCGGTTTCTCGGAACTTCATGTAGAGCCTCATCTGGTGATCGGTGACGTGGCGGCCAGGCACTGGACGGGTCCCTTCGAGGCGAAGGTCCGTTTGCAGGCCGGTCGGCCGCGATCACCAGACGGTGAGGCCCGGGGAGGGGCTTCGGCAAAGTCGTTGCGGGGCTGGCGTCTTCGGTCGGGCTACGCCCTCCCTACGCCGCCAACCCCGCAACGACTTTCCCATCCTGATTGTCGCGCTGTTTCATCCTGATTGTCGCGGGACAGCGTGCCGAACCAGGTGAACCAGTCATTGCCGATCTGTGTGCAAAAACCGTTCTTCCCGGCATGCCGGGCGCCGGTATCGTCGACTGACACAAACGGCGATGTCTCCAAGCCGG
>CAXRGI010000269.1:0-25618 GCA_964229935.1 Opitutales bacterium
CTGGATACTGTCGAACACGTTCGCGTTCTGACCGCGGCGGCCCGGGGTTCAGACCGCCTTCTCGATCAAGGCGAAGTCCACGTAGATCGTCTTGGCGTCGAACTTGGTCGGATCTGCGACCCGCGCGCAGACATTGGCCACGATCCACGGGTTCAGGAGATTCGCGCAGGTAAAGCCCGACGACTTTTGACGTTTCTCCACCGCGACCTCGATGCCGTCGACCCGCGGGCTCGCCGAAACCAGTTTCGTGAGGTCGAGGTTCCGCGTGCCCATCTGGCCGTCGCACCCGATGCGGCGCTTGGCGATCGTGAGCATGCCTTCGTCGAGGCGCTTCCAGACTTCGTTCGATTCCGAGGTCGACGTGCCGGTGCTCACCCAAACGCCGCGCGCCACGCGGAACCCCACCCGGTTGCCCATGCCCGTGCGCACGGCGCGGGGCTCCATCAACTCCACTCGCTCGCAGAAAAACCCTGCTCCCCGTCATTCAGGAACAGAGTCGATTCCACCGGCTGCAGTCCGCCGCGCTGTTCCGCCGCCTTCCAGAACGCCCGCGCCGCCTCCACGTTGACGACACCTACGCGACGACGATCATCGGCGTGCCCGACCGTGGTTACGCCTGGATCATGGCCCGCTCCAGGACCCTCCCCGAGAAGCGCTACCAGGAACTCGTAGGCCTGCTCTTCCAGACGGGGCAGGACAATCAGCAAGCTCCGTCCCGTCCCGCAACGCTGAGCGCACCCGAAACTACCTCAGGCACCAATAATGCGGTCTGACCCGATTATTGGTGCCGTTCGTTTACTAAGCTCTGACGAGGATAGCTGGGCGGGGAAGGGATGCCGAATTTGCGGCGGCGAGGTTGGCACGCGGTGCCAACCCTACCCAATGTCGCCGCGGCAAATCAGCGGGTCGAAGTTTACCAACCTTTGCACGTTTGCACAGGCCGTAGGCCGATTGTCACCTTCACGATCCCCCGAAGGATTCAATGGGTAGACTTGATCTTCTCCCAGAAGGGGAAATACCCGCGGGTGGCGTGCGGGAAATGTTCGGTGTCCCAGGCGCGCCGGCGCCAGATGACGCGGATACCGGCGGCAGCTAGCCCGGCTTCGAGGGCGAGGGACTCGGCCAACCAAGGTCCGATGAACGGACGATAGGCGACGATGGCCTGCAGGCGATGCGTCCGCGCCCAAGCGACGAGCGTCGTCGCTAGGTCGGTGGTTTCTTCGGCGGCGACTTCCGCCCCGAAATGGTTCCCGGCTCGCGTCGCCCCATCACGCAACGCGGCCAGCGTCCACGTGGATACTTTATCCGACCAGCCAGCCCGGACGGTGACGCTGGTCGGCCACGAGGCGTTGATGGCCGTGAGTTTCAGGCGGGCGAGTTCACCTTGCTCGACCGCGAGGTCTTCCGGATGCAGCCATAGTCCGACGCGTTCGTAATTCGGCAGCGATGCGACCGCCAATGCGTCCTCGGTCCACGCCGCCACTTTGGGTAAAGGTTCCTCCTTGAGGCTTAAAGGGGCGGTGGCGAGCTGATCGGCCACGGGCGCATGCTCGCCATCGGTATAGTGGGCGATGTTGTCCGCCCGCGCGAGGTAGGTCTTGCCTGGGGTCTGCAACCCGGCGACCCAGCGCCAGGAGAGCGTGTTGCTGGCGACATCCCCGTCGAGCAGGTGCTCAAAGAAAAAGGCGGCCCCAAGCTCCCAAGGCAGGCGCAACGTGAAGATCCAGATCGAGGCGAACCACATCCGGGCGTGGTTATGCAGGTAGCCGGTGGCGACGAGTTCCTGAGCCCAAGCATCGAAGCCGGCGATTCCCGTCTTTCCCGCGGTGGCGGCTTCCCAGGCCGTCCGCTCCTCGGTGTTCAAAGACGAGCGCAAGCGAGGTACGGCCTCGCACCAACGACTCCACGCCGCCGGCCGTTGCTCGAGCCAGCCCTTCCAGTAGGTCCGCCAATAAACTTCCTGCACGAATTTTTCGACGGCGGTAAAAGACCAGCGGCTCGTGACCGCGGCCACGATTTCCGATTCCAGCAGCAGGCGCTTTTGCACCCACGGCGAAAGCCGGGAGACATCCTGATGGCCAGCCCGGACGAAATTACGTTCCGCTGCATAGCGGCCCGCGGCAGGAAGGAACTCATCTAGGCGGGCGAGCGCGGCGGCGCGGGTGGGAGGGAAGGCCAAGGGCTTGGGCATGTTCAGACCTAAGACGGACCGAAAAGGTCAGCAAATGACGGAAGGGGGAAACTCCATCTTTTACCGAAAAGGACCGACCAACTCAGATCGTGCTTCACCCGCGAGGGACAAGGGGGCCGCTAGGATTGCAGAGCGCGGGGATGATTGGGTCTGACCACGGAACGGGTAGGCAGGAGACGGGGGAGACCTGGGAGACGTGGGAGACTGGGGAGACGTGGCGGCGGCGATTTCCTCATCCGCGCCATCTGGGCCATCCGCGGTTAAAAACGCGGAGCGAATCCGAAACGCCTTCGGCGGTACGTCCCCCGGAATAGTCCGCGGCGAACGGCCGCGGCTACATCGGCAACGCGTCATCCGTGTGGATCCGTGTGCATCCGTGGTTGCTCCCCTGCGGAGCGAGTCGGGAGCGCGTTCATTCGTGGGAGGGGCAAGGGGTTAGGCTGAAACCTGCAACGGCCCCGTCGGAACGCCCCGGAGATAACCACGCGGCCCCCTGTGGGGTGGACTTTGGTGGTGGACCCTAGCGGGTTCGAACCGCTGACCTCCTCAATGCCATTGAGGCGCTCTACCAACTGAGCTAAGAGCCCGTTTCACCTGCGAGTCCGAAGAAAAATCAAGGGAACGACTCGCGACGCAAGGACTTTTTCAGCCCTCGCTCATTTCCCGCATCGAGAAGGTGAACTCGACGGTCTCGGCCCTTTTGTCGGGGCGGGCGGGCATCTTCATCCGCCGGATCGCCTCGAGCACGGCGTCGTCGAACTGCCGGCTGCCGGATCCCTTGAGCACGCGCGGATTGGTGAGGCTGCCGTCGGGGTTGCTGCGCACCTGGAACGTGGCGCGGAGGGTTTCCGCGAGCCCGGGGGGCGGATCGAACTTTCGTCGCAGCTCCTCGCGGAAGAACTGGTCGTAGGCGGCGAGCACGTCGTCGCCCGAGGACTTGAGGGCCTTGCCCCCCGCGCCGCCGGATTTGTTGGCGGTGGAGCCGCCGACCACGCCCTTGGCGATCCCCTCGGCGTCGACCCGCGCGACTTTCGTGGACGCGCCGGCCTTCCCCGCCGCTCCCTTGCCCTTCTGCGCGCGGTCGAACTCCTCCTTGCTCATCCGTTTCTTCTCCTCCGCCGCGCGCTTCGCCTCGGCCTCGCGTTCCCGGCGGATCTGCTGCTTGGCCTTCGCGTCGCCGCGCACGATCGCGTAATCGATCTTCTTCTTGAAATTGGGCGGGGTGTCATCGGCCCTCACCGCGTCCTTCGCGGCCGGCGCCTTGGGCGCGGGCGGCGCCACCGGCGTCGGAGCGGGCCGGACCGGCTCCGGCGGGGCGGCGCGCTCCACCACGGGTTCCGGCTCGGGCGCGGGCCGCGGCGCGGGCGCCGCGGGCACCGGCACGGTGACGCCGCCCGGCACGCCCAAGGCCGGCGCCTCGCGGGCGGCGAAGTTGTCCCCCTCCCCCGCCACCAACTCGATCACCTTGCCGGCGTCCGCCTCGCGGGTCGCGGTCCAGCCGGCGAGCAAAACCAGCACGACCGCCGCCGCGTGCAGCGACGACGAAAGCACGAACGCCCGGAAAGAGTTCGGGCTAACGGTTTCGGCGCTCATGTTCCGGCGGGGCGGAGTCCCGGGGTTAGTCGGATTTGAAATCGAACTTCACCCGCGTGAGGCCGGCGCGCTGCACCTCGTTGATGAGGTCGGCGACCTTCTGATACGGAACGGTGGCGTCGCCGCGGATGCGGATGACCGGCGGCTTCGGCTCGGCGGCGAACGCGCCCAGGCGGCCGCGCAGTTGCGCGAGCGTCAGCGAATTGGCCGGCGAGTCGACGTAGTAGCCCCGCGCGTCGACGCCGACCGCCACGTGCTTCTCGTCGGGCGTCTGGCTGGGCTGGGAGGATTTCGCGACGGTGGGCAGATTCACGCCCACGGCCTGCTCCTGCTGCATGAGGGGCGTCGCCACCATGAAGATGACGAGCAGCATGAACCCGAGGTCGATCAGGTTGGTGACGTTGAGGTCCGCGATGGGGTGCGCGCCGCGGTAGCGCCGGAAGTTGCGGGCCATGGCGGGTCGCCTCAGTGCATCTCCAGCTCGATGCGGTCGGCGAGCGCGCTCGCGTAGTTCTCGAGCTCGGTGATCATGCGGCGCGTGTGGCCGAGGAGAAGGTTGTAGCCGAAGACCGAGGGGATCGCGACGACGAGGCCGGCGATGGTGGCGAGCATGGCGCCGGAGACGCCGGGCGCGAGCTGCTGGATGCCGGCGGTCTGCTGGGTGGCGACCGCGCTGAAGGCCTCCATCACGCCCCACACGGTGCCGAGCAGGCCGATGAACGGCGCGCCCGAGACGATGGAGGCGAGGAAGATCATGTTGGACTCGTAGCGGAGCGTCTGGCGGCCGATCGCGCGCTGGATGGCGTTCTCCGCGTGCTCGAGGCGGGCGCGGGGATTGAGCGGCTGGCCGCGCTCGCGCTCGAAGGCGGCGGCGCGCTTGTAGCTCTCGACCGCGTCGGCGAAAACGTCGGCGTAGGGAATCGAGCGCCGCTGCAGCCAGGATTCCGGCACGTCGACGATCGCGCGCTGGTCGCGCAGGTGCATCTCGAAGGAGAGGTTCAGCACGCGCAGGCGGCGGAGCTCGGCGTGCTTGCCGAACATCACGGTCCACGCGACGAGGCTGCAGACGCCGAGGCCGAGGACGATCACCTTGTCGATCGTGCCGCAGCGCTCGAAGATCTCGATGATGTTGGCGGCGAGGAAGGGCGTGACCGGGAGAAGCGCGGACATTGGAAAGTGCGCGAACAGTTGCCGGCTTTGGCGGCGCCGTTCAACGGAAAAGCCCGCGGCGCGCGCGCCCTCCGCGAATCTGTTTGCCGGTGCGGGGCGCGCGGCGTGTCCTCGGGGGAATTTTCCCGCCATGTTCCGCCCCCGCACCCTCCAGCAGATCGCGCAACGTCGCGGCGCCCTCGCGGGACGCCGCGCCTTCGTCGGCTTCGACGGCTTCGTCGACACGATCGTGACGCCGGTGGGCCTGCGTCGCGGGCAGGGCGAGGCGTTCACACCGATCGCGACGCTGACGGAGCTCGGGCAGCGCGTCCTCGCGGCGGCGGGCAAGAGCACGAACATCGAGCTGTACCCGCGGATGGACAAGCTGGGCGGCAACGGCCCGATCATGGCCAACGCGCTGCTGGGCGGCGGGCTCGGCGTCACCTACGTGGGCGCGCTCGGGACGCCGGTGCATCCGGTCTTCGCGGACATGGCGCGCCGGGCCCGCACGTACTCGCTGTGCGCCGCGGCCAGCACGACCGCGATCGAGCTGCAGGACGGCAAGCTGATGCTGGGGATGATGCGCAGCCTCGACGAGATCACCTTCGCCCGGATCCGCGACACGGTGGGAGCGGCGCGGCTGGAGGAGGAGATCGCGGGCGCGGCGCTGCTCGCGTTCGTCAACTGGACGATGATCCCGCACATGACGGCGATCTTCACGGCGCTCACCGAGGAGCTGCTCCCCCGGCTTCCCGCCGCTCCGGACCGCGTTTTTTTCTTCGACCTGGCCGATCCGGAGAAGCGTTCGGCGGAGGACCTGCGGGGCGCCCTGGCCGCGATCGCGCGCTTCGGGCGTTTCGGCCGGGTGGTGCTCGGCTTGAACCTCAAGGAGGCGCAGCAGGTGGCGGCGGCGCTGGGGGTCGCCCAGCCCGGGAAGGACGAAGCGTCGCTGCGCGCCGCGGCGGCGGCCCTCCGCGGCAAGCTGGACGTCGCCACGGTCGTCATCCACCCGACGGAATCGGCCGCCTGCGCGACGGCGGACGGCACCGCGTGGGTGCCCGGACCGTACACGGACCGCCCTTTGATCACCACCGGCGCGGGCGACCATTTCAACGCGGGCTTCGCGACCGGCGCGGTGATGGGCCTCGACGCCGAGGGGTGCCTCGCGCTCGGCGTCTCCACCAGCGGCCACTATGTGCGCACCGGGGAAAGCCCGACGCTCGCGCAGTTGGAAACCTTCCTCGCCAACTGGCGCTGAACCCGGCACTTTCCCGCCATGCCTCTCAAGCAGAAGCCCACCGGCCGCCTGATCTCCTTCGAGGGATCCGAAGGTTCGGGTAAATCGACCCAGATCGCGCGCCTCGCGGCCCACTTCCAATCGCTCAAACGCGAGGTCGTGACCACGCGGGAGCCCGGCGGCACGGAGATCGGCGAACAGATCCGCAACATCATCGTGCATAATTCGCGCGGCGACGAGATGTGCGCGGAGACGGAGCTGCTGCTCTTCACCGCGGCGCGCGCGCAGCTCGTGCGCGAGGTCATCGCCCCGGCGCTGCTCCGCGGGGCGCTCGTGCTGAGCGACCGGTTCCTCGATTCCTCGACGGTTTACCAGGGCATCGGCCGCAACCTCGCCGCCGACCCGGTCAACCAGATCAACCGCTTCGCGGTGGGCAACGTCATGCCCCACCTCACCCTGGTCCTCGACGTGCCGGAGGCCGTGAGCCTCGCCCGCCTGAAACAGCGCGCCTCCGATCTGCCCGACCGCATGGAGCGCGAGAACATCGACTTCTACCGCAAGGTCCGCGAGGGCTACCTCCTGCTGGCGCGCGGCATGCCGGAACGTTTCGTGGTCATCGACGGCACGCGCGAGCCGGAGTGGATCGAGAAACAGATCCGCACCGCCGTCGAGGAACGCCTCGGGTAGGATCGCGCCCGTGCCCGCCGTCGCCCCCTGGCCGCCCCGCCTCGCCGGCACCCCGGCGGTCGCCGTCATCGAGCAGGCGATCGCGCGGCGGAGACTCTCGCACAGCCTGCTGCTCCAGGGCGAGGATCTCGGTCTGCTCACGCAGGTGGCGCTCGCGATCGCCGACCGGCTGCTCAACCCGCCCGGCGCCGCGGGCCAATTCCCGCCCGAGAAGCACCCCGACTGTTTCCATCTCCGCCCCACCGGTCGCGCGCGGATGATCCGCATCGGCGACGACGCCCGCAGCCCGTCGACCATGCGCGAGTTCATCGCGCGCCTCACGGTCAGCCCCGCCGTGGCCGCCCGGAAGGTGGGCATCGTGCACGAGGCCGACCGGATGAACACCGAGTCCGCCAACGCCTTTCTCAAGACGCTGGAGGAACCGCCCGGGCACTCGACGCTGCTGCTGCTCACGACGCGCCCGCACGCGTTGCTGCCGACGATCCGCAGCCGCGTCCTCACGTTCCGGTTCCCCGGCGCGGGCGCGCCCGTCGCGGCGGACGGCTGGGAGGCATGGCTCGCCGATTACCAGGCCTGGCTCGGCCGGCTGGTGGAGGGCGTGGGAGCCGATCGCCAGGCGGTCGCCGCGCAGATCATGGGGCTCTACGGTCTCGTGGCGCGGTTCGGCGCGGTGCTGGATTTCGCGACCGAGGAGATCTGGAAAAAGCAGAAGGCGACCTTGCCCGATGAGTTCTCGGAAGAGGAGTCGGTCGCGATCGAGACCGGTATCGCCAACGGGCTCCGGACGCGGCTGCTGGCCGAGGTGGAGCGCGCCACCCGTGACTTCGCGGTTCCGCGGCTCGCCGCGGGGGACGAGCACACCCGCCGCGCGCTGGTCGCGGCGGTCGCCGAACTCGAGCGTCACGGCGGTCTGCTGCGCCTCAATCTCAACGAATCAGCCGTGCTCGAGGGCTTCCTGCTCGCCTCGCTCCGGATCTGGTCCCGCCGCTGATCGGGGGACGCTTCAACGGCCCGGCCCCGGGGAGAACTCCATCCCCTCGACCGCCCCGAGCAGCTGGTTGTAGGCCTCGTCGGAGAACCCCTCCCCCATGATCTGCACGTCGACCAGCACGTCGGGCGCGAGTCTCACCTTCCCGACCGACATCACCTTGTAGTTCCCCTTCTCGGTCGGCCGCCCGCGCAGCTTCGGGTCGGTGAAACTGCAGAAATAGCCGTACCCCGTCGTCAGCGTGAACTCGCGGGCGAAGGCGCGGCCCTCCACCGACTCCTGCGCGATGCCCTGGGCGTCGGCCTCCACCCGCAGCTTGAGACGCGCCTTCGTGTCGAAACGGTCGGTCTCCGGAAACGTGACCGCGAGGGTGAGCGTCGCGTTCACCGCCTCGCGCCGCGGCTGCACGGTGAGCGTGAGCTCCGTGGTGTTGCGCGTGGTGGCCGTCCGCCACTCGCCGGGCAGGTACAACGTGAGCCGACCCCGCGAACCGAGGTCGAGCCGCTCGACCTGCGCGGCCAGCGGCGCGGCGAGGAAGGCCAGGAGACAAAGGAGGCTTCGCATGGGCGCATGCGAAACCGGGCGCGGGTCGTTGGCAAACCCGGGCCGGCGGCGGGGCGGGGATTTGCCTTTGACCGCACTTTCGCCGCGGCCTTACCTCGACGGTTCATCTCCGCCATGTCCGCCGCGAAACCGACCATCATCTACACCAAGACCGACGAGGCGCCCGCGCTCGCCACCTACTCGCTGCTGCCGATCGTGCAGTCGTTCACCAAGCACGCGGGCATCGCGGTCGAGACGCGCGACATCTCGCTCGCGGGCCGCGTGCTCGCGGCGTTCGCGGACCGCCTGCCGGCCCACCAGCGCGTCGCCGATCATCTGGCTGAACTCGGGGCGCTCACGCTGAAGCCCGACGCCAACATCATCAAGCTGCCCAACATCTCGGCATCGGTCCCGCAGCTGAAGGAGACCATCGCCGAACTGCAGTCGCACGGCCACGCCGTCCCCGACTACCCCGAGGCGCCGGCCAACGAGGCCGAGCGGGAGATCAAGGCCCGGTACGACAAGGTGAAGGGCTCCGCCGTGAACCCGGTGCTCCGCGAGGGCAACTCCGACCGCCGCGCGCCCAAGGCGGTGAAGGATTACGCGCGCGCGCACCCTCACTCGATGGGCAAGTGGTCGCCCGAGTCGCGCACCAACGTGGCGACGATGGGCGCCGATGATTTCTTCTCCAACGAGCGCTCGACCACCCTCGCCGCTCCCGCGAACGCGCGCATCGAGTTCGTCGCCGCCGACGGCGCGCTGAAGGTCCTCCTGCCGAAGCTCTCCCTCAAGGCCGGCGAGATCCTCGACGCGACCTGCATGCGGCGCCGCGCCCTGCTCGCGTTCTACGAGCGCCAGATCGCGCGCGCGAAGGCGGAGGGCGTGCTGTTCTCCCTGCACCTCAAGGCCACGATGATGAAGGTCTCCGACCCGATCCTCTTCGGCCACGCCGTGCGGGTGTTCTTCAAGGACTTCCTCGCCAAACACGCCGCCACCGTCGCCTCCCTCGGCGTCGACCTGAACAACGGCCTCGGCGACCTCGTCGAGAAACTACAGAAGCTACCCGAGGTGCAGCGCGCGGCGATCGAGGCCGACCTCAAGGCCGCCCTCGCCGCCGGCCCCGCGGTCGCCATGGTCAACTCCGACCAGGGCATCACCAACCTCCACGTCCCCAGCGACGTGATCATCGACGCCTCCATGCCCGCGATGATCCGCGCCGGCGGCAAGATGTACGACGCGCAGGGCAAGCTCGCCGACACCCTCGCGGTGATCCCCGACAGCTGCTACGCCGGCGTCTACCAGACGACGATCGACTTCTGCCGGCGCCACGGGGCGCTCGACCCGCGCACGATGGGCTCGGTGCCCAACGTCGGCCTCATGGCGCAGGCGGCCGAGGAGTACGGCTCCCACAACAAGACCTTCCAGGCCGCCGGCCGCGGCGTGATCCGCATCGTCGACGAGGCCGGGACCGTGCTGCTCGAGCACCCGGTCGAGGAGGGCGACGTCTGGCGCGCCTGCCAGACCAAGGACGCCGCGGTGCGCGACTGGGTGAAGCTCGCCGTCAACCGCGCGCGCCTGTCCGCCACCCCGGCGGTCTTCTGGCTCGACCGCCGCCGCGCCCACGACGCCCAGATCATCGCGAAGGTGGAGCGCTACCTGAAGGAGCACGACACCACGGGTCTCGATCTGCGCATCCTACCACCGGCCGAAGCCTGCCACTTCACGCTCGAGCGCATCGCGCGCGGCGAGGACACGATCTCGGTCACCGGCAACGTGCTCCGCGACTACCTCACGGATTTGTTCCCCATCCTCGAGGTCGGCACGAGCGCCAAGATGCTCTCCATCGTCCCGCTCATGAACGGCGGCGGCCTCTTCGAGACCGGCGCGGGCGGCTCGGCCCCCAAGCACGTGGAGCAATTCCTGCAGGAGAACTACCTGCGCTGGGACAGCCTCGGCGAGTTCTTCGCCCTCGCCGCCTCCCTCGAGCACCTCGCCATCGTCATGAAGCACGCCAAGGCCAAGGTGCTCGCCGACACGCTGGACACCGCCAACGGCCGTTTCCTCGAGCAGGACAAGAGCCCGGGCCGCAAGCTCGGCACGACCGACAACCGCGGCTCGCACTTCTACCTCGCGCTCTACTGGGCGCAGGCGCTCGCCGCGCAGGACGCCGACGCCGACCTGAAACGCGTGTTCACCCCGGTCGCCGCCGCCCTCGCCGCCGGCGAGGCGAAGATCGCCCAGGAACTCATCGCGGTGCAGGGCCGACCGGCGGATGTCGGCGGCTATTATCAGCCGGACGACGCCAAGGCGTCCGCCGCGATGCGCCCCAGCGCGACATTGAACGCGATCCTCGCCGGCCTCTGAGCCGGCGCGGCGCCGCGCCGCTCTCCCGCATGTCCGGTTCCCGTCAGCCCTGGCCGATGAAGTGGATCGTGGTCGCGATCCTGCTCATGGCCGTGCCCTACACGATCGTGACGCTTCGCTACCGCAAAGAAGGCCCCGCCTTCCAGCCGTACGAAGACATGAAGAACCGGGCCAACGTGAGCCGCCTCCTGTCGGCCGGTTATCAGCGCGTCACGATTCCGGCGCAAAGGCCGGCCGGCCGCACGGGCACTCCCGGCGGCGCCGTGTCACAAACCGCGCCCGGCGGATTGCCCGAGGAGCTCCGCGCGACGCTGGTCGAGACGCCGCGGCTGCCGGTCGAGATCATTGCGGTCAAGGCGGCCGCCACGGCGGGCAGCCTCTCACCGTACGCGATCGAATTGACGTGCTCGCTGCCCGACGACCGGCACCAGCTGGGAGGCGCCGAGCTTTACCTGCGGGGCGACACCCTGGTGCTCGCCCCGGCGCTTGAACGCGTCGGCGGAGAACTCCTCACGCGGGCGCGCCAGGCCGCCGTGCTGCTGACTATTCCCGCCGGCACCCTGCGTCCGGGCACCCACCGGGTCATCCTCACCGGCGAAAAAACCTCCCGCGCCTGGACGCTGGAAGTCCGGTAGGCGGGCCGTTGCGGCCCTGGGCCGCGCAAGAATCCGGCGCGAGCTTCCAAGGGGTCAGGGCGTTGATTGTTTGAATGACGCCCGGCCGTGAGCGTAAAAAAAACGCCCAACGCCCTGACCCCATCGTCTGGTCCCTCGGAACCGCCTTCAGCCGTCCGGCGGTCAACAGGCGCCGGGGCATCGGACCCCGGCTACACACGAGCCCCGATAATCCGCGTCGATCCGTGTTCATCCGTGATTACCCCCTCGCGGAGCGCGACGGGAGCAACCTCCGCCCCGAAGCACTTGGCGCGGCTATTGACGCGCCGCGTGCGTTGACCGACAACACGCGCGCGATGAGCACGAGCAACGGAACCGGCCAGAACGGCCAGCCCGCCCAAGTCCCGGCGACCGCCACGACGATCAAGCCGACGGACCTGCGCGGAATCCTGAAATACGTGCCGCGCTTCCAGGGGCAGATCTTCGTGATCTCCCTGGATGGGCCCGTGATCGCCGACGACAATTTCGGCAACCTGCTCGTCGACATCGCGGTGCTCCGCTCGCTCGGCATCAAGCTGGTGCTGGTGCACGGCATCAGCCAGCAGCTGCGGGAGCTCTCCGCGCTGCGCGGCGTGCCCATCACGAACGCCGATGGCACCGGGGTCACCGACGCCGCCACGCTCGATCTCGCGGTGCGCGCGTCTTCGCGCGTCTCCCACGCCCTGTTCGAGGGGCTGACGCAGAACCAGCTCAAGTGCGCGATCACCAACGCGGTGCGAGCGCTGCCCACCGGCATCATCAAGGGCGTCGACCAGCAGTTCACCGGCAAGGTGGACCGCATCGACAAGGATTTCATCCTCGAATTGATCGATCGGCAGATCGTGCCCGTGGTGCCGCCGATCGGGTTCGGCCCCGACGGCAAGTCGCTGCGCGTCAACTCCGACCTGCTCGCCGCCGAGCTGGCGGAGGCGCTGCACGCGACGAAGGTCGTGTACCTCGCCTCCGCGCCGGGGTTGGAGATCGACGGCGAGGTGCGGCGCGAGATCTCGATCGCGGCCCTCAGCCGGCTGATGCAGGAGGAGCCCCAGCGGCTCGCCGAGGAGTCCCGCAGCAAGGCGATCCACGCGATCAAGGCGATCGAGACGGGCACGCCGCGCGTCCACATCCTCGACGGCCGCGTGTTCGACGGGCTGCTCAACGAGGTGTTTTCCAACGAGGGCGTCGGCTCGCTCGTGTACGGCAATGATTACCAGCAGATCCGGCGCGCGCGGAAGAGCGACGTGCGGATGATCTACAACCTCACGCGCAACGCGGTGCGGCGCGAGGAGCTCGTCCACCGCACGCAGCAGGCGATCGAAAAGAACATCGACCACTTCTTCGTGTTCGAGATCGACGAGAACATCATCGCCTGCGTCACGCTGTACTTCTACCCCGACCGGCCGCTGATGGCCGAGGTCGGCTCGCTCTACGTGATGCCGTTCTACAACAACCGCGGCATCGGGCGGAAGATGGTCGAATACGCCGGCATGGTCGCGAAGGAACGCGGCGCCGACACCCTGCTCGCGCTGTCCACGCAGAATTTCGGCTTCTTCACCAACGTGTGCGGTTTCGAGGAGACATCGAAGGAGATCCTGCCGGAGGCGCGGATGCGCACCTACGAGGAAAGCGGCCGCAACGCGAAGGTGATGGTCAAGCGCCTGTGACCGGAACGCGCGTCCGGACGACGGTCTTTGAATAAAAGATCGGGAAGGTCGGGAGACGTAACTCCCGGTTCCCCATCCGCACGCTCCGCGAAATCCGCGGTTAAAATTGCGGAGCTCCTCGGGGCCGCCTTCGGCCGTTCGGCGGTCAACATCCGCCGGCGTCCTCGGTCCCCGGCTACGGACGAACCCCGTTTTTCCGTATCGATCCGTGTTCATCCGTGGTTGCCTCCTCGCGGAGCGCGACGGATCCGCGGCACGAACGCAGACCTTTATGAAGACGTCCGCGCTTGGGTAGTCCCTGACCGGCGCGGCCGCCGGACCCTCAACGCACCTCCGCGACCACTTGCACCTCAACGGTGGTGCCGCGCGGCAGGCCGTTCACGGCGACGGCGGCGCGGGCGTGCCGGCCGGCCTCGCCGAAAATCTTCACCAGCAGGTCGCTCGCGCCGTTCAGGACCGCGGGGCTTTCGGAGAAGCCGTCGACGGCGTTGACGTAGCCGCTGACGAAGACGATCCGCGACACCTGATCGAGCGAACCCACCGCCGCGCGGATGTTCGCGAGGGTGTTGAGCACGCAGACCTCGGCCGCCTGGCGCGCGGTCTCGACGGTCTGCTCTCGACCTACCTGGCCGACGTGGGTCTGCACACCGTTCAGCACCGCGATCGTGCCGGCGCAGTAGAGCAGGTTGCCCGTGCGCACGACGGGAACGTAGCTGCCCGCGGCGGCGGGCGGATTCGGAAGGGTGAGGCCGAGTTCAACGAGGCGCGCTTCGGGAGTCATGATGAACCCGGGGAGATGCTGGCGCCCGCCCGCCGGTGCAACGTGAAACGCCGCGCGCCCACGGCATTGCCTAGCGCCCCCGCGACCGCACGCTCGCGGCATGATGTTTCGCGAGTGGCAGTCCCTTTCCCCCGAGGCCGCAGCCCGCGAGGTTCATCGACGCGCCGCGGCGCTGCTCTCCCCCGCGCAACGCCGGGCAGCGATCGAATCACTGATTCCCCTGGAGCAACTGGCGGCCAACTTCGACGCGGCTCGCGGCGCCGGCCCGCTCGCCGGCGTGCCGTTCCTAGCCAAGGACCTCTTCGACTTCGCCGGCACGCCGACCTTCGCCGGCTCGACGTTCCTCCCCGAGGTGCGACCAGCCGGGAAAAGCGACGGCGCCTTCGCCCGCGCGCTCCGCGGCGCCGGCGCGGTCTTCGCGGGTAAGACGCGGATGCACGAGTTCGCCTACGGCATCACCGGCGAGAACCCCCACCATGGCGACTGCGAGGTGCCGGGCCATCCGGGGCGCACCACCGGTGGATCCAGCAGCGGATCGGCCGTGGCGGTCGCGGCCGGCATCGTCCCCTTCGCGCTCGCGTCCGACACCGGCGGCTCCGTGCGCGTGCCGGCGGCGTTCTGCGGACTCCATGGCTTTCGGATGACACCCGCGCACCCGTGGATCGCGGACGCCGTGCCCCTCTCGCCGACGTTCGACACCGCCGGCTGGTTCACCCGCGGGGAGGAGGACATGTTGTCCACGCTCGAGGCGCTGGTCCCGGCGACCGCCGAACCGCGCCGCGTGCCCCGCGGGGTTTACCTCCCGCTGCCGGACCTCGATCCCGAAGTGGCCGGGGCCTGCGCCGCCGCGGCCGCGAAAATCTGCGCGCCGGCCCCGACGGAACTGACGCGCGAGTTGCTCGCCGGCTTCGAGCCCGCGCTGGCAGCCTATCATACCATCGTCGCGCTCGAGGCCTGGGAATTCCACCGCGGATGGGCGGAGGCGAACCGGAACCGTTACGACCCCCTGGTCTGGCAACGCCTGCAACGTCACCGGGAGATCACCCCGGAGCAAGGGCTGGCGGCGCGAGGCGCCCGGGTCGACGTGCGGGAAGTGTGGGACGCCTACTTCCGCCAGCACGACTTTCTGGTGATGGCGGCGACCCCGGCCGCGGCGCCGACGAAGGCCGGTTGCACGCCGGAGATGCGCAACCGCCTGATCCGGATCAACGCTCCGGCCAGCCTCGGCGGCCTTCCCGTGCTGACGCTCCCGGTGCCCCTGACTTCCGGACTGACCACCGGGCTGCAGATCGTGGCACCCCGGGCGGATTCCGAGGCTTTCCGGCAGGTGCTGGCGGCCGGCGCGGGAAACCGATGAAATTCCGAAGGTAAGGCTGGACCGGCGGCGGCGAAACTCCCTAGGAACTTGAAGCGCTTTCGCTTCCGCGAGACGCCCCCACCAACCCTCAACCCTGAATCGCAACCCGACCGGCCCGGTCGTCGTCTCAGTCCCAGCCCTCGATTCCTTTTCCCCATGAGCGATAAATACGCCTCGAACTCCCACTCCAATTCCCGCCCCGAGTATGCCTGGGCGTTTCTCATTCTCCGCCTCTGGCTCGGACTGCGCACGCTTCTCGCCGGCCTCGAGAAGTTCGAAAGCGGCGGATCCTATTCCTTCGCCAACTACTACAAGAACATGGGCCGGATGGCGCAGGGCATCACCGGCGCGTCCTTCATGCCGCTGTGGATGACGAAGACCTTCGCGTTCTCGCTGGGCTACATGCTGGTGACGCTCGGCGTCTGCCTGCTCCTCGGCGTCAAGACCCGCGCCACCCTTCTCTTCACCGGACTGGTCTACTGCGGTCTCTCCTTCGGCCTGATGGCCGTGCAGGAGGGTGAGGGCACGGCCTGGCTCGGCATGCACGTGCTGATGATCGCCACCGCGCTCACGCTGGTTCGGAACAACCGATTTGCGCTTGTGCGCGACTCGGCTAACTGAGCCCGAAACCACCCACCACCATGGCTGAAATTCCCGCCCTGTCCCGCCGCGACTTTCTCAGCACGGGCGCCAAGCTCGGGGCTGTCGTCGCCACCGCCCCTTATGTCTCCCGGGCCGCCGAGGCCGGAGCCGCCAAGGGAGCGGACACCATCAATGTCGCCCTCATCGGCTGCGGAGAAGAGGGCCGCATCCTGTCGAACGCCTCGCTCAACATCCCGGGCATTCGCTTCCAGGCCGTCTGCGACATCTGGCCGTACAACCTCACGCGCACCGAGCGGCTCCTGAAGAAGTTCAACCACGCCGCGCGCCCGTTCGAGGACTACAAGGAGATGCTCGACACCGTGAAGGACGTCGACGCGGTCCTCATCGCCACGCCCGACTTCATGCACGCCGAGCAGACGAACCACGCGCTCAAGCTCGGCAAGCACGTGTACTGCGAGAAGCTGATGTCGAACACCGTCGAGGGCGCCCGCTCCATGGTGCGCGCCGCCCGCGACGCGAAGAAGCTGCTCCAGGTCGGCCACCAGCGCCGCAGCAATCCGCGCTACCAGCACGCCCGCGACAAGCTGATCCGCGGCCAGCGCCTGCTCGGACGGATCACCAACATCACTGGCCAATGGAATCGCGCGGTGTCCGAGGACTACGGCTACCCGAACGGCCAGGCGATCCCGGAGGCGAAGCTGAACAAATACGGCTACGCCAACATGCACGAGTTCCGGAACTGGCGCTGGTTCAGAAAGTACGCCGGCGGCCCGGTCTCGGATCTCGGCGCCCACCAGATCGACATCTACAACTGGATGCTTGGCGCGAACCCGCGCCTGTGCATCGCCTCGGGCGGCGTCGACTACTACAAGTCGCACGAGTGGTACGACAACGCCTTCATCATCTTCGAGTACGAGACCAAGGACGGTGTGATCCGCGCCCAATACCAGGTTCTCACCACGACCAGCGCCGGCGGCGGCTACCATGAGTACTTCATGGGCGACGAGGGTGCACTCAAGATGTCGGAGAATCCCAAGTACACCAAGATCTACCGCGAGGCCCGCGCCCCGGAGTGGGATGCGCTCGTCGAGAAGGGGCTGATCTCCAAGCCCGATTCCGGCGAGGGCGCCCCCGCCCCCGTGAAGCCCTGGGAAAAGCCGGGCGTGAAGAAGCTCGGCGGCCCCTCGCGCGGCGCCACCGTGGACGTCCGCGAGACCGCCGCCCTGTCGGCCTGGGATATCCCGGTCACCCTCGACAAGGCCATCCACCAGCCGCACCTCGAGAACTTCTTCGACGCCATCCGGAAGGGCACCCCCCTCTCCTGCCCGCCTGACGAGGCCTTCGCCTCCGCTGTCACCGTCCTCAAAGTCAACGAGGCCATCGCCGCCCGGCAGGCCCTCGCCTTCAAGCCCGAGGACTTCATCGCCTGATCCGGCCGCCCCGTCGAAACCTGGCGGGGCCCCGGACGTCTCATCCCTGCAACTCATCCCCTCCTCTCCTATGCAAAAACGCCTCCTCACCGCCCTCGCAACCGCCCTCGCGCTCGCGGCCACGGCCTCCGCCGCCAACGCGCCGCTCAAGGTCGAGGTGCCGAAGCCGCTCTTCGCCGGCACCCCGCGCCCGATCTCCCTGGCCAACCTCGAGCCGGCCAACGCCAAGCGCCCCGACATCATGGTGGCGCCCGACGTTAAGCTGATCTCCAAGGGCAAGAAGGTCACCAGCAGCGACTCGCTGCCCGTGATCGGCGAGCTCACGTTCATCACCGACGGTGACAAGACCGGCATCGACGGCGCTTACGTCGAGCTCGGGCCCAACACCCAGTGGGTGCAGGTCGACCTCGGATCTTCGGCGAAAATCGCCGCCGTGGCGGTCTGGCACTTCCACTCGCAGGCCCGCGTCTACCACGACGTCGTCATCCAGATCTCCGACGACGCCGAGTTCAAGAAGGGCGTCACGACGATCTTCAACACCGACGACGACAACTCGTCCAAGCTCGGCAAGGGCGCCGACAAGTCATACGTCGAGACCAACAACGGCCGCGTCGTCGACGCCAAGAACACGACCGGTCGCTACGTCCGCCTCTACAGCAACGGCAACACCTCCGACGAACTGAACCACTACTGCGAGGTAGAGGTGTTCGGCGTCCAGAAGTAAGCCGCCTTCGTCTCCCTTCCCGGGCCGGCCGCCTCGCGCGGACCGGCCCTTTTTTTTCCGGCCTGTTCCTATCGCCAGGTGATCTCGTAACTCGAGGCCGTTCCGGCCGCCGCCCGGATCACCAGCGCGCCGCGCGTCGTGTCGAAACTCCAGCCGGCACCCTCGGCCAACTCGCGGCCGTCGCGCGCGACGCGCGCCGGCGGAAGCGCGGTGATCACCCGGAGGAGGTGCGGCTCGGCGCGGCCCGAGAACGTGATCCGGAGCGGATTCCCCTCCCGCATGGTGACCGTCGTCGATTCCGGAACCGGGTGCGTCTCCGGATGCCACAACGTGAACCGGCCGTCCGCTCCGGGATTCACAAGCCAGGTACGAAACCCCGCCGACGCCCGGTCGCCCAGACCCGTGTAGTCACGCGCCACGTTGAGCGGCACCAGGGCCCCCGCGCGCAGGAACACCGGGTACTCGTCGAGCGGGAACTCGCGGGAGATCCGCGCCGGACCTTGCATCGCCCCGGCCGACGGGCGGAAGAGATAACGCCACTCGCCCGCGGGCAGGCTCACGTCACGCCGCGGGGAATCGGAGTGGATCGGGGCCACGAGGAAATCGTCGCCGAACAGATAATGAAACCCGCCCTCCGCCAGCGGACGCATGAGAGGGCGTCCGCCGCGATGGCACTCGACCACATGGGAGTAGATGTACGGGACCAGCTCGGTGTGGAGCCATGAGAACTTCCGCACGATCTCGAGTTCCGCCGGGGAACGCAGCCAGAGGCGTCGCTCGCCGTGGCCTCCGTTGAGGAACAAGCCGCAGAAGGCCGAGAACTGCGCCCAGCGGATGTAGATGTTGGGCGCGATCGTGTCGGGCTTCGACGGCGCCGCACCCGATGGCGGCGCGTTCTTCCCGCCACCCCAGCCCGCGACCAGCGCCGCGGTCGCCGGACCCATGTCGTCGGGATTGCTGCGGCCATGATACCCGGCCACGTCGCTGCCGATCACGCAGTAACCGATCCGCGCGGCGCGCAGGATGTCGGCCAGCGCCGCCTCCAGCCCGCGGTCCTCCGCGCGCCACGTGTGGCGGTTGTCGCCCACCCAGGTCACCGGCGCGGCGTCGAGCGGCGCGAAGCCTTCCGGGTGAGCCCATGGCCGGTCGATGGAACGGATCAGGGTGGTGAACTCCGGGTTGCGGGTTTGCCCGTGGCGCAGCTCCTCGCGCGCGTAGAGGTCCATGTACTCCCGCGTCGTCAGCCACCCGGCGTGCGCGCGCCCGTAGGGCAGCCGCAGGCCGGCGAAAGAACCGGAGAAAAAGGTGTCGGTGCCGTCCAGCTTCCACCCGTCGATGCCCCAGCGCAGGACTTCGTCCTGCATCCCGCGCCACCAACGCATCGCCCCGGGGTTCGTGTAGTCGATGAAACCGCCCGTGCCCTTCCACCAACGAAATGGTTCCGGCCCGCCCGCGAGAAACCCGGCGCGTCGAGCCTCCTCGTAAAAATCCGGGGATGCGCGGTCGGGCGTGTCCTTGCTCGTGCGGTCCACCATGCTCGTCATCCACAGCACCACGCGGTATCCCCGTTCCTGTAGTCCGCCGAAGAAGGCCGCCGGATCCGGGTAGCGAGCGGTGTCGACGTGAAAGTCGTTATACCGCCGGCTCCACGGACTATCGATCATCACCGTGCGCACGGGGATGTCGTGACGCGCGTAGCCGTCGACCAGCTCCGTGACCGCCGCCGCGGTGTTCACGTCGTCCTCCCAGAGCCAGCACTCGAGCGCCCAAGGCGGCGTGAGCGGCACGCGTCCGTGGCGCGGGCCGTTGAACGGCATGCCCCAGAACGGGTACACGACGCCGAAATAAGCGACCAGGCCGAGCGTGACGGCCAAGCCCGCGCCGATCTTCACCCCAAGCCTCATCGGGAGATCAGTCCGTCGGCGAGCGCGCGGATGGTCTCGTCGAAGTAGTCGGGGACGTTCGGACCATGGAACGACATCGTGCGCGGCTCGTAGCCGGGCAGATGGTAGTACTTCCGCGGGATCACGTAGCCGACGTACCCGCCGTTGAAACTTGTCACCACGGCATCCGAACCGCGGGCCCGCAGGTGGTCCTTCACCCCCAGCGCCAGTTCCCCGCTGAAGTCACAGGGCGTCGAGATCCACACCACCCCGCCGATCCGCACCGCCTGCAGCAGGCACTCATCCCTCACCGGCAGCAGCATCCCCGCGAGCCACGGCCGCAGCCGCAGGCTGTCCGTCACGCGCGCGTTCAGCTCCGGCAGGCTCACCTCCACGGCCGAGGTCGCCAGGTGCGCCGACGGGGAAAGGGCGGTGGCGCGCAGTCGCTCCACCACGCCTGCCGCCAGCGCCCGTCCCATCCGTTCCGCGCCCGCGAAGCCCTTCGCGCCGGCGACCGGGCTGTGGCTGCCCACCGCCCCGGCGATGAACACCGCCAGACCGCCCGTCGCCTCCTCGACCGCCCGCTGCCAGTAACCGGGATAATCCCCGTGGAACTCCATCACGTCCGCCCCCAGCACGGTGGCGTGCGCGGCGAAGCTGCCCGCGACCGCCGTCCCGCCCGCACGCTGCCGCACCACCAGAAAACTGAACTCCGGGTCGGTTTTTCCCAGGGCACCGACCAGGCGGTTGCGCACGAACTCGGGCGCCGGAAAGCGGTTGTGGCCGAGCTCGGCCGGTTTCAGGTCGGCGAGCGCGTCACGCACCGCGGCGACGATCCGGTCGGCGAACCACTCGCGGATTCCGGGCACAAACTTTCCGGCGAAGGCCTCCGCGACCGGGCCCTCGCCCCAGCCGCCGATGCCGCCGTGGGTGTGCGTGGCGCTGAGGTACACCTGCGACCGCGGCAGCCCGAGCTCCGTTTTCAGACGGGCCTCGGCCAGATCCGTGACCTCCGCCGGCACGATCAGGGCGTCGCACCCGACCAGCACCACGGTCACCTCCCCGCGGCGCAGGGCGATCGCCTTCACCTCCAGATGATCGTGCACGCCCGTGGCCGGACGACCGCGCCGGCCGCCGTAGCCCGCGAGCGGCACGGCCCGGAACCGACCCGCGAGCGGTTCATCGACCTCGGCCCCGACCGTCGGCGTGAGTCGCGCGCGCCCGAAGCCGGCCGACAGGATCCCGGAGGCGGAGGGGACGGCCGCCGGCGCCGCCGCCAGCCGCCGTGATGTCTTTTCGTGGTAGCCGGTGCCCGGATACGGACGCCAGTCGACCGTATCGAGCATCGCCACGGACACGCCGACGGCGATGACCGCGAGCGCCACGGCGCCGCGCCGCACGATTCGAAGCCACCCCTGCATACCGGTAGACGACGGGAGTCACGGCGGTGGAGCAACCGCCGAATCGAGTGGAATCATCACCGGGGCGACTGACGCGGCGCGGTCAATCCGACGTTGCGACGCGGAATAAACCCGGGCCACGCTGCCGGGAACGGACGCCGGCTCCGGCGCCCCACCCCGCATGAATTACCCCCGCTTCACGTCCCGCTGGCTGTTTCTTTCCACTGTGGCGTTGATTCTCGTCGCCCCCCTCCGCGCGCAGACGCCGGACGGCGCGATCGCCGGCATCGTGAGCAACGCCGGCACCGGCGACCTCCTCGAGGGCGTCCGTGTCGCCATTCCCTCGCTGGGACTCGCCACGCTCACGGACGCCACCGGACGGTATGTCTTCAGCCCGGTCCCCGCCGGAAGCCACGAGGTGACCGCGAACTACACGGGGCTCGAGCCCCAGCGTCTCGCCGTGACGGTGGAGACGGGCCGGCGCGCCACCCGCGACTTCGCGCTGACCGCCGAGGTTTACCGGCTCGACGCCTTCACGGTGGCCGGCGAACGCGAGGGAGGCGCCGCGGCCGTCACGGCGCAGCGCAACGCCGCCAACGTGAAGAACGTCGTGGCGATGGATTCCTACGGGAACCTGCCGAACATGAGCGCGAGCGAGCTCGCGATCCTGCTGCCGGGCGTCACGGCCGCGTTGAACCTGGAGAACGGCATCGACGGTTTCACGGTGCGCGGCATGGGCCCGACGTTGAACAACATCACGCTCGACGGCGGCATGCTCTCCACGCAGGGCGCCATGGCTCGGCAGGGCCGGATCAACAACCTCACCGGGGCGATGTTCGAGGGTCTGGAGCTGATCAAGGGCCACACCCCGGACCGGGGCGCCGACTCCCTCGGCGGCACGATCAACCTCAAGAGCCGCTCCCCGCTCTCGATGCGGGAGAAGCGCCGGGTCACCTACAATCTCGCTGTGCGCTGGGCGCCGCCCTTCACCGAGCAGATTCCTCTCCGCGATGGCCATCGCTCCCATCCGCTGCTGAACGTGGGCTGGTGGGAGGTCTTCGACGTCGGAGGCGGCTCCCGCAATCTGGGCGTCACGCTCAACACTTTTTACAGCGAGAACATCGGCGCCTCGCACAGCACGACGCGGGACTTCCAGAACACGGTCTCCGACCCGGCGTTCCTCTGGGACTTCAACACCTTCGACCAGTACAACAACCGCAAGCAGGCCAGCGTGAACCTGAAGGCCGAGTACCGCCTGTCGCCGGCGACCAAACTCACGCTCAACACGATCTACAACGACGCGAACGAGATGGGCAAACTGCGCTTCACCACGCGCGCGTTCACGAACCAAGTCGTCGGCACGACCGGCACCGCCGGCATCCTGCCCGGTTACACCGACCGCATCACGCAAGTGCGCCAGTCCACCGCGTCGAACTTCGACGTCCTCACCCAGGGACCGAACAATTACTTCCTCCGCACCCGCACCGGCGACCTCGGCCTCGAGCACGAATTGGGCCGCCTCCGGCTCGACGGCGGCCTGATGCACAGCCGCACCCACATCAACAACGGCTTCGGCAACGACGGCGGCCAGTTCACGATGCGCGTGAACAACCTAGGGTGGATCCTGGATCGCACCCGCTCCGATCTCTACCCGCGCCTCATCCAGACCGCGGGGCCCGACCTGACCCGCGCCGAGAACTACCGGATGAACGGCTTTTTCCAGAACAACAACGTGGACAACGATCACGAGGTCCGGGAGGCGCGCGCCAACCTGAAGTACGATCTCCCCGCGTGGCGCACGTTCCTGAAGACCGGCTACCACTGGCGGGAGCAGTTCGCCCATGATTTCAATCGCCATCGTCGCTGGAGCTACCTCGGCACCACGCTTCCGGCCGACTCCTCCATCCGCAGCCTGAACAGCCACGAGACGGGGCTCGTGACCCCGTTCTGGTACGCTTCGCAGTTTTTCCGCGACCGCAACCCGGTCGATCCGACGCTCTGGCGCGAGGATGTCTACTGGGCGCAGATGCAGCGCTTCACGGGCACCCGCCGCGTCACCGAGACGGTGCACGCCGCCTACCTCATGGCGCAGGGCAGGTACCGAAACACCGGCGTGCTCACCGGGGTGCGGTGGGAGGACACTGCGACCCACAGCTGGGGCTGGGTACGCGCGCGCGTGCCGAGCACGGCGGCGCAGCAGGCCGCCGATCCGGTGGGCTCCGCCCTCCGCGACTACGCCGGCACGCGGCGCGAACTGGACGGAGGCTACCGCAAGTCCTTCCCGAGCGTGCACCTCACGCAGGACCTCGCCGCGAATTGGAAGGCCCGCCTCAGCTGGTCCACGAGCTTCGGCCGGCCGCCGCTCAACAACCTCCTCCCTAACGAGACCATCAACGAGACCGCGCAGACCCTCACGGTGAACAATCCTTCCCTGCTGCCCCAGACCGCGCGCAACTGGGATGCCTCGCTCGAGTACTACTTCGAGCCCGCCGGCAACCTCACGGTGGGCTGGTTTCACAAGACCATCCGCGACTTCATCGTCAGCGGCATTTCGTCCGGCACGATCGGCACTGGGCGCGACAACGGCTACGACGGCGAGTACGGCGGTTTCACGCGGCTGAGCAGCGCCAACGCGGGTACCGCCTACGTGCAGGGCTGGGAAATCAGCTACCTGCAGCAGTTCACCTTCCTGCCGGGCCTGCTCAAGGGCCTCGGCGCCTCGATCAATGTCACCGCGCTCGACGCCCACGGCGACTACGGCGGCCGCGGGCGCCGCGAGGGGCGCGACGTCGAGGGCTTTGTCCCGCGCGTCGGCAACGTGAGCGTGTTCTGGCGTCACCGCGGTTTCTCGTCCCGCGTCATCATCAACCACACCGGCGAATCGATCACCGATTTCACCGAAGGACAGCCCGCCCGCAGTCGCTATCTTTCGCCGCGCCCCGTCATCAACGCCGGCATCGGTTACCAGTTCCGTCCCGAGGTCACATTCTCGCTCGACGTGAACAACCTCACCAATTCCCCGCAGAGCGCCTACCGCGGCGTACCCGATCGCCTGCAGTTCAAACTGTTCGGAGGCACCACGGTCACGGCGGGCATCAACGGGCGGTTCTGATTTTCCTCCAGGAGGAGGTGAATTTTCTCCGTCTAAAATAGTAAGGTATACTTGACACCTTGTCAGGTATTCATGTCTTCCCGCCACCGGATGCAGAACCGCCTGAAAGTCCTCCGCGCCGAGCGCAACTGGAGCCAAGCCGAGTTGGCGGGGCACCTGGAGGTCTCGCGCCAGGCGGTGAACGCGATCGAGACCGGGAAGCACGATCCGTCGCTGACCCTCGCGTTCCGCATCGCCCGGCTCTTCGACCGGCCGATCGAGGAGATTTTCGACGACACCACTCCCCCCGCCCGATGAACCCTGTGTCCTCCCCGACCGCGCCCGCCAGCGGCGAGCGCAAGCTCCGCGCCCAGGAACGCCGCCGCGGCACCCTGTTCGTGCTGATGGTGCTGCTCGGCTTCCTGCTCGGCCTCGGCCTTGGCCTCAGTAGCGCAAAGGACGGCCGATTGCCGGCGCTGCCGCCCGCGATGGTCTGGATCGGCGTGGGCCTGATCGCAGTCGCGGCCGGGGCCCTCACCGTGGTCTGGATCCGCCGCGTGGACGAGGTCGAGGTCTCGGACCTGCTCTGGTCGAGCTTCGTCGGATTGCAGGTCTTCGCGATCGTCGCCCCCTGCTGGGAACTTCTGGCGGCAACAGGCGCGGTCCCGCCGGTGAACGGCCGCGCGGTCTACCTCGGCACCGTTGCCGTTACGGCCCTCGTGCACCTCTGGCGCCGGCTACGGCGGGCCTGAGGCGCGTAGTAAGTACAGGCCCAGGTTCCCTCCATGAAAACCTCCCTCCCAGTTCTCCGCCCGTTCTACCGGATCGCGTACGGGCTTTCCCTCGCGCTCGCCGCGTACCAGGCGCTGCTGCGCGACGACCCCGTCAGCGCCGCCGGCTCCGCCGGCATCGGGTTGCTCTTCGACCCATTCAATCCCGACCAGCCTTGGGGCCAGCGGCCGCGCTGGCAGCGGGTCTGGCTGATCGTGCACCTCGCGGTCGCCGCGGGTCTCCTTGGCTACGGCCTGGGCCGCGCGGACCGCTCCTGAGTCCTGCCGATGAAGACTAACCGTTCCTCCGCTTACCTGAACCTGTCGCCGCGCGCCGTGCAGCGGCTGTTCCAGCTCGCGCTCACCGGCCTGTGGAGCTGGTTCGCGCTCAAGTTCTTCCTCACCGAGGGAAAGCCGGCCGCGCTCGTGGCATCCGCCCTCTGCCTGCTCACGGGCGTGGTCGCCGCGATTCTCGTGTTCCTCTCGGACCTGAGCTTCATCGCCCACGCG
>CAXRGI010000270.1:0-15974 GCA_964229935.1 Opitutales bacterium
CGACCACCGTCCTCCGCGACACCGAGGGCAACCGCACCGGCACCGCCGTCTCCCGTCCGCCCGACGCCCTCGGCCGGGTGAAGACGGAGGTAACGGGGGTGAAGGGACGGTAGGAGGCGATGGGAGGCTAGGGGCGAGGGGCGGCAGGAGGCGAGAGGCCAGAGGTGATGAGAGTCGGGAGCGCGTTCATTCGGGTCCCTTGGTGTCTATTCGTGGTTGCTCGGTCTCATCCGTGTTTTCCGTGCGTTCCGTGGGCGACTACGCGGAGCGAGTCGGGAGGGCGTTCCGGCGGTAGGTCTCCGCAACATAATCCGCGGCGGGCGACCACGGCTACATCGGCGGTTCCTCATTCGTGTGATTTCGTGGCCATTCGTGGTTGAACCCCGCGGAGCGATACGGGGGCGCGTTCATTCGCGTCCCTTGTTCCCTTGGTCCCTCAGTCCCTTAGTCCTTTCGTCCCTCCGCCCCCGTCCCTCGGCCGCTCCGTTCGCCGAGATTTTGGTTGGATTTTCCGAGGCGAATCTGCACGTTTCGCGCCTTCGGTCGCCAGAGTAGCTCAGTGGTAGAGCAGAGGACTCATAAGCCTTTGGTCGCCGGTTCAATCCCGGCCTCTGGCACCAATTCCGGGCCCGCGACGACAGCGCCGACGGATCAGAACGTGCCGCGTATCCCGAAGGAGCCGAGGGCGCCGTAGGAGTTGGCCGAGGAGCGCCGGGCGTAGGCCGGCGTGTCCTCCTGGTAGCGCGACGCGTTGAAGTGGACATTCTCCACGTTCCGGCAATTCACGAAGACCGAGATGCGCTTGGTGGCCTGATAAGTGAGGTTCAGATCCAGCGTCGTGCGCGCGTCCTGGTAGACGAAGGCCCGCGGGCCCTGGCCGGTGGATGGACCGCGGTTCTGTTCGCCGCGGTGGTGCCACTTCGCCATGAAAGTGATCGGGTTCCGGGTGATCGTCACCCCCCAGTTCATGCTCTCAGGGATGAAGCGGTTGAAGTCGGCCGTGCGGCTGCCCTGCAGGCGCAGGCGGGTGTAGTTGGCGAAGACCGAGAAATGGCGGCCGAGCCGTCCCAGCGGCGCGAGGGACTGCCGCACATTCAGCTCGTAGCCCGAGACGCGGGCATCGCCCGAGTTGATCGTGGTGTTGAGCTGCCAGCCGACGTAACGCGGATCGAGGCCGAAGTTCTCGAGATCCTCGGCGGTGGCGAAGGTCTGGTAGGTGCCGAAGAAGTCAGCGATGTCCTTGCGGAACACTCCCGCGGTGAGAAGCCCGCCGCTGTCGGTGTAGTATTCCGCCGAAAGATCGTAGTTCTCCGCGGTCCACGGCTTCAGGCCGGTGTTGCGGACGCTGATGTTGCCGCGGATCGCGGTGGGATCGGCGTTCTCGTCGAGGTCGGCCTCGTTGATCGTGGCGTTGGGCACGATGTTCGTGAAGTCGGGGCGGCCGTAAGTCTTCGCGTAGGCGGCGCGGACGAGGAAGTTGTTCGTCGCGTTGAACGTGAAGTGGAGGCTCGGATAGTAGCCGTCGTAGGAGCGTTCCGCGCGGTTGGCCCGCTCGAGTCGAATCAGACGGAGCTCCTCCATGGACCCGACCGCGCCGGCTTCGGGACGCCGTACACGCTGGCCGGCCGCGTTGCGCACAAACGCACCGGAGGCGGTGCGCTGCCAGACGTTGGCGGGCTCGAACACCGGGCCCTCACCGAAGTCGGTGGTCTCCTCGTACCGCACGCCGCCGAGCACGGTGAGGCGGTTCCCGAACAGCCGCGCCTCCGCTTGCGAGTAGAGAGCCTTGATCCGCTCGCGCAGCCATTCCGAGCCGACGATTCGGCTCTGCTCCTGGGCCACGACCTGGGCCGGGCTTTGCACAAAGAGGCTCGGGTTTTTATTCCACGCCTGCACCGCGACATTGGTGGACGTCCAGGGGATGTTATTGAAACCGAAGTAATTCGGGCGGTTCTTGTAGACCTGCGCGAGGAAAGGGGCGGGGGAGAAGTCGCCCGGTGCGGCCGGATTGTAGTTCCACTGGCGGTTCCACTCCCGGCGATCGCGCTCCTGCGAGCGGAAGAGTCCGCCGATCTGCACCGCGGCGGGGATGCCGCGCACGGAGAAACTGCGCTTCAGGTGCGTGTCGCCGCCCCATAGGTTCTCCTTGTGGTCGCGGTAGGCGTTCGACGTCGCCGTGGTCAGGCGGTAATTGCTGATGTCGTTGATATCGAGCTCGCGGTTGGAGTTGTCGAAGACGCGGATGCGCGTGGGGTGGTCTGGCGTGATGCCCTCGAAGGTCACGCGGACCGGATTGAGCGTCGAGATATTGAGCTGGTTGAAGCTGCCGTGCTCGTGGTAGCGGCGCCACGTCTTGGAGGTGGAGAGGTGAGCGCCCGCGTCGATCTTCCACGTTCCGTTGTCGAACCGGTAACGCGAGTGTGCCGCCAGGGTGCGCGCCGCGATATGGATGAAGTTGCCGGAAAACGTCACTCCGCCGCGCCCCGTCGCGCCCTCCGTGCGGTCGGGACCGTAGGTGAGCGGCGTGCCGCCCGCGACGCTCGGCGTGGCGTTGGTGCCGGTCGTGGCGGAGCGGTTGATATTGCCGTTCTTGTCCCGGTAGTAGGTCGCCTGGCCGCCGAACGAGAGGACCGAGTTGGGCGTCACGCGCCAATCCGCCTTCAGGCTGGTCGAGTCGCGGGTGTACCACTTTGGCGCGTCGATGATCTGGTGCGTCTGCAGGAACGGACGCGAGGGCGAGGCGCCCGTGCCGGCGGCGGTGGCGTTCCACGTCATCGCCGAGATGTTCTGCTCGTTCCACTGCTTCGAGGACAAGCCGGTGAACACGATGCCGAAATCCTTCGTGATCGGCAGCGTGTAATCGAAGTCGAAGCCGGGCTTGATGCGATACTCCCGCGTGTCGAAAGGGAAGGGCTGCGCCTTCAACTGCAGGCCGTCGCTGCTCGCGGTCATGGTCACGCGATAGTTGAACTGGGCCCGGCTTCGCTCGAAGGCGCTTTTGCTCACCATGTTCACCGTGCCCGAGATGCCGTCCGCCGGATTGGCCGGCGTGGGCACCTTCGTCACCTCGATGCGCGACGTGTTGTTGATGGACACCTGCGTGAAGAGAAACGCGCGGTTGGCCGCGCTGCCGGAGGCGTTGGCCAGCTGCGCGCCGTCCATCGTCACCGCGGTCAGGTTCGGGTCGAAGCCGCGCACCGCCACGGCGTTCGGCGAGGCATCCGAGTACTCGATCGTCACGCCGGGCAGGAACTTCATGAATTCGGCCACGTTGCCTTCCGCGACGTCGCCGAACGCATCGGTCGCCACGACGTTCTTCACATTGGGCGCGAACCGCTGCTCGTTGGTCGCGAGTGATTCGCCCTCGGTGAGCTTGGAGGACGAGAGCACGAACGCGTCGAGTTTCACCACGTTGCCCGCGCCACCGTAGTTGCTCTGGTTCGTGAGGTTGAAGTCTCGCCGCGCCGTCTCGCCCGGCTTGAGCTCGATCGTGGCGGTCACGGGGTCCAAACCGGAGTAGAATGCCTCCACCGTGGCGGTCCCTGCCCGGAGTCCCGGCAGGCGGAACGTGCCCGTCTAGTCGGTGAACGCCGTCTGGTCGGTTCCCCGCACGCTCACGCGGGCGTTGTTCAGGTACTGGCCGGTGACTTCATTTTGCACGCGACCGGTGAGAGTCGCGGTACCCGTCGCCGACTGCGCGTGCAGCAGCGGCAGGACGGCGGCGAAGAGGACGGCGAGCAGCCGGACCAGGCCGCCGCGGGGGTACGACGTTGGGGGAGTCGGGGTGGACATGCCTCCAACGAGGCAAGTCGCGCCGCTCAAGTCGAGCGAGGTTTCGACCGCCGTGCTCCGCGGGCGCGGAGCCGCCTGGAACGGATCAGCGGGAAAGTCCGGCGATGCCTCGCGGCAGCGCGAAAACGGCGGCCGCCTCCGCGTCGTTGAGCTCGCGATTGAATACCGCGAGGTCGTCGATGAGCCCCACGTAGGCGAGCCCGACGGTGAGCGCGGACTGGCTCACGTCCCAGTTGAAGGTGTTGTTCCAGCCCGAGAACGAGCCCTGCTTGCGGCCGTCCAGATAGAGCGTTCCCCGGCCGTCGGGAGCGCCGGAATTGATGCCGGCGAAAGTCACGAGCACGTGGGTCCAACGCTCGCGGCTGAACGGAGGACGATGCACCGCGGTCATGGGCCGCTCGGGCTCGGGCATTTCCTCCCATTTGCGGTTCTGCGGATTCCAGAAGCGCGTCACCGCCATGATCGCGAAGCGGAAATGGCGCGGGGTGTGATCCTTGCTGAACTCGACGAACAGGTTCCCTTCGTTCCAGGCCTGCCCGACGAACTGAACCGGGTCGCAGTAACCGGGCTCCAGATCACGGTCGGGATCAAGCTTCAGCCAGAACGAGACCGCCCCCTGCCAGTTCTTCGGCTGGTAACCAAGATTCTCACCGCCGCGGTAAAACACCTGCGGCTTGATCTTGCGGCGGAATTCCAGCGCGCCGCCGAAGCGGCCGGCGTCGGCCACGATGCGCGTGTCTTCCGTCGGCGGAAGCCCGGTCGTCGCGTTGGCTCGCTTGGCGCGGTCGGCGGCGGTGTAGACGCGGGGGTCGCCTTTGGCGAACGTGGCGTCAGCCGTCGTGTCGAACGGAGCGTGAAAAACGAGGGCGGCCCGGAGTCCGTCGGCGGGCGCGGCGGCCGGAAGCTGGTACGCCGGAAGGGAAGCGAACAGGAGCAGGGTAGGGAGCTTTTTCATCGGGGAAGAGAACGCGTGTATCATTTCACGCTCCTCCGACTTTGCGAACCGGCCCGCGACTTTTCAACCCGCCGCAAAGGGGTCAGGGCGTTGGATGTTTTCGGGGCCGCGGCCACCGGCCCGGCAAAACAAAAAACGCCCTGACCCCTTGGGTCGGGGGCCGTTCAGGCGCGGGTCGGGAGGAAGAGGGGCGCGCCGGGGCCGAGGGGCCAGCCGGCCCAAATCCACACGACCAACAGCAGCGTCCATCCGATCAGGAACGCGAGCGAGTAGGGAAGCATCGTGGCCACGAGCGTGCCCAGGCCCGCCTTCGGATCATAGCGCTGCACGAAAGTCAGGATCAGAGGGAAGTAGGCCATGAGCGGGGTCACGATGTTCACGACGCTGTCGCCGATCCGGTAGGCGGCCTGCGCCATCTCGGGGGAGTAGCCCAGCAGCATGAACATCGGCACGAAGATGGGCGCCATCACCGCCCACTTGGCCGAAGCGCTGCCGAGCACGAGGTCGATAACCGCGGCCAGCAGCACGAATGCGATCATCAGGGGAATCGGCCCGAGATCGAGCCACCTCAGGAAAGCGGCCCCCTCGACGGCGGTGATCATGCCGAGATTGGTCCAGTTGAAGAACGCCACGAACTGCGCGATAAAAAATGCGAGGACGATGTAGCTGGCGAGGGACTGCATCGTGCGGGACATGCCGTTGATGACGTCGCTGTCATTACGCACCGTGCCGGCCGCGATCCCGTACGCGAGTCCCGGCAACAGGCCGAAGAGAAAGATGAACACAGGCAGCTGTCGCAGGAACAGCGAGCTCATGAAGTCGGGGCGCTTCGGATCCAGCAGGAATCCCCCCGTTGGCAGCACACCCGCCAGAACGAACCCGACCAGCACCAGCAATGCCGCCAGCGCGGCAAGGAGGCCTCGTTTCTCCAGCGCCGTGAGCGCGGTGAGCGGCTGCGCGGGTGCATCACCCGTGTAGCGGCCGACGCGCGGCTCCACGATACGCTCGGTCACCCAGGTGCCTATGACGGTGATGAGGAAGGCCGAAACCGCCATGAAGTAGTAGTTCGCCACGGGCGTGACCACGTAAGCCTTGTCGAGGATCCGCGCGGCCTCCTGGGTAAGACCCGACAGCAGGACATCCGTGGTGCCGAGCAGGAGATTCGCACTGAAGCCGCCCGAGACCCCGGCGAAGGCGGCCGCCAGCCCGACGATTGGATTGCGTCCGACTGCATGGAACAGGGCGCCGCCCAACGGGATCAACAGCACGTAGCCGATGTCGCCGCCGGAGTGGGACATCACTCCCGCGAAGACCACGACGGCGCTGAGGATGCGGGGATGCGCCGACACGGCCATTAACCGCAGGAGTGCGCCCATGAGTCCGCTCGTTTCCACCAGCGCGAGCCCGATCATGCAGAGCAGTACGGTGCCGAGCGGGGCGAAATTGATGAAGTTCGGGAGGACGCCGCTCAGGATACGCTGGAAACCATCATAGTTGAGCAGGCTCACCGCGCGAACCTCCGCGCCGGTCGCCGGGTGGGGCACGGAAAGCCCCATCGCGGCAAGCAGGCCCGAAAGCAGCACGATTCCCACGGCGAGGATAACGAACAGCGTGGCCGGATGCGGGAGCGCGTTACCGGCGCGCTCGAGTCCGTTCAGGAAACGCTGGAACGCCGAGCCGGAGGGGGTTGATGCGGCGGTTTGATCGCTCATGCGCCGGAACACCTGTCGCGGACCGCTCCGACGTCAATGCCGGCCCGACGAATCCATGCGCCCCAAGGGGTCAGGGCGGTGAATGTTTGAGCCGCGTCGTTTTCAAACGCCCAACGCCCTGACCCCTTGGGGACGACTCAGAAACGCGTGAGCGCGGAGGCCATGAAGCTCCGCGGTTCGCTGAGGGCGCTGAAGCTCGCGTAGTAGTCGGCGTTGGTGAGGTTCTGTACGGCGAGGCTGAAGGTCGTGCTTCGGCCGAAAATCTTCCGCGCGTAGGTGAGGTTCGCGTCGGCTTTGGTGTACGCGGGAGAACGGAACTGAGGGAGATTCGGCAGGTTGTTGTTCCCGCGCCGATCTCCGATATAAATCACGCCGACCCCGGCGCCGAGGCCCCGCAGCGGACCGGAGGAAAAAGAATAACGGTTCCAGAGGTTGGCTTGGTGGCGGGCGACGTTCGGCGGTGAGAGCCCCACGTTGGCGGGCCGGGTCGGATCCTTGATCGTCTTCACATCGAGATTCGCATAACTGAGCACCACCTGCCACGGCCGCACCGGCCGCGCGTTGAGCGTGAACTCAACGCCCCGTGAGCGATCAAGGCCGGAGGCGATATTGAAACCGGGGTGCTCCGGGTCGGGCTGCAATACGTTGGAGCGCTCGATGGAGAAGGCCACGATCGTTCCGGCCAGCCGGCCCTCGATCAGCTCGAACTTCGGGCCGAGATCCCACCCCTTGCCGGTGACGGGCGCGAACAAGCGGCCGGCGTAATCGGTGGCCGTCTGGGGCGAAAACGACTCCGCGTAGCTGGCGAAGAATGTCATGCGCGGCGCGACGCGGAACGATGCACCGTAGCTGACGACATCCGCGCTCTGGCTGGAACTCGCGGTGGTGCGGGCGAGGCGGTTCTCGCTGTTCTGGAAAAACTGCCCGTAGCGGTAGCCCTGCATCAGCAGCAGGCGGTTCCGGAACAACTGCACGAGGTTGTTGACCGTGTAGCCGCGCTGCCCGGAATCCAAAATCGTGTCGGCGAATCGCGTCGTGTAGGCCGACCAAGGTCCGAGCGCGTGATCGGCGCGCGTGGCGGCGTCGACGTTGATGTTCGGCGGATTGGCGGGTCGCCGGAACTGCTGGCTGCGGGAGTCGACCACGCCGGCGTATTCAAACCCCAGGAAAACCTTGTGCGTGATGCCGCCGTAGGTGTGGTCCCCGAGGAGGCTGGCCTGGGCGATGTAGTTGTCGTTGCCCGTGAACTGCACGGTCGGGATGCGCGCGACGGAACGGATGCGCGTGGCCGCGTTGACGACGAGCGCCTGCGAGCCCGCCATCGTGTTGCGACCCTGCCGCTGCCCGCGGAAGTAGCCGCCGGCCCGCACTGCCCAGCGCGGCGCGAGCTGGTGCGTGAGATCAAGCGCGGCCTGCGACTGGATGATCGAGGAGGTGGATTCGGGACCGGCGCGGTTGAAGCTGCGCGGGACATCCCGCACGTAGTTACCCGTCGTCGACGTGAAGTAGATCGGCGGGATCGCCTGGGTGCCTCGCGTGGACTGCCGCTGGAAATCGAACCCGAGACGCGTCCGGGGAGTCAGGGCGTATTGGATGTTGCCGCCGAAGACCTTCCGTTCGCGGCCCGCGAAATCGTATTGGCTGCCGTAGTCCTCGTACGCCGCTCCGAGTAGAACGCGCAGTTTCTTTCCGGCGTCGATCGGTGTGCTGTAGAGCAGCTCCGCGCGCCGACTGGAGTACGAACCGTAGCGCACGCGCACGTGCCCGGCGGGACTCGCGCCGGGCCGGCGGGTGATCATGTTGATGGTCCCGCCAGGCTCGATGGTGCCGGAAAAGGTGGAGGACGGGCCCTTGATGATCTCGACGCGATCGATGAACAGGGTGTCCGCCACCCCGAAGGATCGGTAGCCGTTGCGATAGCTGGTGAACGACTGGAAGCCGCGGTTGTAGAAATTGTTGCCGGTCACGTCCTCGGGCGTCGCGTTGCCGTTGTCGGACATGCTTCCGCTGTATTTGAGCGCCTCGCCGATCTCCTTGGCGCCGATATCCTCGATGAACTCGGCTGTGATCACCTCGACCGGGCGGGGCAGATCAAGGAGCGCGGTGTTGAAACTCGTACCCGAGATCGCGTTGGCGGCTTTGTAGCCGTCGTCGCCCTCGGCGCTGACCTCGAACTGGGCGAGCACGACGGGCGCCTCCGGCTTTTCGGGCGGCATCGGCGGCCGCACCTGGGCGAGCAGCGCGGGGAACGCGACGACGGTGGCGCCGGTGCAAAGAAACCGCCGAAGCGCAGCGGGAGAGGAAGTGACCATCCTTGGGTTTTTTACGGCGCAGGTGGCGGTTGTCATTAGCGAACCACCATCGTTCGTCGTACGGGCGGAGAAGATTCCGCGACTGGAGAGCCTGCCCCGAACCGTCAGACGGTTTTTGGGCAGCTGTTAACTTTACTTCGGGCGGGGGTTGCATCGTCCTTTTTCATCATGCTTACCCCGGCGGCGAGAGGGTCCATTTCGCGGCGGAGGCTTGTCGCGTCCAGCGCGGCCGCCTGGCTTGCTGCTCAGCTTCCTGCCCGGCTGCGCGGGGCCGATGCCAAGGCGCCCGGAGCCGACGGCCGACTTGCCAAATTCGGCGGCCCGAAGGCGGTGCAAACCAAGCCGGGAGCATGGCTGCGCTGGGACGTGCGCGAGCAGAAGCAGGTGGCCGAGGCCATCGCGCAGGCGTCGATCTTCTACTGGCTGGGCAAGGGCGTGAACAAACAGACCGCGCTCTTCATCGAGCGCTTCAAACGGCACTGCCCGCGCGACCACGTGATGACGTGTTCGTCCGGCACGGCGGCGCTCCACATCGCCGTGGCGGCGGCGGGCGTCGGACCGGGCGATGAGGTCATCACTTCGCCGGTCACCGATTTCGGCACGGTGACGGGCATCCTCTTCCAGCAGGCGGTTCCGGTTTTCGCGGATCTGGGCTCATCGACCTACAACCTCGATCCGGCGGCGGTGGAGCGCGCGATCACGCCGCGCACCAAGGCGATCATCGCCGTGCACCTCGCGGGCACCCCGTGCGATCTGGATGCGCTGCGGGCCATCGCGGATAAACACCGGTTGATCCTGATCGAGGACTGCGCGCAGGCGTGGGGGGCGCGCTACCGCGGGCGCCCCGTGGGCACGATCGGGCACGCGGCCTGTTTCTCCCTGATGAACTCGAAGCACATCGGCACGGGCGACGGCGGCGTGGTCGCCTCAAGCGATCCGCGCATCGGGCCGGCGCTGCAGAAGTTCGGTGACAAAGGCTTCGACCGCGGGACCGCGGGCTTCACGTGGGATCAGACGGGCGTGCTCGCGACAAACTATCGGATGAGCGAGTTGCAGGCGGCCTTCGGTGCGGCGCAGCTGGAGCGGTTGGAGGCGATCGCGGCAAAGCGTGCCGCCCTCGGCCGTGCGTTCATCGAGGAAATTTCCGGCCTTCCCGCCGTGATACCGCCCGCGTTGGCCGAAGGGGATCGCGGCACGTTCTGGTTCTTCTATTTTCGTCTGAGGCTGGACCGCCTGCAGTGCTCGCGCGCGGAGTTTGTCGAGGCCGTGCGCGCGGAGGGCGCCTCGGCCTCGGCCGGCTACATTCCGGTGCCGGTTTACGGCACCAAGGTGTTTCGCGAGCACGCGTTCTTCGCCGGGCGGTGGCCCATCAAGGAGGCGGGACTTACGGCTATGGACTACTCACGGGTGCGTTGCCCGGAAGCGGAGGCTATTCTCGCCACCGGCGTCCAATGCCCGCTCAACGAATCGATGGACGAGGCCCACGTGCGCGAGGTCGGCGCAGCCGTCCGCAAAGTGGCGAAACACTTCACAGTCTGAACCCGCTCCGACCATGAACCACCCCGCACGTCCGCAGCCGGGCCCTCGCGCCTGGATTCGGTTGTTTCGTCGCGCCGCGACCTTCGCCTTCCTCGGCGTCGCTTCGCTGCTGTTCGCCCAGACCGGCCTGATCACCGGCACCGTTTCCAACCAGGCCACGGGCGATCTCCTGCCGGGCGCGACGCTGAGCATCGAGGGCACCGCCATCAACGGGGCGAGCGAGCGCGACGGCGCGTTCTCCCTCCCGGTCCCGGCCGGCACGCACACGCTGGTTGTGAGCTACGCGGGCCTCGATGCCGTGAAACTCACCGTGAGCGTCCCGCCCGGAGCCACGGTGACGCGCGACGTGCAGCTGACCTCATCCGTCTACCGCCTGGAGAAGTTCTCCGTCACGAGTGTCCGCGAGGGCAGCGCGCTGGCGATCCAGACGCAGCGGAACTCGGATAACCCCAAGTGGGTCGCCGCCACGGACACCTTTGGTAATCCCGCCGCGAACCCCGGTGAACTTTTGCAGCGTCTGCCCGGGATCACCACCGACATCGTCGGGAGCGAGGTGCGCAGCCTTTATGTGCGCGGCATGGGGCCCGGGTTTTCCGCCCTGATGGTCGATGGGGACCGAGTGGCGACCTCGACCGGCACTTCCGGCAGCCGCGATTACCAGATCGAGCAGATGGGCACCGGCAACCTCGAGACCGTCGAGCTCATCAAGGCGCCGCAACCCGAGCAGGATGCCAACGCGGTGGCGGGCTTCGTGAATCTCGTCAGCCGCCGCGGTTTCGACGCCCCGGGGCGTCGGATCACCGTCACCGCCGGCACCATGTGGCGTAAACGCGGCTTCAGTGGCACGCCCTTCAAGGACCGGCCTGACGGCCTTGATCTTCTCAGCCTCGCTTACTCCGACGTGTTCGACGTGCTGGGCGGAAAAAGGAATCTCGGCGTCGCGCTCAATTTCAATCACCGCACGTCCGCCACCACGCAGGACGAGATGGGGCCGGGCGGGGTGCTGTATAATTTCGCGCAGACTTACCTGAATCCGACCTCGGCCAACCCGCTCACGCGGCTGTTCGGCACCGGCGACTTCGGCTACAAGGCGGTCGCTCGCAACGCCGGCCTGAATCTCGACTACAAGCTCTCGCCGGACGCCTACGCGTACCTGCGACTCTCCTTCAACACAAACGACCAGTATCAGCAGTATTACCGCCCCGGCATCGGCAACCCCGCCGCCACCGCCGCCAACTTCGCGCCCGGCAGCACCTATGACTTCTCCACGCTGCTGCCCCATGCCGCCTCGATCGCGATCAGCGAGGCGACCCCGGCCTTCACGAAGAACTCCCGCAACTACGCCCTGAGCAGCGGCACCGAGTTCAAGCTCTTCAACCGCAGCGCCACGCTCGCCCTGCGCGGCAGCTACTCCCACGCCGACATCTCGTACCCCGGCTGGATCCGCGCGCAGGCGCGTACCCCCGCCACCGCGGCCGCCGGGATCGGTTTCGAGATCGATCGCCGCGGTCAGGACCCTTGGTACCCGCTCTTCCGCCAGACCGCGGGGCCATCGGTCTTCGATCCCGCGAGCTATGTGATGACCTCCATGCAGAAGCAGTCCTACAAGGCGGCCAACGACCTCTACGGACTGCGCGCCGATTTCACGCAGCGCCTCGACACGCGGAACCCCGTCGTCTTCAAAGCGGGCCTCAAGTGGTCCGACGACACGCGCAACCCGTGGACCGATCTCGGCATCTACTCCTTCGTGGGTGCGGACGGTGTCGCTGGTTCGGCGGACGACTCGATGAAGCCCTACGCCGACGTCATCTACAAACAGGGCGACGGCCGCTACGGACCCTTTCCGTTCATGTCCAAGCCGCACGAGGCGCCCGCCGGCTACTGGAAGCAGACCGCGGCCGACGCCTACAATAGCTACACGGGAACGATGGCCGGCCGGACCCGCTTTCGGGAGGAGATTTCCGCCGCCTACGCGCAGGCTTCGGTGAAGTTCGGGCGATTGCGCGTGTTGGGTGGACTCCGCGTGGAGGAGACCACGACCGAGGGCCGGTCCTGGGTCCGCAACACGACCGCGACGTGGGGCGGCAACAGCGTCGGCGGAGCGAGCCTCGATCCCGTCACCGTCTCCGCCAATCTCGGGCGCGCCCAGCGGTCCTTTGTTCGGGCGATCACGTCCACGGGCCGGTACCGGAACACTTTCCCCGGGCTGCACTTCGTGTACGACGCGGGCCGCTCGGTGCTTGTCCGAGCTAGTTACAACCGCGCGATCTCGCGGCCGCCGGTGGCCAACCTGATCCCGACGCTCACCGAGAACGCCGACGCCCGCACCGTTTCCATGGGGAATCCGGACCTGAAGCCCTACCTGACGGACAACTTCGAGGTGAGCGTCGAAAAGTACTTCGAGCCCGTCGGGTTGTTCAGCCTCGGTGTGTTCCGAAAGAACATTTCCGATTACTTCCGCACCTTTGCCTCCACGGTAGGAAACGAGGGGCTTGACGGCCAGGGCCTTTACGCGGGCTACACGCTGTCGATCGCACGGAACATCGGCAGCGCGACAGTCCGCGGCGTCGAATTGAGCTACCAGCAGCAGTTCAGTTTCCTGCCCGGCGTGTGGAAGGGGCTCGGGGCTTTCGCCAACTTCACCTACCTCGAAAGCGAGGGTGACTTCGGCGCGACGGTTACGACAAACCGCCTCGGAAACCTGGCGCCGCGCAGCGGCAACACCGGCTTGAATTTCCGCATCGGCGGTCTGGACGCCCGCTGGCTGGCGAACTGGACCGACGACAAATACAAGAGCACGCTGAACCCCATCGAGGTCTGGGCGGAGTCGAGGCTGAGCATGGATGTGAAGCTCCAGTACCGCATCAACCGGCGGTATTCACTTTTCCTCGACGTCGTGAATATCACCGACGAACCCGCGCGAACGGACGTCACCCAGAACGGCCTGAAGTTTTTCCGGACCAACCAAGGTGTCAGCTTCGCGGCCGGAATGCGCGGGCAGTTCTGACGACGCGCACGCGATGGAAACGGACTGGAACTGACGCATGAACCGCTCCCGCCGCCGCTTTGTCCAGGCCTCGGGCTTCCTCGGCGCGCTGGCGCTGGCTGGTCGATCGGCCGGGAAGGGGAGTCCCGGCGATTCATCCGGCGCCCGCGGCCTGCCCGCCGGCTGGCGCGCGATGCGCAAGCTCGACGCCCACAACCACGTTTTCGGCCTTGGAGCGCGTCCGAACTCGGACTGGGCCGAGGTGGAGCGACTGATCGCCGCGGCCGACAAGCTCGGGATCGCGCGTCTCTATTGCTCCCGGCCGGTCACCGCCGGACTACTGGCCAACCTCGAGCTCGTGCGGGAGTCCAACAACGCCGTGCTCGCGGCCATGAAACGCTACCCGGACCGTATCGGTGGCTACTGCTTCGTGCAGCCCGGCAACGGCGCCGCGGCCCTCGACGAGATCGACCGCTGCGTCGACGCCGGGATGATCGGCGTGAAGCTCTACAACCAGTTCAAGTATTCGGATCCCGTGGTGTTTCCGATCGCCGAGAAGTGCATCGCGCGCCGCGTCCTGTTTCTCGGGCATTCCGCCTATCTGACCGACCCGCGCGCGCTCGCGGCCCAGCCCAGGACGTCACACGCCCTCGATTTTGGCGCACTTTCGCGTCGCTACCCGGAGTTGATGCTGATCCTCGGCCACATCAACGGCGGCGGGGACTGGGAGTGGACGATCCGGGCGTTGCGCGACTTTCCGCACGTGTATCTCGACACGAGCGGCAGCGTGCTCGAGGACGACACCATCGGGCGTTGCGTGCGCGAGCTGGGCCACCGACGCGTGATTTTCGCCACGGACGCCACGATGGAAGGCGGTGTGGGCAAGGTGCTCTCGGCCGACCTCACGCCGGAGCAGCGCGAGGACATCTTTTGGCGCAATTACCAGCGACTGCTGGACCGGAGGATCGCGTGATTTTCGACATCAACGCCTACGTCGGCCACTACCCGTTCCGCAGCCTGCGGGCGCGCAGCGCGGCCGAGGTCGTCGCGTTGATGGACCGCCATGGCATCGACCGCGCTTTGGTATCGTCGCTCCCCGCGGTGTTCTACCGCGACACCCACCGCGGCAACGAGGAGCTGTGGTCTGACGTGCAGCCGTGGGCGAAACGGCTCGTGCCGGTGGCGACGGTGAATCCCAGATACGCCGGCTGGGAACGGGACTTCACGGCAATTACCGGCGAGGGGAAGGCTCGCGCCGTCACGCTGCTGCCCGAACACCACGGCTACGCGCTCGACGACGAGACTGGTCGCGCGGCGCTGGCCCGAATCGCGGCGAGCGGCGTGCCGGTGCTCTTGACCCAGCGCTTCGAGGACCGCCGCCAACGGCACGCTTGGGACCGGGCCGAGGACCTCGCAATCGGACCGGTGATCGCCGCCGCGAAGACGTTTCCCGCGCTGCGTTTCATCCTCAGCAACTGGGCCGGTTTGGACGGAGGAATGCTGGCCGCGGCGGGAATGCGCGGTCGCGTGCTGATCGACTTTGCGCGCATGCAGGTGGTGTACCGGGCGGAGGTGCCGAAGCTGATCGAGACGCTGGGGGTCGAGGCGCTGGCGTTCGGCTCCCACCTCCCGTTCGACTACGCGGGCGGTTCGCTCATCAAGTTGGAGAACCTCGATTTTCTTTCGCCGGCCGATCGCGAGCGTGTGGCGTGGCGCAACGCGGCGAAGTTTATCGGGGTGGAACGCGATTGAGGCGGGGCTGAAGCTGAGTGCGTCGGTCGGGTCTTTTCACGACGCGGTTCTGAACACGCGACGTTTCCCTCAGCCTGGCGGCGTGGAAGCGGGATCCGATCCGCCTAGACCCCGTAGCAGGGCTTACCGGTGCCACGCAGGAGGGTGACGCGGGGGAGCTCCCCGAACATTTTCCGGTAAAACGCGCTGAAACGCCCCAGGTCGGGGAATCCGCAGCTGTAGGCGGCGGCCTTGACGCTATCCGCATCCCCCGAAAGGAGCATCCTTCGGGCGCGTTGCAGCCGGTGCGCTCGAAGAAAGGCTGTCGGCCGCAGCCCGGTCATCGCGATGAAGGCGTTCTGCACCTGACGCGCGCTGACCCCGGTGGCGGCGCAGAGGTCCTCCAAGCGGAGATTTTCGTTGGGCAATTGCCGCGCCAGCTCCCAGGCCCGCAGCACGACCTCGGAAAGCGACAGATAGCGCAGTCGGCTCGGTGAGCCGACGACGTCGGTGCCTGCGGAAATCTCCTCCGCAAACGTGTCGAGGATCGTCTCCTCGCACGTCCGCAGCACCGCGGGCCGCCGGTAGGACTCGGCCTTTTGCGGATCGAGGCGGGCCCGGGCGATCTCGTTGACAATCCCTTCCACCTTGGCCCGCCGCTGCGGGTGAAGTTCGATCGGGATGAAGGAGCGTGGTGCGGGGCCGTCCGCCCCGCCCTGGAAGCGCGACAAGTGCTGGAGAAAGCGTGCGCCTTCGATGACGAAGAGCGTCCAAGCGCCCGGTCCCGAGCCGCGCCCGACGTGCTCAACCCCCTCGGTGTAAAGAGCGACCCCGTTGCCCGGCATCTCGATGCCGCGGTAATAGTAGGGATAGGGCTTCCGCCACGGCATCAAAAAGCAGATGCGCCCGGGTCTGAGAATGCCGCGACCCGAAACCGCCGCTCCGAC